>NZ_JBIUBX010000010.1:0-250093 GCF_044548445.1 Streptomyces sp. NPDC052016
GTCAACGACACCCTCAAGGGCCAGCTCGACCTCGAACAACACGGCGGCCGGACCATCGAAGGCGTCGCTGTCCGCGTGGCTCAGCGGATCCTGGCGATGACCTGCGCGATCTGGCACAACCGCACCATCGGCGCAGTCGTCACCAGGTCACTCATCGCCTACGACCACTGAGCCACATCGGAACTACTCGTCTAGGCCTTCCGGGCCAGCCCGGCGGCGATGAGGTGTTCCCAAACGGTGAGCTCCCGTTGCTCGCCGCCGTCGCTCCATGGGTTGTCGGCCGTGTCAGGTCGCCACAGGGGTGCGGGAACGATCCCGGGGTCGAGGATCTCCAGGCCGTCCAGCAGGGAGGCGATCTCCTCGTCGGTGCGCCACCGGCCGCGGCCGAAGGTTCGCTGGAGGACCCGCTCGGCCTCCGTGGTCTCCGGGTTGTCGCCGGAACGGAAGTGGCTGACGAAGAAGTGGCTCCCGGAGGGCACGTGGTCGCGCCAGTGGCGGACGATTCCGGCCGGGTCCTCATCGTCGTTGATGTGGTGGAGGACGGCGCTGAAGATGACGGCGACGGGGCGGTCGAAGTCGATCAGTTGCAGGGTGTCCGGGTGCGTGCGGACGCCTTCGGGGTCGCGGATGTCGGCCCGGACGACCCGGGTCCGGTCGTTCTGCTCCAGCAGCGCACAGCCGTGGACCAGCACCTGAGGGTCGTTGTCGACGTACACGATCCGGGACTCCGGGGCGTGCCGCTGCGCGACCTGGTGGACGTTGTCGGCGGTCGGCAGACCACTGCCCAGGTCGATGAACTGCCGCACGCCGGTGGTCGTCACGATGTGCGCGATCGCCCGTGTCAGGGCCGCGCGGTTGGCGAAGGCGATGGCCACCGAACCGGGGAGGTCACGGAGGAACACGTCGCCGACCTCCCGGTCCACGGCGTAGTTGTCCTTGCCGCCGAGCAGGTAGTCGTAGACGCGGGCGATGCTGGGCCTGGTGGAGTCGATGGAGGAGCCTTCAGCCGTCATGACGGTCATTTTCCCCCGCGACGTCGCCTGCCGGCCGGCGTTCCGGAGTTCTCGGGCGGACGGATCCCGGGAGCGCGTCGGCCCCGGTCCGCGGTCGCGCGAGGGTGTGCGCCGGTACCGCCGTCCTCACTGTTCGGCCGCGGCCGCCGAGCCAGGGCTCCACCAGCTCCGGCTCCGTCGCTGATCAAGACCACCGGCCACCCCTTAGCCCCCTTCAAGGAGTTCACCGTGTCACCCCGCTTCGAAACCGCCCGTTTCCACGTCGAGTCGGGCCCCGAATCCCTCTTCACGCGGGTCCGCCACATCCTGAGCGCACCGGTACGACTGAAGGCCCACGGCACACACGTGACCGAGCGACTCCGGCAACGGGACGCACCCGTTGACGAGTTGACCCGCCTGGACCCGGAGAGCTGGGAGCTGGTCTCGGCCGAAGTGCGCACGGACACCGGCAAGTGGGTGAAGTCGACATGGCGGGTGCGGGCGGACGAGCGGGACTGGTGGGTGGTGGTCGGGCTGGGCAACGCGCTCGTCACCGTGATCGACGTAGACCCGTGGCGCCGGGGACGGGGTGCGGGTGTCATCACCGCGGGACCCCTGTACGCGCTCGTGGACGCCGTCAACACGGAGCTGATGCTCGGGTGACGGTGGGTGGTGCGGCGTCTCCGGCGGCTGTCCATCTGCCGGACGACGCCGCCGTCGGTCAGCGCGTCGTCAGCAGTCCCTCAACTCCGCCGACTGGTTCAGCACCTGTGCCCGCGTCGACGTGAACCGCTCATAGGTCTTCCCGCCCTCGGCCCCGGGCCGGAACGCCGCCACCCGGTGGCAGTTCTGGAAGGCCAGGGTCACGCCGAAGTGGCGTTCCAGGCTGCCGCGGATCGCGTCGCTGGCGAGGGCGCGCAGGAGCTGGCCGCGTTCCCGCTCGGACGGGGGCGGCGTCTGGTTGTCGGTGAACTCGGCGGTGCCGTCGCGGAGTTCGGCGGCGAGGGAGGCGATGAGGTCGTAGGCGTAGGGGAGGGACGTACGCACCGTGTCCACGAAGTCCTCCTCGCGGATGTCACCGGCTTCGGCCTCGGCGAGGAGCTTCGGGGAGACGTCGAGAGACATGGGTGTCCTGTTCCTTTGCTGGGGGAGAGGGAGGAGGGGAGAAAAGGAGGGTGGAGGGGACGGGTGGTCTCACGTCAGTGACGCCGGTCCCGGTACGAAGTCCGGATCCACCTGTGCAGCCAGGTTCTGGCCCGTCGCCGCGTCCGCCCAGGCGCGGGCGTTGCGCAGGTGGAACTCGACGGCGTGGCGGTGCAGGGTCTGCCAGTCCTTGACGCGCGTGTCGACGGCCTCGCGCAGGACGCGCAGGGCGTGGCGGTTGGCGTCCTCCAGGTCACCCCGGGGGCTGCCCCGTTCGGCCGAGCGGACCCAGGGGGAGAGGACCAGGTGGGTGAGGAGGTCGTCGCCCGCGTGCTCCTTGAGGAAGAGGAGGTCGTCCTCGCCGGTCACCTTGTTGCCGACCACGGCGAGCGGGATGCCGAACTCGCGGGCGTGGTCGCGGTACTGGCGGTAGACGGAGACGCCCTTGCGGGTGGGTTCGGCCACCAGGAACGTCATGTCGAAGCGGGTGAACAGGCCGGAGGCGAAGGCGTCGGCGCCGGCCGTCATGTCGACGACGACGTACTCGCCGGGGCCGTCCACCAGATGGCCGAGGTACAGCTCCACCGCGCCGAGTTTGGAGTGGTAGCAGGCCACGCCCAGGTCGCTCTCGTCGAACTCGCCCGTGACCATGAGCGGTACACCGCCCACCCGCTGGACGTGGCGGGTGTGGAGCGGGTCGTCGCCGAGCGGGCGCAGCAGCCGTGAGCCGCGGCCGGGCGGGGTGGTCTTGATCATCGCCTCGGCGGAGGGGATGCGCGGATTGGTGCCGCGGAGAAGGTTCTTGATGTCCGTCAGGTGTTCGGCCAGGGCAGGGGCCGTGAAGTCGGCGGCGCCGGCGGGGTCCAGCGCCTCCGCCAGGTGCTGGTTGATGTCGCCGTCGATGGCGAGCACCGGTGCGCCGGACCGGGCCAGTTCGCGGGCGAAGAGGGCCGACAGGGTCGTCTTGCCGCTGCCGCCCTTCCCGACGAAGGCGACGCGCATCAGTGCACCGCCTTGCCGCGGACCGCCTCGCCAAGGACCGCCTTGCCGCGGACCGCCTCGCCAAGGGCCGCCTCGCCAAGGGCCGCCTCGCCAAGGGCCGCCTTTTTGAAAATGAATGTCATGTGGTTAGGTTTAGGGGTGGGGGGTGATCTCTGTCAAATCGGTGAGGGTCCCGAAGTGATCAAGCTCGTTCCGCTTGATGCATATGATGTGCAAGTGCGTGACTACTGCGTGAGGCCCGCCGGGCCCGACGATCTCGACGGCGCCCGAGCCGTCATGCTCGACACCGTCTACCGCGACTTCGGCACCGGTTACGTGCCCCGCTGGCACGGCGACATCATCGATCCGGCCACCGCGTACCTGGCGCCCGACCGGCACACCCTGCTGGTCGCGGTCGACGCCGACGGCGAGATCGTCGGCACGGGCGCCCTGGACTCCCGCGGCCCCCTGCATCCGCCGAACCCGCGCCACGTCGCCGCGCGCTACCCCTCCGGCACGACCGCGCAGTTGCGCCGCGTCTACGTCCGCCCCGAGCACCGCCGGCGCGGTCTCGCCCGCCGACTGGTCGCCGATCTCCTCGCGTTCGCGGCCGCGGACGGCGGCTACCGGGCCGTCTACCTGCACACGGACCCCACCGTGGAGGGCGCCGAGGGCTTCTGGCGGTCCATCGGCACCGTCGTGCACGACGAACGCGACGACCCGGGCCGCGGGCAGGGGATCGTGCACTTCGACGTCCCCCTCGACGCCCTGCTCCCCGCCGTCGTTCCCTCCCGCTCCCCCCACTCCACAGGCCGGTGAACCTCATGCGCTTCCCCCGCCGGCCGCGGCTCCTCGCCGGCCTCCTCCTCACGCCGCTGCTCGCCGGCTGCTTCGCCTCCGCCGGTGACGGGGGCACGACGGCCGAAGCGAAGGACGGCTCCCGGCTGCGGGTCGCCCTCGCCTTCCCGCCCGCCGAGAACCTCTCCCCGTACGGCGCCGACGCCACCCTCCTCAGCCGCCTCGGCGTCACCGAAGGGCTGACCGCCCTCGACGCCAACGGCGCCGCCGCCCCCGCGCTCGCCGCGTCCTGGCGCCGCGAGGACGACCGCACCTGGCTGTTCACCCTGCGCGAGGCCGTCTTCCAGGACGGCACGGACGTCACCCCGGCCGCGGTCGCCGCCGCCCTCACCCACGCCACCGAGGCCGAGCCCGCCCCCGCCGCCCTCGCCGGCGTCACCCTCACCGCCAACGCCGAGGGCAACGGCGTCCGCATAGCCACCGGTGCCCCCGACCCCGTCCTGCCGCTGCGCCTGTCCAGCCCGAGCCTCGCCGTCCTCTCCCCGAAGGCCTACGGCAAGAAGGGCACCGTCGACCCGGTCGGCAACGCCACCGGACCCTTCGAACTGACGAAGGTCAACGGCAGCACCAGCGCCGCACTCGACCGCTTCGACGACTACTGGGGCGGCCGCGCCCAGGCCTCCGGCATCGACGCCCGCTTCGTCGCCGACGGCACCGCCCGCGCCAACGCCCTGCGCACCGGCCAGGTCGACGTCGCCGAGGCGATACCCGTCGCCCAGGCCGCCACCCTCGACGCGGACACCCGCCGCGAGACCGCCACCACCCGCACCACCAGCCTGCTCCTCAACACCGCGTCCGGCGTCTTCGAGGACCCCTCCCTGCGCGCCGCCGCCCGCGCGGCCGTCGACACCTCCGCCCTCGCGAAGGACGTGTACGAGGGGCACGCGGACGCCGGCGCCGGCATCTACGGACCCGCCGTGACCTGGGCCGAGGGCAAGCGCCCGCAGCCCGCGGAACGTGCCCGGGCCGGCAGGCCGGCCGGCGCCCCGGTCACCCTCGCCACCTACGACAACCGGCCCGAACTCCCCGAGGTCGCGCAGGTCGTGAAGCAGCAGCTGGAGAAGGCCGGCTTCACGGTGAAGCTGGAGGTGCGCGAGTACTCGCGGCTCGAGAGCGACGCGCTCGCCGGGAAGTTCGACGCCTTCATCGGCGCCCGCAACAGCCTCCTCGACACCGGCGACCCCGTCTCCCTCCTCGCGAGCGACTTCACCTGCGACGGCGGCTACAACCTCGCCCTGCTCTGCGACAAGGCCGTCGACCGGGCCGTCGCCGAGGCGCAGGCGGTCGCCGACACCGGCGAGCGGCAGGACGCCGCCCTGGCCGCCGAGGCAGCGATCCTCGGCACCGACGCCGTCGTCCCCCTGGTCCACCAGCGGGTCATCACCGGCGTCGGCGCCGAGGTGAGCGGCGTGATCCTCGACCCGTACGAGCGCACCCTCGTCGGCACCGGCACCCGGCGCTGACCGTGGGGAGCAGGACGGGCGCGCTGCTGTGGCGCGTGGGACTGGCCGCACTGCTGGTGTGCGGGATCGGGCTGCTGCCCTGGCTCACGCACACCGACCCCGCGCTCACGGTCCTCAAGGCCCGGTCCGCCGACCGCGACCCGACCCCCGAGGTCCTCGCCGACGTCCGCGCCCGACTCGGCCTGGACGACGGGCCGTTGCCTCTGCTCGGCCGGTGGCTGGCGGGACTGCCGCGCGGGGACGCCGGACGGTCGTGGATCTCCGGCTCCGAGGTCACGCCCGCCGTGCTCCAGGCGCTCGGCGCCTCCCTGCTGCTGATGGCGGTGGCGCTCGTCGTCGCCCTGGGCACCGCGGCGGTCGTGTGCGCGCGCACCCTGTACCTCGGCGCGCACCGGCGTCTCGGCGGACGGCCCGCCGGCGGGTCCGGCTCGGCCGCGCTCGCCGCGCTGCCCGAGTTCCTCACCGCCTCCGTCCTCGCCACCGTCGTCGGCGTGCACCTGGGCTGGCTGCCCGCACTCGGCTGGTACGGCCCGCAGTGGACGGTGCTGCCCGCGCTGGCCCTCGGTCTGCCCGCGGGCGCGGTGCTCGGGCGGCTCCTCGACGACCAGTTGCCCGGCGCGTTCGCCGAGCCGTGGGCGCTGGCCGCCGCCGCCCGCGGGCTGCCCGGCCGCAGCATCGCCCGGCAGGCCCTGCGCCGCTGCGTGCCCGGACTGCTGCCCAACCTCGGGCTGTTCGCCGTCGGCCTCACCGGCGGCTCCGTCGCCGTGGAGCAGATCTTCGACATCCCCGGCCTCGGCCGCACCACCCTCCAGGCCGCGATCGCCCAGGACCTGCCCGTCCTCCAGGCCGGCACCCTCGTCCTCGTCGCCCTCGCCGCCACCACCACGGCCGCCGCCCGCCTCGCCGCCCGCCGGCTCATCGGGCCGGCCCTGCGCGACGGCGCCCTGCAGTCGTCGCACCGGCCCGCACCACCCGTCCGCAGGATCCTGCCTTTTGCATACAGTCTTCTGTTGTTCGGTGTCATCGCGCTCGGCCTTCCCCGTGACCCGCTCGCCCTCGACACCCGAGCCCGCCTCCGACCTCCCTCCCCGGCCCACCCCTTCGGCACCGACGCGCTCGGCCGGGACGTGCTCGCCCGGGTCGCCCACGGCGCCCTCGACACCCTCCTCCTGGCCCTCGCCGTCAGCGCCGTCGCCCTGCTCGCCGGCCTGCTGCTCGGATGCCTGCCCACACTGTCCGGGCCCCTCGTCGACACCGTCAACGCCGTCCCGCCCGTGCTCGCCGCCCTCCTCGTCACCGCCGTCCGCGGCAGCGGCGCCACCACGCCCGTCCTCGCCGTCGCCGTCGTGGCCTGGGCGCCGCTCGCCGCGCACACCTCCGCGCTGCTGCGGCAGGAACGCGCCACCGTCCACCTCACCGCCACCCGCGCCCTGGGCGCCGGCCGCTGGTACCTGCTGAGGAACGAACTCCTGCCCGCCGTCCTGCCGCCCGTCGCCCGTCACGCCCTCCTGCGCCTGCCCGGCGTGGCCCTCGCCCTCGCCTCCCTCGGCTTCCTGGGCCTCGGCGCCCAGCCGCCGTCCCCCGAGTGGGGCCTGCTGCTCGCCGAGAACCAGCCCTACGCCGAACGCGCCCCCTGGGCCGTCCTCGCCCCCGCCGCCGCCCTCGCCCTGCTCGGCGCGCTCGCGGTGACGGCGGCGAGCGGAGCGACGTGGGGGTCCTTCCGGTCCGGAGCCGGGGGAGGACCGCGGCGGTGGGCACGGCGGTGGGCGCCGCTTCGTACGGCCGAGAAGCGCAGGGATGAACAATCGGCGCGTGCGAACGAGTTGGCCGGTGTCCGATGACCTTGCTGTCCTTGTCGCCGGGTTCGCGTTCGAAGAAGGCCGCCCCGCTCTCGCCCCTCCTGCGGCTGCTGATCCTCACCCAACTGGCGTTCAACATCGGCTTCTTCGCCGTGCTGCCCTTCCTCGCGGAGCATCTCGGCGGGGCGGTCGGCATGGCGGGCGGGATGGTCGGGTTCGTGCTGGGGCTGCGGACCTTCAGCCAGCAGGGGCTGTTCGTGGTGGGCGGGGCGCTGGCCGACCGGTACGGCGTCCGGCCCGTCGTCCTCGCCGGATGCGCCCTGCGCGTCGCCGGGTTCGGCTGGCTCGGGTACGCCGGGCGGGCCTGGACGGTCGTCGGCGCGGTGGTGCTGATCGGGTTCGCCGCCGCGCTGTTCTCCCCCGCGGTCGAGTCCGAGGTGGCCCGGCAGGCCGTCGTGTGGGAGGAGTCGGGCGGCGGCCCGCGCACCCGGGTGCTGGCGCTGTTCACGGTCGCCGGGCAGGCCGGGGCGTTCGTCGGCCCGCTGCTCGGCGCGCTGCTGCTGTCGGTCGACTTCCGCGCGGTCTGCCTGGCCGGGGCCGGCGTCTTCGTCCTCGTCCTCGCCGGGCACGCGTGGCTGCTGCCGCAGCACATCCCCGGCCGCACCCGCGTCCAGGCCCGGGGCGGCGTGGGCCCGTTGCTGCGCAACCGCCGTTTCCTCTCCCTGTGCTGCGCGTACGGCGCCTACCTGCTCGCCTACAACCAGCTCTACCTCGCCCTGCCCGCCGAGGTGGAACGCGCGGCCGGCTCGCAGGCGCCGCTGGCCTGGCTGTTCGCGCTGTCCTCCCTGCTCGTGGTGACCGCGCAGCTGCCGGTCACCCGGTGGGTGGGGGAGCGGCTCACCCTGCGGCGTTCGATGGGCGCCGGGCTGGCGCTGATCGCCGCCGGGTTCGCGGTCGTGGCCGCCGCGTTGCCCGCCGGGCGGACCGGGACGGTGGGGTTGCTGCCCGCGGCCGGCTTCGTGGTGCTGCTGACACTCGGTCAGATGCTCGTCGCTCCCGCCGCACGCGCCTGGGTGCCCGACCTCGCCGACGACGGCCGGCTCGGTCTGTACACGGGCGCGCTGTCGTCCGTCTCGGGGCTGATCGTCCTGGCCGGCAGCGCGGGCACCGGTGCGCTCCTCGACACGGGGCTGCCGGTGGCCGTGCCGTGGCTGCTTCTGGCCGCCGTACCGGCCGCCGCGGTCGCTCTGTTGCCGCGAAGGGACTGAGCGGGTGACCGGTGCGGATGCGCGGCCCGGCGTCGGGGTGGGGTGCGCGGCCCGGCGCTGCGGGGTGCCGTCGGGCCGGTGCGGGGGGTGGGTCGCGCAGTCCGGCGCTTGCGGGGTGCCGCCGCGCCCACCCGTGCCGCCCCAGGCGGCACGCATGCCCGCGGTTTCGACGGGTCAGCGGCCCGCCAGCTCCAGCACGCGCTGCACCGGTGCCGCCTCGGACGCCGTGAGCCGCGAGGTCCGCCACAGCCACAGGACGTCCCGGCCGAAGGACCACACCAGCAGACCCAGCGCCAGGAGCGCCACGCCGAAGCCGGCGGCGTACGGCAGCAGGCCGGCGCCCGCGACGAGCAGGCAGATGCCCTGCATCGCGGCGACCGTCTTGCGGGCCATGCTCGGCGGGAGTGGGGCGTTCAGCCACGGGGCGACGCGGGCCGCGGCGACGAAGGCGTAGCGCATGAGGCCGATCAGCAGCACCCACGGGCCCATCGCCGTCGACACGTACACACTCAGCACCAGGATCAGGAATGCGTCGACCTCCATGTCGAAGCGCGCGCCCAGCGCCGTCGAGGTGCCGGTGCGGCGGGCGACCTTGCCGTCGACGCCGTCGAGCAGCAGCGCCACCGCCGTCAGGCCCACCAGCAGGGAGACCGGCGGCGCGCTGACGAAGGAGTCCGCGACCAGCGCGGTCACCCCGCCGACCAGCGTGGCGCGGCCGAGGGTCACCCGGTTGGCCGGGCCGAAGGACCGCAGCCGCGAGCGGTGCAGCGCCCGGGAGAGCACCGCCCACAGGGCGACGGCGAAGACGAGTCCGGTCACCCAGCCCGCCGGCCCCATGCCGATCGCCGTGCCGAGCAGGGCCAGTACCAGGATCTGCACGCCCGCTCCCACGGCGGTCTCCTGCTGGACCAGCCTCGCGTCGTCAATGTTGTTCAGGGCCACCGCACATCCTCCGGCCAGGTGACAGAGTCGATCAGCGCCGCGTACTGTGCGCGGCCTGTGCACACCTCGGTACGTGAACAACATCCCGATCGTTCAGGAGGACGCCGATGAACCGCACCGCGCGTGCGTTCTGGATCGGTTCGCCCGGTCACGGCGAGATCCGTGACGTCACCCTGCGGGAGCCGGCCGACGGCGAGGTCCTCGTCCGCTCGCTGTACTCCGGCGTGAGCCGCGGCACGGAGACCCTCGTCTTCCGCGGCGGGGTTCCGGTCAGTCAGCACACCGCGATGCGGGCGCCGTTCCAGGAGGGCGACTTCCCGGCGCCGGTGAAATACGGCTACCTCAACGTGGGCGTGGTGGAGGAGGGCCCGGCGGAGCTGGCCGGTCGTACCGTCTTCTCCCTCTACCCGCACCAGACCCGCTTCGTCGTCCCGGCGAGCGCCGTGACCGTCGTCCCGGACGCCGTGCCCGCCGAACGGGCCGTGCTCGCCGGCACCGTGGAGACCGCCGTGAACGCGTTGTGGGACGCGGCGCCGCTGGTCGGGGACCGGATCGCGGTGGTCGGCGGCGGCATGGTGGGCTGCTCGGTGGCCGCGCTGCTGGCCCGCTTCCCTGGCGTGCGGGTGCAGTTGGTCGACGCCGACCCGACGCGGGCGAAGATCGCCGAGGCGATCGGCGTCGGTTTCGCCTCCCCGGCGGAGGCCCTGGGCGGCTGCGACCTCGTCGTGCACGCCAGCGCCACCGAACAGGGCCTGGTCCGTTCCCTGGAACTCCTCACCGCCGAGGGCACGGTCCTCGAACTGAGCTGGTACGGCGACCGGCAGGTCTCCCTCCCGCTCGGCGAGGCCTTCCACTCCCGGCGCCTGGTCATCCGCAGCAGCCAGGTCGGCACCGTCTCCCCGGCCCGCGCGAACCGGACGTACGCCGACCGGCTGGCGCTCGCGCTCGACCTGCTCGCCGATCCCGCGCTCGACGCCCTCATCACGGGAGAAAGCGCGTTCGAGGAGCTGCCGGAGGTGATGCCGCGGCTCGCGTCCGGGGAGATCCCGGCGCTGTGTCACCGCGTCAGGTACGAGCAGGAGCGCCTGACCTGAGAAAAGACTGAGATCCGGCTGAACGCGGGGAAGCGAGGAGCCGTACTACACGGCATCCCCCGGCGGCCAACGGCCGGGGGACCAGACGCGCCGCACCTGGAGGGTCGTCCGTTGTTCAGTGTCACCGTCCGCGATCACATCATGATCGCCCACAGCTTCCGCGGCGAGGTCTTCGGACCCGCGCAGCGCCTGCACGGAGCGACGTTCCTGGTGGACGCCACGTTCCGCCGCGAGCAGCTGGACGACGACAACATCGTCGTCGACATCGGACTGGCCACCCAGGAACTCGGCGCCGTCGTCAGCGAGCTGAACTACAGAAACCTCGACAACGAGCCCGACTTCGCCGGGATCAACACCTCCACCGAGTTCCTCGCGAAGGTGATCGCCGACCGGCTCGCCGAGCGCATCCACAAGGGCGCCCTCGGCGAGGGCGCCCGGGGCGTCGCCGGCATCTCCGTCACCCTGCACGAGTCGCACGTCGCCTGGGCGAGTTACGAGCGTGCCCTGTGACCGACGTGACCCTGGAGAAGGCCCTGCAGCAGGCCCCCCTCGCGTACGTGCCCGCGCAGACGGCGCATGCGCAGACGGCCGCTCCGAAGATCGGCGGGATCATCCCCATGTCCCTGCGTTCCGTGCACTTCGTCATGCCGGACGGCGTCGACGACCCGGCGAACCCCAGCGGCGGCAACGCCTACGACCGGCGCATCTGCCTGGACCTGCCCGGCTTCGGCTGGCAGGTCCACAAGCACCTGGTGACCGGTGAGTGGCCCCGCCCCGGGGCGGCCGCCCGCGCCGACCTCGCGCGCACCCTGCGGGAACTGCCCGACGGCACGGTCGTGCTCATGGACGGGCTCGTCGCCTGCGGTGTTCCGGAGGTCGTCGTTCCCGAGGCGCAACGCCTGCGGCTCGTCGTCCTCGTGCACCTCCCGCTCGGCGACGAGCGCGGTCTCGACCCGGAGGTCGCGGCCGGACTCGACGCCCGGGAACGCGAGGTGCTGCGGGCCGTGCCCGCGGTCGTCGCCACCAGCGACTGGGCGGTGCGCCGCCTCGTCTCCCACCACGGCCTCGCTCCGGAGAAGGTCCATGTCGCCGCCCCCGGCGCCGACATCGCCCCCCTCGCCTCCGGCACCGACGGCGTCTCCCGCCTGCTGTGCGTGGCCTCCGTCACCCCGCGCAAGGGCCAGCACCGGCTGGTGGAGGCGTTGGCCGCGGTGACCGACCTGCCCTGGACCTGCGTGTGCGTCGGCGGCCTCGGCCAGGACCCCGAGTACGTCGGCCGTCTGCGCGGCCTCATCGAGAAGTACGGCCTTCAGGACCGGCTGGAGCTGGCGGGCCCGAAGACCGGCGCCGCACTCGACGCCGCCTACGCGAGCGCCGACCTGATGGTCCTCACCTCCTACGCCGAGACGTACGGCATGGCGGTCACCGAGGCGCTCGCGCGCGGCATCCCCGTCCTCGCCACGGACGTCGGCGGTCTGCCCGAGGCGGTCGGCCGCGCCCCCGACGGCGGCGTCCCCGGCATCCTCGTCCCGCCGGAGGACCCGGCCGCCCTCGCGGCCGAACTGCGCGGCTGGTTCGGCGAGGCCGACGTACGGCGCCGGCTGAAGGCCGCCGCACGCGGCCGCCGGGCCGCCCTGAACGGCTGGGCGTCGACCGCCCAGAGCCTGGCCGGCGTCCTGGGCCGGCTGCCGAGCGAACCCCGGAGGGCGGCATGAGGAAGACGACGGCGACCCCGGCGGACCTGGCGCGACGCGTGGGACACGTCCCGGCCCAACCCGGCCCGCGGGAGGCTCCCTTGGCCACAGAGACGGACACAGCCATGGGCACGGACGCGGGCACGGACGCGGGCATGGGCACGGACGCGGGCATGGACGCGGACGCGTCGGCCGTCATCGCGGGCGCCGGGCCGGTGGCCCGCCCCGGCGAGCGGCCCACCGTACGGCTGCGCGACGACGCCGGGACCGACGAGGCGCCCCGCTACGCCCCCGAGTGGCTCCAGTTGCGCGAGCCCGCCGACGCCGCCGCGCGGTCGGCGGACCTGCTGGACCCGCTGCGGATCCGGCTCGCCAACCTGCCCGGCCGCAGCGGCGGACTGGCCGTTCACGACCTGGGCTGCGGCACCGGCTCCATGGGGCGCTGGCTGGCGCCCCGCCTGGACGGCGCCCAGCACTGGATCCTGCACGACCGCGACCCCTACCTGCTGCACTTCGCGGCCGTCGCCTCCCCGCGGGCCGCCGCCGACGGCAGCCGGGTCACCGTCGAGACCCGGCGCGGCGACGTCGCCCGGTTGACCCCGGACGCCCTGGTCGGCGCCTCCCTGGTCACCGCGTCGGCACTGCTCGACGTCCTGACCCGCGAGGAGGTCGAGACCCTCGCCGCGGCCTGCGCGGGCGCCGGCTGCCCGGCCCTGCTGACCCTCTCGGTCGCCGGCCGCGTCGACCTCAGCGACCCGGATCCGCTGGACGAGGAGATAGCCGCCGCCTTCAACGACCATCAGCGGCGCGGCGGCCTCCTCGGCCCCGACGCCGTGACCGTCGCCTGCGAGGCGTTCACCGGCCACGGCGCCACCGTCAAGGTGCACCCGAGCCCCTGGCGGCTCGGCCCCGACGAGGCCGCCCTGACCGCGCAGTGGCTGCGCGGCTGGGTCGGCGCGGCCGTCGAACAGCGCCCCCAACTCGCCGCCCGCGCCGAGAAGTACCTCGCGGCCCGGCTCGCCGCCTGCGCGGCCGGCGAACTCGGCGTCACCGTCCACCACAGCGACCTGCTGGCCCTGGCCCGGCCGACGGGCGGCGCGTGATGGGCGCGGACACGGCGGGCGCGCGCCCGCACACGGCGCCGGCGGCACGCGCCGAGGGCGCGCCGCCACCCGCTCGGCGCCGGCGGTCCGCCGCGGCGGCCCGGCGCGGCACGACCGCCCCGAGCGGGGCGCCGGGCGCGAGTTCGCCGGCCGCTCCGAGCGGGGCGGGCGGTGTGGTCGCCGTGCGTCCGGCCCGTTCCTGCGTGGTGGTGGTCGGCGCCGGTCGCGTGGACGCCGGTCGCGTGGACGCCACGGGCGCGGGCCGGGATGCCGGCGCGGGTGCGGTCGGTACGAACGTGCCGACGCCGAGGCCGGCGCCGGGTGGCGCGGGTGCGGCCGTGTCCGCGGAACCGAACGGGGCGGCGGGCGTAAGGGGGACGGGTGATGTCGTCGCCGTGCGTGCGGCCCGTTCCTGTGTGGTCGTGCTCGGCGCGGGTGGCGGGGACGCCACGGGCGCGGGCCGGGATGCTGGTGCGGCCGGTGGTACGGACGTGCCGGTGCCGGACCCGGTGTCGGCGTCGGGGCCGGGTGGCGCGGGTGTGGCCGTGTCCGCGGAATCCAACGAGGTGGGCGCCGGCGTCCCGGCGGCCCGTTCCGGCCCGACCGTGACCGTGACCGCGGCCGGGGTCGGTGCGCCCGGGGGTGCGGTCGCAGGGTGTACGGGCGCGGCCGCGTCCACGGAACCCATCGACGTGACCTCCGCGCAGGCACGGTCCGGGGCATCCTCCGAGGCACGGTCCGAAGCCGCCCCGGCCGCCCGCGGGGCGCGCGCACGGCGCGTGCTGCGCGCCGTGCGTCCGCACCTCGGCACCCTCGCCGGTGTCTCCATCCTCGCCGTACTGCTGTGGCGGATGGGTACCGGCGTCTTCCTGGAGGGGCTGCGCCGGATCGACCTGCCCACGCTGCTGGTGGCGCTCGGGATCGGCGCGGTCACCACCGTGTTCAGCGCGTGGCGGTGGGCGCTGGTGGCGCGCGGGCTGCGCATCCGGCTGCCGCTCGGCGCGGCCGTCGCCGACTACTACCGTTCGCTGTTCCTCAACGCGGCCCTGCCCGGCGGCATCCTCGGCGACGTGCACCGGGCGGTACGGCACGGCCGCAGCGCGGGGGACGTCGGCCGCGGGGTGCGGGCCGTGGTGCTGGAGCGCACCGCGGGCCAGCTCGCCCTCGCCGTCGCGGGAGCGGCGGTCCTGCTGGTCGTGCCGTCGCCGGTCATGGCGGACGTACGGCACTTCGCGCCGCTCGCCGCCCTCGGGGCGGTGGGCGCGCTCGCCGTCGTCCTCGCCGTCCGGATGAACTCCCCGGCGGGGCGCCCGGGCGGGAGGCTGCGGGCGGCGCTGGCCGAGGCGCGCGAGGGGCTGCTGTCCCGGCGCAACGGGCCCGGCGTCGCCCTGTCGTCCCTGGTGGTCCTGGCCGGGCACATCGCGACGTTCGTCGTCGCCGCCCGGGTCACCGGCTCCGCCGCCTCCGTCGTCGCGCTGCTGCCGCTCGCGGTCCTCGCCCTGCTCGCGATGAGCGTGCCGCTCAACGTCGGCGGCTGGGGCCCCCGCGAGGGCGTCACCGCCTGGGCGTTCGGGGCGGCCGGTCTCGGCGCGCACACCGGTCTCGCGGTCGCCGTCGTGTACGGGGTGCTGACCCTCGTGGCGGCGCTGCCGGGCGCCGTCGTCCTCGTCGCGCGCTGGTACGTGGGGCTGCGGGACGGAGCCGGCGAGGCCGGCCCCCGACCCGGCGGGCCCTACACGGAGTCGGCCGCCGCGGGCCCCACGGCGGGTGACCCGGACCGCGCGGCGGTCGAGCCGGATCGTTCGGCGGTCGAGCCGGATCGCGCGGCGGTCGACCCGGGCCGCACGGCCTGCGGCTCGGTCTGCGACGTCAGCAAGGAGAAATACGTCCCGAAGGAATCCGCCAGGCTCGCCAGGAGTTCCTTCCCCTTTTCCGCGGACCCCAGGGAGGGACGGCCGATGACGCCCGAATCGGTATAGGCGGACATTCCCAGCGTGAGCAGATGGCGACGGTCGTCCGCGGTGAAATCGGCGGACTCGTAACCCGGCCGGACGACTTCCGGATGGGCGTGCAGCAGGATCGAGGTCTCGATTTCCCCGGCATGCATGTCGGTGAGCGGAGAGGTCGACACCCCGGCCCGCTCGAGCGCCGTCTCCCAGTCCTCCGGGGCCGGGTAGAGCGCCATCCGTTCACCGCGGGCGGAGGACTCCTGGACCACGTTGCCCAGGACGTAGTTCCCGCCGTGTCCGTTGACCAGCACCAGGGCCTCGACGCCCGAGCGGCGCAGCGACGCCGCGATGTCCCGTACCACCGCGTGAAGGGTGACGGAGGAGATGCTGACGGTCCCCGGCCAGGCCGCGTGCTCGTGCGAGCAGGCGATGGTCACCGGCGGAAGGAGGTGCACCGGGTACGCCTCGGCGATCTCCCGGGCGATGGCGCAGGCGACCAGGGTGTCGGTGGCCAACGGCAGGTACGGGCCGTGCTGTTCGAAGCTTCCGACGGGGAGGACCGCCACCTGCGTTGCGACGCCGGCCCCGCGTGCCCGGACGTCCTCCGTGGTGTCCGCCGGCAACGGACCGTATGCCGCCGACCGTATGTCCGAACCACTCATCTTTTCACGGCCTTTCGTCTCCGCTTAGGAATCAGATCATGACAGAGAAAATTGGCGTACTCGGCAAGAAGAGCCCGCAGCGTACCGGTGTGGAACGCGTGGTGAGCGCCCCCCTGCCCACCGTGTACGGGAAATTCCAGGCGGTCGGTTACCTCGATCACGACCGCGGTGACGAGCAAGTGGCCCTGGTCTACGGCGAGATCGGAACCGAGGACGTGCTGACCCGGCTGCACTCGGAATGCCTGACCGGTGACGCCTTCGGTTCCCAGCACTGCGAGTGCGGCGACCAGCTGGAGTCCGCGCTGCGGGCCGTCGTCGCCGAGGGCCGGGGTGTGGTCGTCTACCTGCGCGGGCACGAGGGCCGGGGCATCGGGCTGCTCGGCAAGCTGCGGGCGATGGCGTTGCAGGCGGAGGGCCTGGACACCGTCGAGGCGAACGTGGCGCTCGGCTTCCCGGTGGACGCCCGCGACTACAAGGCGGCCGCCGACATCCTGCGCGACCTGGGCGTGCGTTCGGTCCGTCTCATGTCGAACAATCCGCGCAAGCGCGAGGCGCTGGTGGACAACGGCATCCAGGTCGCCGAGGAGGTGCCGCTGCTGATCGAGCCGTGCGAGAACAACATCACGTACCTGCGCACCAAGCGGGAGCGGATGGACCACCGTCTGCCCCACCTGGACGCGGTGGCGCACTGGTCCTGAGCGCGGTCCGGGCCGTCGCCCCGACGGGGAGGAAACACCGGTCCCGGACGCGGGGAGGGATCACCGGTCCCCGACGCGGGAGGGGATCACCGGTCCCGGACGCGGGGAGGGATCACCGGTCCCCGACGCGGGAGGGGATCGCCGGTCCCGGACGCGGGGAGGGATCACCGGTCCCCGACGCGGGAGGGGATCGCCGGTCCCCGACGGGTAGGGATCACGACGGCCACGGCATACGACCGCCCCGGCCTCGGTACCCGGGCCGGGGCCGCCGCCGAAAGGAGCCGCCCGCGTGAACACGCATGCCTCGGTCGTCGTCATCGGCGGCGGAGTGATGGGCACCAGCATCGCCTACCACCTGGCCGCCGCCGGCGTGCCCGACGTCCTCCTGGTGGAGCGGGACGAACTCGGCGCCGGCTCGACCTCCAAGGCCGCCGGGGGAGTGCGGGCCCAGTTCTCCGACGAGGTGAACATCGCGCTGGGGGCGCGCAGCCTGGAGGCGTTCGCACGGTTCGGGCAGGAGATCGGCGCGGACATCGGACTGCGCCGCGTCGGCTACCTGTTCCTGCTGTCGACGCCCGAGGAGGTCGCCTCCTTCGAGGCGAGCGTGCGGCTGCAGAACGCGCTGGGCGTGCCCAGCCGGCTGATCGACCCGGCCGAGGCCCGCCGCCTGTCGCCGCTGATCAGCACCGACGGGCTGCTGGCGGCCGCGTTCTCGCCCGACGACGGGCACTGCACCCCCGAGGCCGTCGTCCACGGCTACGCGGCCGCCGCCCGCCGGCACGGGGCGCGCATCCTGCGGCACACCGAGGTCACCGGCATCGAGACGCACGGCACCGCCATCACCGCCGTGCGGACCACCCTCGGCCGCGTCACCACCGGCACGGTGGTCTGCGCGGCGGGTGCCTGGTCCCGGGCGGTCGGCGCCATGGTGGGCGTGGACCTGCCGGTACGGCCGCTGCGCCGCCAGATCGCGGTCACCGAACCGGTCCCCGGCGGACTGCCGCCCGCGCTGCCGATGACGATCGACTTCACCAGCAGCCTCTACTTCCACGCCGAGGGCCCCGGCCTCCTCGTCGGCATGTCCGACCCCGACGAGAGACCCGGCTTCGCCACCGACACCCACGACCGGTGGATCCCCCGCCTGGCCGCGGCGATGGAGCGCCGCGCCCCCGCCCTGCTCGACCTGCGCCGCACGGGCGGCTGGGCGGGCCTGTACGAGGTCACCCCCGACCACAACGCCCTGATCGGCGAGGCGACTTCGGTATCCCGTTTTCTGTATGCGACCGGATTCTCGGGCCACGGTTTCCTGCAGGGACCGGCGGTCGGCGAGGTCGTCCGCGACCTCTGCCTCGGCCGCGTACCCTTCGTGGACGTCACCCCCCTCGGCGCCGGCCGGTTCGCCGCCGACGCCCCGCGTCCGGAGGTCAATCGCGTATGACCGAACTCCACCTGTGGCTGCGCCACGAGGTACGTTCCACCGAACGCCGCACCCCGATCGTGCCCCACGACGCCCGGCGGCTCGTGGACGCCGGAGTGGAACTGACCGTCGAGGAGTCCCCGCAGCGGATCTTCGAGGCGCGGGAGTACGAGGCGGCCGGCGCCCGGATCGTGCCCGCCGGCTCCTGGGTGTCGGCGCCGCCGGACGCCGTGATCCTCGGTCTGAAGGAACTCCCCGAACACCCGGCTGAACTGGTCCACCGTCACGTCTTCTTCGGGCACGCCTACAAGCGGCAGCCGGGCGCGGCCGGCCTGCTCGGCCGGTTCACGGCGGGCGGCGGGACCCTCCTCGACCTGGAGTACCTGGTGGACGACCAGGGCCGTCGCCTCGCCGCGTTCGGCTTCTGGGCGGGCTACCTGGGCGCCGCCCTGGCCGTGCTGCAGCACCGGGGCCGCCTGACCGCGCCCCTGCGCCCCACCGACAAGGACCGGCTGGACGAGACCCTCGTCCGGGCCCCCGGCGACGAGCACTTCTCCGCCCTCGTCGTCGGCGCCCTGGGGCGCAGCGGCCGGGGCGCCCGCGTCGCGTTCGCCACGGCCGGCGTGGACCCGGACTGCTGGGACCTCGCGGAGACCCGTGACCTGGACCGCCGCGCCCTGCTGGACCACGACGTCATGGTCAACTGCGTCCTGGCCACGACGCCCGTCCCGCCCTTCGTCCGGGAGGAGGACCTCGACGACTCCGCCCGCCGGCTGCGCACCCTCTCCGACGTCACCTGCGACGTCGGCTCACCCCTCAACGTGCTCCCGGTCTACGACCGTACGACCGAGTGGACCGACCCGGTGCGGCGGCTGCGCAAGGAGCCCCCGCTCGACCTGATCGCCATCGACAATGTGCCGTCCCTGCTGCCGCGCGAGTCCAGCGACGACTTCTCCGCCGCCCTGCTGCCGCAGCTGCTCGACTTCGGTGCCGGCGGCCCGTGGGGGCGCTGCCGGGACCGCTTCCGCCAGGCCTGCCGCGAACTCGGCCTGGCCGAAGGGCAGTCCGGCGATGCGTGAGCGGGTCGCCGCGAGCGGGACCGTCCACTGGATCGGCGCCGGCCTGTCCACCGGCAGCGGCCTGGCAGCCCTGTGCGAGGCCGCCGGGCGCGTGCGGCTGTGGCACCGTACGCAGCAGCGCGCCGCCGAGGCCCTCGACCGGCTGGGCCTGACCGGACGCGCCGAGCCACGCCGGTACACCCTCGACACGCTCACCGCCGAACTGGCGCCCGGGGACGTCGTGGTGTCGATGCTGCCCGCTCCCGAGCACGCCCCGCTGCTGCGGGCCTGCGTGGGCCGGCGCGCCCACTTCGCCTGCTCCAGCTATGTCTCGGACGCGGTGCAGGAGCAGGTGCCCGCAGCCCTCGGCGCGGGCGTCGTCGTGCTGACCGAGGCCGGGCTCGACCCGGGCATCGACCACCTTTTCGCGCACGACCTCGTCGGCCGCGCCCGGGCCGCGATCGGCGACGGCACGCCCGCCTCCTACCGCTTCACGTCGTACTGCGGTGGCGTCCCCGCCGTCCCGAACGACTTCCGCTACCGGTTCAGCTGGGCGCCGCTCGGCGTCCTCAACGCCCTGCGCTCGCCCGCCCGTTACATCGAGGACGGCGTCGAGACGACCGCCGGGCGGCCCTGGGAGGCCACCCGCGCGCACCTCGTCGACGGGGAAACCTTCGAGGTCTACCCCAACCGCGACAGCGTCCCGTTCGTGGAGCAGTACGGGCTGCCGGCCGCCTGGCAGGCGCGGACCTTCGTGCGCGGCACCCTCCGCCTGGGCGGGTGGCGGCGGGCCTGGGAGGCGGTGTTCGACGAACTGAGGGCGGGCGACGACGCCCGGATCGCCGCGCTGGCCCGGGAGCTGGCGGCCGCCCACCCCACCACGGACGCCGACCGGGACCGGGTCGTCCTCGCCGTGTCCCTGGCGGTGCACGCCCGCGACGGCGGCTCCTGGTCCGGCGGTCACCTGCTGGACCTGGTGGGCGACGAGGAGGAGAGCGCGATGGCCCGGTGCGTGTCCCGGCCCCTCGCGCTCGGCGTCCGGCACGTCCTCGACGGCTCCCTGCCGCCGGGGCTGAACCGTGCCGCCGAGACGCAGGAGCGGTCGCGGCAGTGGCTGGACGAACTCGCCCGCGACGGCGTGCCGTTCACCCTGCGTGTCGACGACGGGCCGGACGGGCCGGACGGGGCGTAGGGGATGCCGTCCGGGTCCGCCCGAGGCGTAGGGGTGCCGCCGGGGTCCGGGGGGTGCGTGCTCCGCACGGCACCCCTTGGCGGACCGGTCAGTCCAGGACGGCCTCGTGGACCAGGCGCTTGAGGTCGGGGTAGAGCTTCAGCGACTTCCTCGGCCTCACCTGCGTCAGGAACTGCACCGTCAGGTCCCGGCCCGGGTCGACCCAGAACGTCGTCGTGGCCACCCCGCTCCAGCCGTAGGTGCCGAGTCCGGAAGGGGCCTGGGTGCGCTCCGGGTCGATCACCACGGAGACGCCGAGGCCGAAGCCGACACCGTCGTTGCCCGGCTCGTCGTGCGCGGGGCGGCTGCCGACGGTACGCAGGTCGGCGCCGCCGGGCAGGTGGTTGCGGGTCATGAGGTCCACCGTCTCGGGCGTGAGCAGGCGGGTGCCGTCGAGTTCGCCGCGGCGGCGCAGCAGCTCCATGAAACGGTGGATGTCGTATGCGGTCGCCACCATGCCGCCGCTGCCCGACAGGAACCGGGGGCGCCCGGACAGCGGCAGCCCGGGGATCGGCTCGAGACGGCCGTCGTCGGTGTCCCCGTACAGCTCGGCCAGCCGGCCCGCCTGTCCGCCGGTGACCTGGAAGCCGGCGTCCGGCATGCCGAGCGGGCGGAAGACCCGCTCGGCGAGGAACTCGTCCAGGGCCTGTCCGGAGACGACCTCGATGATGCGGCCCAGGACGTTGGTGGCCACCGAGTAGTTCCACTGCGTGCCCGGCTCGAACTGCAGGGGCAGCCGCGCGTACGCCTCGACGGTCTCGGCCAGGTCCGACCCCGGCAGCACCGCCGACTCCAGGCCGGCCTCGCGGTAGAGGGCGTCCACGGGGTGGCAGTGGTAGAAGGCGAAGGTCAGGCCGGCGGTGTGCGTCATCAGGTGCCGCACCAGCACGGGTTGCCGGACCGGGCGGGTCGTCAGGTCGGCGCCGGAGCCGCCGGCGTACACCCGCTGGTCGGCGAAGGCCGGGAGGTGGTCGGCGACCGGGTCGTCGAGGGAGAGCCGGCCCTCCTCCACCAGCATCAGCGCGGCGACCGAGGTGACCGGTTTGGTCATCGAGTAGATCCGCCACAGGGTGTCCGTCCCGACGGGGAGTCCGGCCGCGAGGTCGCGGTGGCCGTACGTGGTGAGGTGCGCGATCCGGCCGCCGCGGGCGACGGCCACGAGGAAGCCGGGCAGGCGGCCCTCGTCGACGTACCGGGCGACATGCCGGTCGAGGCGGTCCAGTGCCCTCGCGTCCAGCCCGACCTCGCTCGGGTCGGCCTCTTGTCGCAGCTGTGCCATCGCTCTCCTCCGGTGCGTTCGTCCGAGGCGCGGTCCGGCACGCGCCACCGGAACGGCCTCAGACCTCATCGTCGCGCAGGGACGGCGGGAAAGGACTCCTTTCGGCGCCGTGACGGATGTGCTCTGTGTCGCTCCCACCTGCGGACGGAGCCTCGGCGCGGCCCGTCGTGACCCCGCCGGGGACGGCGCGCGTCCGGCCCGGCAGCGCGCCGCAGAGAGGGACCGCCGCCGCGGCCGCGACGGCCAGTACGACGAGCGGGGACCGGGCGCCGCCGACGTCCATGAGGACGGTCGCGGACGCCACACCGAGCACCGGCCCGACGTTCATCGCCGTCTGCTGCAACCCGCCCGCCACCCCCGCCGCCCGGGCGGGAGCCCGGCGTGCGACGACATGGGTGGCCACCACCATCACCGCGCCGAAACCCGCGCCCAGCAGGGCGAACCCGAACCCCAGGACCGCCGGGACGGACGCGTGGGCGAGGATGAGGAGGCCGCCGGAGAGGACCGCCGTCGCCGTGACGACCGTGTGGCGGGCGCCGGCCCGGCGCGACAGGACGGCGGACGCGGGCGCCGCGGCGATCAGCAGCACGGCCAGCGGCAGGCTGAGCAGCGCGGTGCGCAGCGGGGTGAGCCCCAGATCGTCCTGGAGGACGTAGACACAGGCGAAGAGCCCGCCGTTGAGGGCCGCCGACGCGGTGACCAGCAGGGCCAGCGCCGCGCCCACCGCCGGGGAGCCGACGACGTCCGGGGGCAGCAGCGGGGAGGGAGTGCGGCGCTCGTGCCGGACGAAGACGCAACCGGCGACGGCGGCCACCGCGGCGCCGGCCGCGCCGGTCACGCCGAGCGGGGTGACCAGGGTGTGCACCAGGCACGCCAGCGCGACCGCGAGCAGCAGCGCACCGGGCACGTCCAGCGCTACGGCGGCACGCGGCGGCTTCCGCCCCGTCCGCGCCCCCTCCCGGGAGGCGAGGGCGAGCGCGCCGAAGGCCAGGCACGGCACGACGTTCAGCAGGAACACGGACCGCCACCCGAGAGCGGTCGTCAGCGCCCCGCCCACCACCGGACCGGCCGCGGCCGCCACCCCGATCGCGGCCGTCCGCACCGCGATCGGCCGCCGCAGCCCCTCCGGCGGGTACGCCGGCCGCAGCATCCCGAGCGTCGCCGGCTGCAGCAGGGCCCCGAACAGGCCCTGAACGACCCGGAGTCCGATCACCCAGCCCACGCCGGGCGCCAGGGCGATGCCCGCGGAGGCCGCTCCGAAGCCGAGCATGCCGACGGCGAACAGGCGCCGGTGCCCGTAGAGGTCACCGAGCCGCCCCGCGAACACCAGCAGGCTCGCCACGGCGACGAGATAGCCGGTGCTGGTCCACTGGACCTGCGCCAAGGAGGCGTGCAGGTCGCGCTGGAGGGTGGGCTGGGCGACGGTGAGGACGGTGCCGTCCAGGGCGACGACCACCGCGCCCGCCACACTGCTCGAGAGGGTCCGGGCGCGGTTCACCGGCCCGCCTCGGGCCCCAGGTGCGCGTCGAGAGCCGTCCGCAGCAGCGGTTCGACGTCGTCGGCGCCGGTGGCGAGTCGGAGACTGCCCCAGCGCCACAGCTGGGCGATGCCGTGCAGGTTCGCCCACAGCGACCCCGCGACCGCGCGGGCGTCGGCGGCGGGCCGGACACGTGCCGTCAGCTCCACCAGGACACCGAACAGCGGCAGGCTGGTGTCCCTCAGCCCCAAGTGACCGCTTTCGAGCAGGTCGTGGCGGAACATCAGCTCGTACATGCCGGGGTTGTCCCGTGCGAACCGCAGGTAGACGCGCGCCAGTTCGGTGAGCTGCGCGCGTGGCGGAGCGGTGCCGTCGCCCAGAGCCGTCGTCACCCGGCCCGCCAGGTCGGTGAAGCCCCGGTGGGCGATGGCCGACAACAGGTCCAGGTGTGTGGGGAAGTGACGGCGCGGCGCGCCGTGCGAGACGCCCGCCCGGCGGGCGATCTCCCGCAGTGTCAGGGCTCCCGCGCCCTCGTGGGCCAGCAGCTCCGCACCCACGTCCACGAGCCGGACCCGCAGGTCCGGCTCCGGCCTCTCCGTACCGCTCACCCGGTCCACGGGCAGTGTCTACCACCCGGTAGTAGACACTGTCTACCGAGCGCGCGCGTCGTGGCGCCACGCAGGGCGGGCGGGCCGAACGGGAATGGGGCGACGCTCCCGCCCGTTGTGCCGGACATGACTCCCGACACGACGCAGCACGCGCTGCTGGCGCTGCTCTCCGACGGCCGCGACGGGGTACTCGTCACCCTCAAGCGCGACGGACGTCCCCAGCTGTCGAACGTCAGCCACCACTACCACCCGGAGGAGGGCGTGGTCCGGATCTCCGTCACGGACGACCGCGCCAAGACCCGCAACCTGCGCCGGGATCCCCGGGCGTCGTACCACGTGTCCAGCCCCGACCGCCGCGCGTACACGGTCGTCGAGGGCACCGCCGAGCTCTCGCCCGTCGCCGCGCATCCCTACGACGAGACCGTCGAGGAACTCGTGCGCCTCTACCGGGACGTCCTGGGCGAGCACCCCGACTGGGACGACTACCGCGCGGCCATGGTCCGCGACCGCCGCCTGGTGCTGCGGCTCCGCGTGGAGCGGGCGTACGGCATTCCCCGGGGGGCCTTCGCCGGGTAGGGCCGGAGGTCACGATGCCCGTCGACGGACCCGTTCCGGGGCACGAGGAGGCCGCGGGGCAGTGGCGGACCCGGCGCGCGCCGCGGATCCTGCACGCCGAGCCGGGGGAGCCCCGGCCTCGGGGTCGCCCCCCCGGCCGGGAGACGCTGCCCTTCGCCGAGCCGGGGGGCGTCGAGGCCGTGGAGCGAGCGCGCCCCGGCCCCCGGAGCCGCGAAGGCGTCCGGGGGCCCGGGAGGTCGAGCGGTCGGCGCGGGTGCGCTCGGTGTGGGCTCAGGCGGTCACCGTCTCCGGCTGGGCCGCCTCCTTGCGGGTCCCCTCGCCGAGCTGCTCCGTCGGGACCTTCGCGGTCTCCCGCGCCGACAGGGCCGCGATCACCGGCGGTACGCACAGCGCCGCCGTGAACAGGGCCACCGACAGCCAGTCGTCACCGTCCGGGCCCGCGATCTGCGCGGCGAAGGTCACCGCGAAACCGGCCACGGCGAAGCCGATCTGCGTCCCGATCGCCATGCCGGACAGGCGGACGCGGGTGGAGAACATCTCGCCGTAGAAGGAGGGCCACACGCCGTTCGCGGCGCTGTAGACGACGCCGAAGGCGAGGATGCCGGACGCCAGGGCCAGCGGGTAGGAGCCGGTGGAGATCGCCCACAGGTAGAGGAACATCGCCGCCGCGCTGCCGGCCGCGCCGATCAGGAACACCGGACGGCGGCCGATGCGGTCGGAGAGGGAGGCCCACAGCGGGATCGCGGCGAGCGCGACCACATTGGCGAGGGCGCCCACCCACAGCATGGAGGAGCGGCTCATCCCGACCGAGTCGCTCGTGGCGTACGCCAGCGCCCACACCGTGAAGATCGTGGAGACGGAGGCGACGAGCGCTCCCGCGACGACCCGCAGCACGTCCGCCCAGTGCTCGCGCAGCAGCACCGCCAGCGGCAGCTTGACGACGCCCTCACCGGTGGCCTGCTGGGCGAAGGCCGGCGTCTCGTCGAGCTTGCGGCGGATGACGTAGCCGACGACGGCGACCGCGATGCTCAGCCAGAACGGCACGCGCCAGCCCCACGACAGCAGGTGCTCCTCGGGGAGCGCGGCGATCGGGATGAAGACCAGCGTGGCCAGCAACTGGCCGCCCTGCGTGCCGCTGAGGGTGAAGCTGGTGAAGAAGCCGCGCCGGTGCGGCGGGGCGTGTTCCAGCGTCATCGAGTTGGCGCTGGCCTGCTCGCCGGCCGCGGAGATGCCCTGCAGGACCCGGCACAGCACCAGCAGGACCGGGGCGAGGGTGCCGATCTGGGCGCGGGTGGGCAGACAGCCGATCAGGAACGTGGACACGCCCATGAGGATGAGCGTGAAGACCATGATCTTCTTGCGGCCCACGCGGTCGCCGTAGTGGCCGAGGAAGAGCGCGCCGATCGGGCGGGCCGCGTACGCCACACCGAAGGTGGCCAGCGACAGCAGGGTCGCGGTGGCCGGGTCGGACTCGTCGAAGAAGACCTTCGGGAAGATGAGCGCCGCCGCGCTGCCGTAGATGAAGAAGTCGTAGTACTCCAGGGCGCTGCCGATCCAGGCGGCGGTCGCGGCCTTCTTCGGCTGACCGGGCGGGGAGGCGGCGTCGTGAGGTGCGGCGGGGACGGACACGGCGTGCTCCTTCGGGGGGACTCCACCGTAAGCGGAGTGCGGGAGGGTGAGGCGGGGAGAAGGGGCCGGATCCCTGGGGTGGCGGGGCGGCTGGACCGGGCGCTACCCGGCTAATTAACGCACTGGATAGTTAGTAGCGGTTGGGTAGGGATGTTGCGCCCGCGTTTCGCCGGTGTCAAGGGGTGCCGCGCGACGGTTTCGGCCGGCGGCCGTGTCGGCCGCCCGCCCGACGGCTCCGTACGGCGTCCGCTCCGCCGTCGCGCCGACCGGTCGGCGACCCGCCCGCCGCCGTGCGCGGCGGCCTCAGTCCGCCGTCCGCTCCGCCGTCAGGTAGGCGATCACCATGTCGCCGAGCATGGTGCGGTAGTGCTCGCGCTGGGCCGGGTCGACCAGGTCCCGCCCGAACAGGGCCCCGAAGGTGTGCCGGTTGGCCACCCGGAAGAAGCAGAACGAGCTGATCATCGCGTGCAGGTCGACGGCGTCGACGTCGGCGGTGAACAGTCCGGACTCCTGCCCGGCGGCCAGGATGCGGCGGATCACGTCGAGCGCGGGGGAGCCGATCCGGCCGAGCTTCTCGGAGGCGGCGATGTGCTCGGCCTCGTGGATGTTCTCGATGCTGACCAGGCGGATGAAGTCCGGGTGCTGCTCGTGGTGGTCGAAGGTCAGCTCCGCCAGCCGGCGGATGGCCGCGACCGGGTCCAGGTGCTCGACGTCGAGCTGCTGCTCGGCCTCGCGGATCACGCCGTAGGCCCGTTCCAGGACGGCGGTGAAGAGCTGCTCCTTGCCGCCGAAGTAGTAGTAGATCATCCGTTTGGTGGTGCGGGTGCGGGCGGCGATGTCGTCGACGCGGGCACCGGCGTAGCCGACCCGGGCGAACTCCTGCGTGGCCACGTCGAGGATCTCGGCCTGGGTGCGGGCGGCGTCGCGGATCCGCCCGTTGGGTCGTGCCGGTTCGTCGACGCTGGTCATCGGGTTCCTTCGGGCGTAGGGCCAGTGCCGGTGATTGTAGAAGCAGCACGGGGAAAGACCCTCAGGTCTTCCGGGGGAACCCGTTCGGCTGATATAGCTAACGTACTAGTTCGTACATTAGGGCTCGGCTCAGGAGGTCCGCGTGACCAAGGACTCGTATCTCGTCGGACTGATCGGTTCCGGCATCGGCCCCTCGCTCAGCCCGGCGCTGCACGAGCGGGAAGCGGACCGCCAGGGGCTGCGCTACCTGTACCGGCTCCTCGACATCGACGTCCTCGGTGTGCCGCCGGAGGCGGTCGGCGACCTGGTGCGGGCGGCGCGCGACCTCGGCTTCGACGGGCTGAACATCACGCACCCCTGCAAGCAGCTCGTCATCCCCCACCTCGACGGCGTCGCCCCGCAGGCGCAGGCGCTCGGCGCGGTCAACACCGTCGTCTTCACGGACGGCGGGGCGATCGGCCACAACACCGACGTCACCGGCTTCGCCGCCTCCTTCGCCCGCGGACTGCCCGACGTCCCGCTGGAGCGCGTGGTCCAGCTGGGGGCGGGCGGCGCGGGCGCGGCCGTCGCGCACGCCACGCTCACCCTCGGCGCCGGGTGCGTCACCGTGGTCGACGCGCTGCCCGAGCGGGCCGCCGCCCTCGCCGACTCCCTGAACGGGCACTTCGGCGCGGGCCGGGCCGACGCCGCCACCCCCGACGGTCTCGCCGGCCTGCTGGCGCACGCCGACGGCATCGTGCACGCCACCCCCACCGGCATGGCCGCCCACCCCGGTCTGCCCTTCCCCGCCGAGCTGCTGCACCCCGGCCTGTGGGTGGCCGAGGTCGTCTACCGGCCCCTGGAGACGGAGTTGCTGCGCACCGCGCGGGCGGTCGGCTGCGCCGTGCTGGACGGGGGCGGGATGGCCGTCTTCCAGGCGGTGGACGCCTTCCGGCTGTTCACCGGCCGGGAACCCGACAGCACGCGGATGCTCGCGGACATCGCCGAGCTGGCCGGCGCGGTCCCGGCCCCCAAGTAGGCGCGGCCCGCCGACGCACGACCGTCGGCCGGGTAGACGCGGCCCGCCGACGCACGACCGTCGGCCGGGTAGACGCGGCCCGCCGACGCACGACCGTCGGCCGGGTAGACGCGGCCCGCCGGCGCACCCCCCGCCGCAGAACCGGCCCCACAGAACCGGCAGCAGCCCGGCCGGCAGCGGCACAGGCGGCGAGCCCGATCGGCTGTGGCCGAGCGGCAGCGGCACAACGGCAGCAGCCCGAGCGGCAGCAACCCACCGGCAGCAGCCCGACCGGCAGCGCCACAAGCGGCAGCAGGCCCCACCGGCAGCAGCCCGATCGGCTGTGGCCCGACCGGCAGCGGCACACCGGCAGCAACCCACCGGCACACCACAAGCGACAGCAGGCCCCACCGGCAGCAGTCCGATCGGCTGTGGCCCGACCGGCACCAGCACAACCCGCCAGCAGGAAAAGAGGTACCCAGGTGCGTACGTCCATCGCCACCGTCTCCCTGAGCGGTTCGCTCACCGAGAAGCTCACCGCCGCCGCCCGGGCCGGCTTCGACGGCGTCGAGATCTTCGAGAACGACCTGCTGGCCAGCCCCCTCGGCCCCGAGGAGGTCCGCGCCCGCTGCGCCGACCTGGGCCTCGGCATCGACCTCTACCAGCCGATGCGGGACATGGAGGCGGTGCCCGCCGACGAGTTCGCCCGCAACCTGCGCCGCGCCCGCGCCAAGTTCGCGCTGATGAACCGGCTCGGCGCCGACACCGTCCTGGTCTGCTCCAGCGTCTCCCCGCTCGCCGAGGACGACGACGACCTCGCCGCCGAGCAACTGGGCCGGCTCGCCGACCTCGCCCAGGACTTCGGCATCCGCGTCGCCTACGAGGCGCTCGCCTGGGGACGGCACGTCAGCACGTACGACCACGCCTGGCGCATCGTCGAGACGGCGGACCATCCGGCGCTCGGCACCTGCCTGGACAGCTTCCACATCCTCTCCCGCGGCTCGGACCCCAAGGGCATCGAGGACATCCCCGGCGACAAGATCTTCTTCCTCCAGCTCGCCGACGCCCCGCTGCCCGCCATGGACGTCCTGCAGTGGTCCCGCCACCACCGCCGCTTCCCCGGCCAGGGCGGTTTCGACGTGGCGGGCCTGCTGCGGCACGTGCTGCGCGCCGGGTACGACGGCCCGCTGTCCCTGGAGGTCTTCAACGACGTCTTCCGGCAGGCCGAGGCCGGCCCGACCGCCGTGGACGCCCGCCGCTCCCTGCTCCTGCTCCAGGAGGAGGCCGGACTCGGCGCCCTGCCCGAGCCGGTCGTCCCCACCGGCGTCGCCTTCGCCGAGCTGGTCACCCCGGACGCCGAACCCGTCTCCGCCCTCCTCGGCTCCCTCGGGTTCGCCCGCACCGCCCGCCACCGCGGCAAACCCGTCGAACTGTGGGAGCAGGGCCGGGCCCGCGTCCTGGTCAACACCGGCCCGGCCGCCCGCCCCCACTCCCGGCTCCGCTCGGGCGGGGGGACATCCGCGGACGGCACGTGCCTGGCCGCCGTCGGCCTGGAGTCGCCCGACCCGGCCGGCGCCGCCCGCCGCGCCGAGGCCCTGCTCGCCCCGGTCCTGCCGCGCCGCCGCGCCCCCGAGGACGCGCCGCTGGACGCCGTGGCCGCCCCCGACGGCACCGAACTCTTCCTGTGCGCGACCGGCCGACCCGGCCTGCCCGACTGGCGCGCCGACTTCGAGGACCTCCCGCACACCCCGGCGGCCGTGCCGGACGCCGTCCGCATCGACCACCTCTCCCTCACCCAGCCCTGGCACCACTTCGACGAGGCCGTCCTCTTCCACCGCGGTGTCCTCGGCCTCGAGGCCCAGGAGAGCGTCGACGTCGCCGACCCCTACGGGCTGCTGCGCAGCCGGGCCGTCACCACCGCCGACGGCGGCGTCCGCATCCCGCTCACCGTCGGCGCGGCACCCACCGACGACACCGTCCACGCCCGGCACATCGCCCTGGCCACCGACGACGTGGTCGCCGCGGCCCGCCGCTTCACCGAGGCCGGCGGCCGCCTGCTGCCGATCCCCGCGAACTACTACGACGACCTCGCGGCCCGCTACGAGTTCGCCGACGGCGAGCTGGAGACCTACCGCGCGCTCGGCATCCTCTACGACCGGGACGCGCACGGCGTCTTCCGGCACTGCTACACCCGCACCGTCGGCCGCGTCTTCTTCGAACTCGTCCAGCGCGACGGCGGCTACCGGGGCTACGGCGCCGTGAACGCGCCGGTGCGCCTGGCCGCCCAGCACACGGCCGGGTGAGTCACTGGCGGCTGACGGTACGGGTCACGCCCGCGACGACCGTCGTGGCGAGGATCCAGCCGGTGACGATCAGCACGTACGACAGCGTCTGGTACCAGCCGGACGGGGCGAAGGCGGACTCCTGCCCGAAGGAGATGACGGGCAGCAGCAGGTCGAGGGTGTAGAAGACCGGGTGGAAGGCGGGTGCCTCGGACGCCTTGAGCGGGCGCGGGTGCTCCAGCGCGAAGACGACCGAGCCGGCCGCGAGCAGCGACAGCAGCCAGCCCGCGGCCCGCAGCGGGCGGAACCCGTAGCCGACGGCGGCGTCCTGGAGACGGCCCCACAGCCGGCCGTACCAGGGGAGTGTCGAGCGGTGCCGGCGCTGCTTGGCGAGCTGCACGAGCCGGGCGGCCCGGTCGTCGCCGATGCGCTGGTACGCGGCCGTCAACTGCTCGTAGGCGTGCGGGTCGAAGGCGTCGTCGTCGCGCTCCAGCATCGGCAGCCGGCGCTCGGCGGGCTCGTGCGGGGTGAGGAAGGTGTAGGTGAGGTCGAGCAGACGCACCTGGTCGGGGAGCATCTCCGGCTCCAGGTGGAGCTGGTTGATCTCGGCGCGCCGCAGGTTGAGCCGCCCCTCGACGGGGGCGCCGCCGCGCAGCCAGATCTCGCCGATCACGCAGCTGCTGGCGCGCAGGGCGGTGTCCCCCGGGTTGGAGAGGGTCGCCCGCAGCAGGTCCACCCGGCCGGGAATCCGCGCGCCGCGCAGGTCGATCCGGCCGTGCGCGCGCAGCCGCCGGCCCAGCAGGTTGGCCCCCACGTCGAGGGACTCGGCGTCCAGGACGTGCGCGCCGGGGTTGCTCAGCTCGGCGTCCTCCAGGTCGAGGGAACCGGCGATGGTGGCCCCGTCGAGCCGGATCAGGCCGTTCGCGCGCAGGCCGCGGGCGCAGACGTCGTCGTCGACGGTGATCTGGTTGAGCTGGAGCACCGGCCGCCCGGACGGCCCCGCGCCCTCGGGCCGCCCCGGCTGCCCTGCCTGCCCCGGCGGTCCCGATCGCCCCCGCGGTCCCGGCTGCCCTGACCGCCCCGGCTGCTCGGGCGGTGCGGGTGCGTCGACGGTGAGTTCCGCCTCGTCCAGGTAGAGCACCCCGGAGATCTGCGCCCCGTCGAGCCGGACCGGCCCGGTGAACCGGCAGCGCGTCAGCCGCAGGCTGCCGTCGAGCCGGGATCGCGTCACCGACAGGCCGGGCATCTCGGAGTCGCGCAGGCTGACGTAGCGCAGGTGGGCGCCGACGAGTTCGGGGGCTTCCTCGAAGCGGCAGTGGGTCAGGTGGACGACGCTGTCGACCGTCGCGTACCGCAGGTCGAGCGTCCCGGTGACGCGTGCTCCCCTGACCTTGACGGCGGCTATCTCCCCCGGTTCCGTGGGCCCGTTCAGGAGCAGCGTCCGCACCACCGCGGCCCGCAGGGTCCGTTCGGGACCCCAGCCGTCGGCCTCCGCGCGGAAGTCCACTTCGGAGCCCGTGGCGAAGGCCCGCCAGACGCGCTGTTCGGCCGGTGTCAGATCGTCGATCTCCATCAGCCGCGACTCTGGCGGGCCCCCTGTGCGGTGTCAACCGGCTATGTCCGGACGTTCCATTCGGCCACGACCGGCCGCCCGTGTTCCGTCGACAGCCGGCTCACCGTGCCGGTGGCCAGCTGGAACAACCTCCCCTGCGCGGGCGCCAGTCCGAGCCGGCGAGCCGTCAGGACCCGCAGGAAGTGGCCGTGGGCGACGAGGACGACGTCGCCGTCGTGCGCGAGGGCCGCGTCCACGCGGGCGAGCACCCGGTCGGCGCGCCGCCCGACCTCCTCGGGCGACTCGCCCGGGTGGCCGTCCGGGCCGGGCGGCACACCGTCGGTCCACAGGTCCCAGGCGGGACGGGTGGTGTGTATCTCGGCGGTCGTGATGCCCTCGTACGCCCCGTAGTCCCATTCGTGCAGGTCGGGCTCGGGCACGGCCCCGGTGACGCCCGCCAGTTCCGCGGTGCGGACCGCGCGGTGCAGCGGGCTGGTCAAAGCGAGCGCGAAGGTCCGGCCGGAGAGGAGCGGAGCGATGGACTTGGCCTGTTCCTCACCGTGTGCGGTCAGGGGCAGGTCGGTGTGGCTGGTGTGCTGTCCCGACCGGCTCCACTCCGTCTCCCCGTGGCGGACCAGCAGAAGATCTCCCACGGCCGGACTACGCTTCCTTCGCCGACTCGACGGCGTGGCCGCCGAACTGGTTGCGCAGCGCCGCGATCATCTTCATCTGCGGCGAGTCCTCCTGGCGGGAGGCGAACCGCGCGAACAGGGACGCGGTGATCGCCGGGAGCGGTACCGCGTTGTCGATGGCGGCTTCCACCGTCCAGCGGCCCTCGCCGGAGTCCTGTGCGTAACCGCGCAGCTTGTCCAGGTGCTCGTCCTCGTCGAGGGCGTTGACCGCGAGGTCCAGCAGCCAGGAACGGATGACCGTGCCCTCCTGCCAGGAGCGGAACACCTCGCGCACGTCGGTGACCGAGTCGACCTTCTCCAGGAGCTCCCAGCCCTCGGCGTAGGCCTGCATCATGGCGTACTCGATGCCGTTGTGGACCATCTTCGAGAAGTGGCCGGCGCCCACCTTGCCCGCGTGGACGTAGCCGTACGGGCCCTCCGGCTTCAGGGCGTCGAAGACCGGCCGGAGGCGGTCGACGTGCTCCTTCTCGCCGCCGACCATCAGCGCGTAGCCGTTCTCCAGACCCCACACGCCGCCGGACACGCCCGCGTCGACGAAGCCGATGCCCTTGGCGCCGAGTTCGGCGGCGTGCTTCTCGTCGTCCGTCCAGCGGGAGTTGCCGCCGTCGACGACCGTGTCGCCGGCCTCGAGGAGGTCGCCGAGCTCGTCGATGACGGACTGGGTGGGGGCGCCGGCCGGGACCATGACCCAGACGGTGCGCGGGGCGTCGAGCCGCGCGACGAGTTCGGCCAGGCCGCTCACGTCGGAGAGGTCGGGGTTGCGGTCGTATCCGACGACGGTGTGGCCCGCGCGGCGGATCCGCTCACGCATGTTGCCGCCCATCTTGCCGAGACCGATCAGTCCGAGCTGCATGTCAGTGCACTTCCTTCAGTTCACGGTAGGCGGCCACGAGGGCGGCGGTGGAGGGGTCGAGACCGGGCACCCGGGCGCCCTCGGTCAGGGCGGGTTCGACACGCCGGGCGAGGACCTTGCCGAGCTCGACGCCCCACTGGTCGAAGGAGTCGATGCCCCAGACCGCGCCCTGCACGAACACCTTGTGCTCGTAGAGGGCGATGAGCTGCCCGAGGACGGACGGGGTCAGTTCGGCCGCCAGGATCGTGGTGGTGGGGTGGTTGCCGCCGAAGGTGCGGTGCGCGACCTGCTCCTCGGGCACGCCCTCCGCCCGCACCTCCTCCTCGGTCTTCCCGAAGGCGAGCGCCTGCCCCTGCGCGAACAGGTTGGCCATCAGCAGGTCGTGCTGGGCCTTCAGGTCGTCGCTCAGCTCCTCGACGGGACGGGCGAAGCCGAGCAGGTCGGCCGGGATCAGCTTCGTGCCCTGGTGGAGCAGCTGGTAGTACGCGTGCTGTCCGTTGGTGCCGGGCGTGCCCCACACCACCGGCCCGGTCTGCCACGCCACGGGCCGCCCGGCCCGGTCCACCGACTTGCCGTTGGACTCCATGTCGAGCTGCTGGAGGTAGGCGGTGAACTTCGACAGGTAGTGGCTGTACGGCAGCACGGCGTGCGCCTGCGCGTCGAAGAAGTTGCCGTACCAGACGCCCAGCAGGCCCAGGATCAGCGGGGCGTTGGACTCGGCGGGGGCGGTGCGGAAGTGCTCGTCGACCAGGTGGAAGCCGTTCAGCAGGTCCCGGAAGGCGTCCGGACCGATCGCGATCATCAGGGACAGGCCGATCGCCGAGTCGAACGAGTAGCGGCCGCCCACCCAGTCCCAGAACTCGAACATGTTGTCCGGGTCGATGCCGAACTCCGCGACCTTCCCGGCGTTCGTGGACAGCGCCACGAAGTGCTTCGCGACGGCCTTCTCGTCCCCGTCCAGGCCACTGAGCAGCCAGGAACGGGCCGAGGTCGCGTTGGTGACGGTCTCGATCGTGGTGAAGGTCTTGGAGGCGACGACGAACAGCGTCTCCGCCGGGTCCAGGTCGCGGAGGGCCTCGTGCAGATCGGCGCCGTCGACGTTCGACACGAAACGGAACGTCAACTCCCGTGCCGTGTACGCCCGCAACGCCTCGTAGGCCATCGCCGGACCCAGGTCGGAGCCGCCGATGCCGATGTTGACGACGTTGCGGATCCGCCGGCCGGTGTGACCGGTCCAGCGGCCGGAGCGGACCTCCTCGGCGAACGCGGACATCCTGTCGAGGACCTCGTGCACCCGGTGGACGACGTTCTCGCCGTCCACCTCGATCACCGCGTCCCGCGGCGCGCGCAGCGCGGTGTGCAGAACGGCGCGGTCCTCGGTGACGTTGATCCTGTCGCCGCGGAACATGGCTTCCCGCAGCCCGAACACGTCGGTGGCGACGGCCAGTTCTCGCAGCAGGGCGAGCGTCTCGTCGGTGATCAGGTGCTTGGAGTAGTCGATGCGCAGGTCGCCGACGCGGGCCACGTACCGCTGCGCGCGCCCGGGGTCCGCCGCGAACAGCTCGCGCAGGTGCGCGTGCCAGTGGGCGCGGTGGTCCTCCAGGGCGGCCCACTCCGGCAGACGGGTGAGCTTCGGGGTGTCGGACATCTCAGGCGTTCTCCTCGGTGCCCTCGCCCCGCAGGGCGACGGCGTACATCTCGTCCGCGTCGAGGCGGCGCAGCTCCTCGGCGATCAGTTCGGAGGTGGGGCGGACCTTCAGCGCGAGGGTGCGCGACGGCTGGCCCGGCAGGGTCAGCGTGGCCAGCGGGCCCTCGGGGCGGTCGATGACGATCTCGCCGTTCTCGGTGCCCAGGCGTACGGCGGTGACGACCGGCCCCGCGGTGACGACCCGGTCGATCGACACGCGCAGGCGCGCCTCCAGCCAGCGTGCGAGCAGCTCCGCGCTCGGGTTGTCGGCCTCGCTCTCCACGGCGCCCGAGGTGACCGGCAGCCGCGCCTGGTCCAGGGCCGCCGCCAGCATCGAACGCCACGGCGTCAGCCGCGTCCACGCCAGGTCGGTGTCACCGGGCGCGTACGACCGCACGCGCTTCTCCAGCACGTCCAGCGGCCGCTCCACGGCGTACATGTCGGTGATCCTGCGCTGCGCCAGCGCTCCCAGGGGGTCCTTGGAGGGGTTCTCGGGCGCGTCCACCGGCCACCACACGACGACCGGCGCGTCCGGCAGCAGCAGCGGCAGCACGACGGAGTCGGCGTGGTCGGACACCTCGCCGTACGTCCGCAGCACCACCGTCTCGCCCGTGCCGGCGTCGGCGCCCACCCGCACCTCGGCGTCGAGGCGCGAGTGGGTGCGGTCGCGCGGGGTGCGGGCGTGCCGCTTGATGACGACCAGGGTGCGCGAGGGGTGCTCGTGCGAGGCCTCCTCGGCCGCCCGGATCGCGTCGTAGGCGTTCTCCTCGTCCGTGACGATGACCATCGTCAGGACCATGCCCACGGCCGGTGTTCCGATGGCGCGGCGACCCTGCACCAGCGCCTTGTTGATCTTGCTTGCCGTGGTGTCGGTCAGGTCGAATTTCATGGCCTGCGCCAGCTCCGTCCGTCTCGTGCGAGCATCTCGTCGGCTTCCTCGGGTCCCCAGCTGCCCGCCGGGTACCGGGCGGGCCTGCCGTGCGCGGCCCAGTACTCCTCGATCGGGTCGAGGATCTTCCAGGACTCTTCCACTTCCTGGTGGCGCGGGAACAGGTTGGCGTCGCCGAGCAGCACGTCCAGGATGAGGCGCTCGTACGCCTCCGGGCTGGACTCCGTGAAGGACTCGCCGTAGGCGAAGTCCATCGTGACGTCCCGGATCTCCATGGAGGTGCCGGGCACCTTGGAGCCGAAGCGGACGGTGACGCCCTCGTCGGGCTGGACGCGGATGACGATCGCGTTCTTGCCGAGTTCCTCGGTGGCGGTCGAGTCGAAGGGGGAGTGCGGGGCGCGCTGGAAGACGACCGCGATCTCGGTGACCCGGCGGCCGAGGCGCTTGCCGGTGCGCAGGTAGAAGGGGACGCCCGCCCAGCGGCGGTTGTCGACGTTCAGCCGGAGGGCCGCGTACGTGTCCGTCGCGGACGCCGGGTCGATGCCGTCCTCCTCCAGGTAGCCGCGCACCTGCTCGCCGCCCTGCCAGGCGCCCGCGTACTGCGCGCGGACGGTGTGCTTGCCGAGGTCCTCCGGCAGCTTCACGGCCTTGAGGACCTTCAGCTTCTCCGTGAGCAGCGAGTCCGCGTCGAAGGAGGCGGGCTCCTCCATGGCGGTCAGCGCCATCAGCTGCAGCAGGTGGTTCTGGATGACGTCACGCGCCGAGCCGATGCCGTCGTAGTAGCCGGCGCGGCCGCCGATGCCGATGTCCTCGGCCATCGTGATCTGCACGTGGTCGACGTACGAACGGTTCCAGATCGGCTCGAACATCTCGTTGGCGAAGCGCAGCGCCAGGATGTTCTGGACGGTCTCCTTGCCCAGGTAGTGGTCGATGCGGAACACCTGGTCCGGCTCGAACACGTCGTGCACGATCGCGTTCAGCTCCCGCGCGCTCGCCAGGTCGTGCCCGAACGGCTTCTCGATGACGGCCCGCCGCCAGGAGCCCTCCGGGGCGTTCGCCAGGCCGTGCTTCTTCAGCTGCTCGACGACCTTCGGGAAGAACTTCGGCGGCACGGACAGGTAGAAGGCGTAGTTGCCGCCGGTGCCGCGCGAGGAGTTCAGCTCCTCGACCGCCTCGCGCAGCTGCTCGAACGCCTTGTCGTCGTCGAAGTCGCCGGGGACGAACCGCATGCCCTCGGCGAGCTGCTGCCAGACCTCCTCGCGGAACGGGGTCCGCGCGTGCTCGCGCACCGCGTCGTGCACGACCTGCGCGAAGTCCTGGTCCTCCCAGTCGCGGCGGGCGAAACCGACGAGCGAGAAGCCCGGCGGCAGCAGACCGCGGTTGGCGAGGTCGTAGACGGCCGGCATCAGCTTCCTGCGCGACAGGTCGCCGGTCACCCCGAAGATCACCAGGCCGGACGGTCCGGCGATCCGGGGCAGGCGCCGGTCACGGGCGTCCCGCAGCGGGTTGCTCCACACGGGGGCGTTCATTCCGCGTCAACTCCCTTGCTGTTCAGCGACTTCGTGACGGCGTCCAGCAGGTCCTGCCACGCCGCCTCGAACTTGGCGACGCCCTCGTCCTCCAGCCGGGTGACGACCTCGTCGTAGGAGATCCCGAGGGCCTCCACGGCGGCGAGGTCGGCGCGGGCCTGGGCGTAGCCGCCGGACACCGTGTCGCCGGTGATCACTGCGTGGTCGGCGACGGCGGCGAGGGTGGCCTCCGGCATCGTGTTGACGGTGCCGGGCGCGACCAGCTCGTCCACGTACAGCGTGTCCTTGTACGCGGGATCCTTCACGCCGGTGGACGCCCACAGCGGACGCTGCTTGTTCGCCCGGGCACCGCCCAGAGCGGTCCAGCGGTCACCGGACCGCGCCGGGTGGCCGGCCGAGCCGAACACCTCCTCGTACGCGGCGTAGGCGAGCCGGGCGTTGGCGAGGGCCGCCCTGCCCCTCAGCGCGAGGGCCTCGTCCGTGCCGAGGACCGTCAGCCGCTTGTCGATCTCGGAGTCGACCCGGGAGACGAAGAAGGACGCGACGGAGTGGACGGTGGAGAGGTCCAGGCCCCTCGCGGCGGCCTTCTCCAGGCCGGCGAGGTAGGCGTCCATGACCTCCCGGTACCGCTCCAGCGAGAAGATCAGCGTGACGTTGACGCTGATGCCGAGGCCGATGACCTCGGTGATCGCCGGGAGACCGGCCTTCGTCGCCGGGATCTTGATCATGACGTTGGGGCGGTCGACGAGCCAGGCGAGCTGCTTGGCCTCGGCGATCGTGGCCGCCGTGTCGTGGGCGAGACGCGGGTCGACCTCGATGGAGACCCGGCCGTCGCGACCCCCCGTGGCGGTGTATACGGGATGCAGTACATCGGCTGCGGCGCGCACGTCCGCCGTCGTCATCATCCGTACGGCCTCGTCGACCGTGACGCCCCGCACGGCCAGGTCGGCGAGCTGCTCCTCGTAGCCCTCGCCGGAGCCGATGGCGGCCTGGAAGATGGACGGGTTGGTGGTGACGCCGACGACGTGCCGGGTGGCGACGAGTTCGGCGAGGTCGCCGGACGTGATCCGCGGTCGCGACAGGTCGTCCAGCCAGATCGACACGCCCTCGTCGGTCAGGCGCTCGAGGGCTCCCGCCGGTGCGGTTGCTTCGGTCACTGTGATCATCTTCTTTCTGGCGATCGGATCAACCACGCGCGGCAGCCAGCGATTCCCGGGCTGCGGCGGCGACGTTCTCGGCGGTGAAGCCGTAGGAGGCGAAGAGGGTGCCGGCGTCGGCGGAAGCGCCGAAGTGTTCGAGGGAGACGATGCGTCCTGCGTCACCCGTGAACCGGTACCACGTCAGGCCGATGCCCGCCTCGACCGCAACGCGGGCCTTCACGGACGGCGGAAGGACGCTGTCGCGGTAGGCGCGCGGCTGCTCCTCGAACCACTCCACGGAGGGCATCGACACCACCCGCGTCCCGATCCCCTCGGCCTCCAGCCTCTCGCGCGCGGCGACGGCGAGCTGCACCTCGGAGCCGGTGGCGAGGAGCACGACGTCCGGGATCTCGGTCGAGGAGTCCAGCAGGACGTAGCCGCCCTTCGCCGCGTCCGGGTCGGGCGCGTAGGTGGGGACGCCCTGACGGGTCAGGGCCAGGCCGTGCGGGGCCGGGCGGGTGGCGTGCCGCTTGAGGATCTCGGCCCAGGCGATCGCCGTCTCGTTGGCGTCGGCCGGGCGCACCACGTTCAGGCCCGGGATGGCGCGCAGGGAGGCCAGGTGCTCCACCGGCTGGTGGGTGGGGCCGTCCTCGCCCAGGCCGATGGAATCGTGCGTCCACACGTACGTCACCGGAAGCTGCATCAGCGCCGACATGCGGACCGCGTTGCGCATGTAGTCGGAGAACACCAGGAAGGTGCCGCCGTAGACGCGGGTGTTGCCGTGCAGCGCGATGCCGTTCATCGCGGCGGCCATCGAGAACTCGCGGATGCCGAAGTGGATCGTCCGGCCGTACGGGTCCGCCTCCGGCAGCGGGTTGCCCTCCGGCAGGAAGGAGGAGGTCTTGTCGATGGTGGTGTTGTTGGAGCCGGCCAGGTCGGCGGAGCCGCCCCACAGCTCGGGCAGGACCGCGCCGAGCGCCTGGAGCACCTTGCCGGAGGCGGCGCGGGTGGCGACGGACCTGCCGGGCTCGAACACCGGCAGCGCGTCCTCCCAGCCCTCGGGGAGCCGGCCGGCGACGACCCGGTCGAACAGCTCGGCGCGCTCGGGGTTCTCGCCGCGCCACCTGGCGAGCCGCTTGTCCCAGGCGGCGTGCGCCGCGGCGCCCCGGTCCAGGGCGGCACGGGTGTGGGCGAGGACCTCGTCGGGCACCTCGAAGGACTGGCCCGGGTCGAACCCGAGGACGCGCTTGGTGGCGGCCACCTCGTCCTCGCCGAGCGCGGAGCCGTGGGAGGCCTCGGTGTTCCGCGCGTTCGGGGCGGGCCAGGCGATGATCGTGCGCATCGCGATGATCGAGGGACGCGCCGTCTCGGCCTGCGCCGCCGTCAGCGCCGCGTACAGGGCGTGCACGTCGACGTCGCCGTCGTCCAGCGGCTCGATGCGCTGCACGTGCCAGCCGTAGGCCTCGTACCGCCCCAGCACGTCCTCGGAGAACGCGGTCGCGGTGTCGCCCTCGATCGAGATGTGGTTGTCGTCGTAGAGGAGGACGAGGTTGCCCAGCCTCTGGTGGCCGGCGAGCGACGAGGCCTCCGCGGAGACGCCCTCCTGGAGGTCGCCGTCGGAGACGATCGCCCAGACGGTGTGGTCGAACGGGGAGGCGCCCTCGGGGGCCTCCGGGTCGAACAGGCCGCGCTCGTAGCGGGCGGCCATCGCCATGCCGACGGCGTTGGCGACGCCCTGGCCGAGCGGCCCGGTGGTGGTCTCGACCCCGGCGGTGTGCCCGTACTCGGGATGTCCGGGCGTCTTCGATCCGTGCGTGCGGAACGCCTTCAGGTCGTCCAGCTCCAGCTCGTAGCCGGCGAGGAAGAGCTGCGTGTAGAGGGTCAGCGAGGTGTGGCCGGGGGAGAGGACGAAACGGTCACGCCCGGTCCACTCGGGATCCGCGGGATCGTGCCGCATCACCTTCTGAAAGATCGTGTACGCGGCGGGCGCCAGGCTCATGGCGGTGCCGGGGTGACCGTTCCCCACCTTCTGCACGGCGTCCGCGGCGAGCAGGCGTGCGGTGTCGACGGCACGCCGGTCGAGTTCGGTCCACGCGAAGCTGTCCGGTATCTGCGTGCTCATCTTCAAGAAGTCCTCGGTGAGAGAGGGGTAGGGGGTCTGGCGCGTTCAAAAGTAAAAGTCTGACTTTTTTAGGGGAAGGTTCAGGTGTGCCAGGCTGTGGTGAAACTGGGACACCCGGCAGGCGCGGGGCGGGATCGAGGCGGCACGAGACGGACATGGCGGACACAACGGTCCACGACCACGACCACACGACCGGCGCCCCCGGCACGACCGCCGCCCCCGAGGGGCCGGGCGCCGGGCCCGCCGCCCGCGAGGTGACCGGCGCCCGCGAGGGGACCTGGGACCACGACGGAGCCGGGGGCCGCGACGGGGCCGGACCGATCAGAACGCTCCCCTTCCCGGTCGGCCTCAGCGTCGGCGGCGTCGGCATGCAGGTCGGCCCCATGGGCGCCGGCCGCGCCTGGCACGCGGGCGCGCCCCTGGACCGCGTGCACCGGATCGACTTCCACGTCGTACTGCTCTTCACCGACGGCCCCGTCCGTCACATGGTCGACTTCACCGAGTACGAGGCGACGGCCGGCGACGTCCTGTGGATCCGCCCGGGCCAGGTGCACCGCTTCTCGAAGTCGAGCGAGTACCGCGGAACCGTCCTGACCATGCAACCCGGCTTCCTGCCCCGCGCCACGGTCGAGGCCACCGGCCTGTACCGCTACGACCTGGCGCCGCTGCTCCACCCCGACGAGGCCCAGTCGGCCGGCCTGTGCGCGGCCCTCGCCCAGCTGCAACGGGAGTACGAGGACGACACCACCCTGCCCCCGGCCCTGCACACCTCGGTGCTGCGGCACACCCTGACCGCGTTCCTGCTGCGCCTGGCGCACCTCGCGGCCGCCTCCGCCGAGGCGGCCCGCCGTCAGGCCGGCACCACCTTCACCCTCTTCCGGGACGCCGTGGAACGGGACTTCGCCACCAACCACAGCGTCAGCGCCTACGCCGACGCGCTCGGCTACTCCCGCCGCACCCTCGTGCGCGCGGTGCGCGCGGCGACCGGCGAGACGCCCAAGGGCTTCATCGACAAGCGGGTCGTCCTGGAGGCGAAACGGCTGCTGGCCCACAGCGATCTGCCGATCGGCCGGGTCGGCGCGGCGGTGGGTTTCCCCGATCCGGCGAACTTCTCCAAGTTCTTCCAGCAGCACACGGACATGACTCCGGCGGCGTTCCGCGCGGAACTGCGCTGAAACGCCGCCGGGGCGAGGGCCGTCATCGGGCCCGGAGGCCCGGTTTCCCGCTCAGCGGCCGAAGTTGAACCAGTTCACGTTCACGAAGTCCGACGGCTGCCCGCTGGTGAAGGTCAGGTAGACGTCGTGGGTGCCGGTGACCGGGGCGGTGTTCGCGGGGATCGTGCGCCACGACTGCCAGCCGCCCGTGTTGCCCACCGCGAAGCTTCCGACCGGCGCGTTGCTCCGGCTGTCCAGGCGCACCTCGACGAGGCCGCTGACGCCGTTCGCCGCGCCGCTCGCGACCCTGGCGTTGAACTGGGTGGCCGCCGTGGAGCCGAAGTTGACGCCGCGGAAGAGCGCCCAGTCGCCGTTGGCGAGGGCGCCGATGTTCTGGCCGCCGCCGGTGTCGGTGGTGGTCTCGGTGATCGTCCCCGACTGTCCGTCGAAGGACTCGGCCTGGATGGCGGAGTAGGCGTCCCGGTTGCCGGACGGGGGAGGCGTGGTGCCGCCCCCGCCGCCGGAGGCCTGCAGCACCTGCACGTAGTCCACGACCATCGGGACGCCCGAGCGGGTGTCGCCGTCGAGGCCGCCGCCGAAGGCGTCGGGGAAGCCGCCGCCCATCGCCACGTTCAGGATGATGAAGAAGCCGTGGTTGGTGGCGTTGTTCCAGGTGGTGGCGTCGACCATGGTGGCGGTGACGGTGTGGTAGTTGACGCCGTCGACGTAGAAGCGGATCGCCTCGGGGCTCACCGAGCGGTCCCACTCCATCGAGTAGGTGTGGAAGCCGGACTGGCAGGTGGTGTTGGGACAGGCCGTGGAGTTGCCGATGCCTGTGGTCTCGTTGCACGGGCCGCCCGGGTTGGTGCCGCAGTGCATCGTGGACCAGACGCGGTTCAGGCCCTGGACGTTCTCCATGATGTCCAGCTCGCCCACGGCGGGCCAGTTGTGGTAGTTGCCGCGGTAGGGGGCGCCCAGCATCCAGAACGCCGGCCAGTAGCCCTCGGCGGCCGTGCCGGTCACGTTGGGCATCTGCAGACGTGCCTCGACGCGCATCTTGCCGCCGGCGGCGGGCTGGAAGTCGGTGCGGTTGGTCTCGATACGGCCCGAGGTCCAGCGGCCGGCGGAGTCGCGCAGCGGGGTGATGCGCAGGTTGCCGTTGCCGTCGAGCGAGACGTTGCTCGTGCTGTTCGTCATCGTCTCGACCTCGCCGGTGCCCCAGTTGGCGGGACCGCCGGGATACGAGGTGCCGGTGGCGTACTGCCAGTTGGAGGTGTTGACGCCGGTGCCCGCGGCGCCGTTGAAGTCGTCGAGGAAGACCTGCGTCCAGCCGGCGGGGGGCGTGGGCGCGGAGGCGTTCGCGGACGGGGAGGCGACCGTGGCGGCCGCCGCCGCGAGGCCCAGCGTGCCGATGACGGCGACGAGCGCCCGCCTCAGGGGGCGCCGTCTCCTGCGGGGAGTGCCGGAGGGTTCACTCATGGGGGAGCCTCTCGGGTACGGAAGTGGGGTGCGCGGGTGCCTCGGAGGCGCTGTGAGAGCGCTCTCAGAGTGGGCCCAATGTGCTCCCGGCCACCCCGACCGTCAAGAGGTGAAACAGTGAAAGTCCCTCCTGGGCAAGTGAGTTCATTCCATGAATGGGTGCGAATGGGCTAAAGCGCGCTGCCCGCCTTCCACTGCGCCCAGGACAGGTTCCACCCGTTGAGGCCGTTGGCCGGATCGACGGTCCCCTCGCCCGAGTTCTCGACGATCACCACGTCGCCGAGCATCGAACTGTCGTAGAACGCGTACCCCGGCACGGAACTGTCGCTCCCGCCCTTCGCGTCGTGCAGGCCGATGCAGCCGTGGCTGGTGTTCTCCTGGCCGAACACCGAGGCGGACGCCCAGTAGTTGCCGTGGACGAAGGTGCCGGAGGTGGTCAGACGCTGGGCGTGCGGGACGTCGGCGATGTCGTACTCGTCGCCGAGGCCGACCGTGGAGGACTCCATCCGGGTCTCCTCGAGCCGCTCGCTGATCACCATGATCCCGGACCAGGTGGTGTGGTCGGCGTCGCCGCCGGTGACGGGGTGGGTGGCGAGGATCGCGCCGTCCCGCTTCACCACCATCTCCTTGGCGGCGAGGTCCACGGTGCTGATCTGCTCGCGGCCGATGCGGAAGGTGACGTCCTTCGACTGTATACCGTAGACACCATCCGCTCCCTCGACGTCCCTCAGCCGCAGGCCGAGGGTGATGGTCGTGCCGGCCGCCCAGTACGTCTCCGGGCGGAAGTCCAGCCGGGTGTCGCCGAACCAGTGGCCGACGACCTCGACGGCCGGATCGGCGGTCACCGTGATCGCCTTCTCGACGGCCGCCTTGTCCGACACGGGGTGCGAGAAGGTGATCGAGACCGGCATGCCGACCCCCGAGGTCGAGCCCTTCTCGGGCGTGAAGGAGCCGACGAAGGTCGCGCCGGGCGCCTTGGTCGTGAAGGTCGACGTCTGCGCCTCGGTGCCCTCCGCCTGCGCGGTGACCGTGTACTTGACGCCCGAGTACGGGTTCCGGGTCGACGTCCACCGGGTGCGGGCGTCGTCGAAGACGCCGTCCAGGGTGGAGCCGTCGTTGCCGGTCACGGTCACGGACGCGAGGGTGCCGTCCGTGACCGTGACCTCCACCGGGCTGGTGAAGGACGCCTTCTTCGCGCCGTCGGCGGGGGAGGCCGTGACAACCGGTTTCCTCGGGGCGGCGGCCCGCGCGGTGGGCGTGCCGACCGTCGCCGGCGCAACCGTTGCCGTCGTGCCCCCCGCCTGCTCCGCTGCGTCCGCCGACGCGGCGCCGCACCCGGTCAGCGCGGCGGCCGGCACCGCGCCGAGCACGGCCAGCACTCCACGACGCGACCACCTCCCCGACTGCTGCTCGGACCGGTTCGATATGTGCGAGACGCCCACGGCACGCCTTCCTGCGATGTCCACCTTTGCGTGTGCATGGTGCGACTCCTACCTGGGACGATCCTTTGAATCAACGGTGCGGAACCTGAGATTCCGGTGAGGATGCGGGGATGTCCGGAGGACGCTGGGGGTCGGGAGGGGTGCGGGGACGCCCCGCGGCGGAGCCGGCGGCGATCAGCGATCCGGCGCGCGGCGACCCTGCCGCTCGCGGCCGGTGGGCGGCGGCGCGGCTCGGGCGGAGACACCCCCGGGGGGTGGTTCCCGTGGGCCGGGGGGTGTGAGGCCCGCCGTCGCGCTCGGGAACTGCCCGTGTGTGCCGGACGCGCGGACCCGGACCCGCCTGTGAGGTGAGGCGCGGGTCCGCGCGTCGGGTGGGTTCAGACGTTCGCCGGCGACGGCGGGCGGGCCGCCGGCTGCTCCTCGCGCAGGCCGAACCGCTCGTGCGCGCGCCGCAGCGGGGCCGGCGCCCACCAGGCCCTCCGCCCCAGCAGAGCCATCGTCGCCGGGACCAGGAGCATCCGGACGACGGTGGCGTCGATGAGGACCGCGAGGGTGAGGCCGAGGCCGATCTGGAGGATGGGCGAGAAACCGCCGGTCATGAACGCGCCGAAGACGACGGCGAGCAGCAGGGCCGCGCAGGTGACCACCCGCCCGGAGCGGCGCAGACCGGTGACCACGGCCTCCCGGTCGTCGCCGGTCAGCTGCCGGGCCTCGCGCATCCGGGCCAGGATGAACAGCTCGTAGTCCATGGCGAGACCGAAGGCGATCGCGACGATCAGCGGCGGCGCGGTGAGGCTGAGCGCGCCCAGGCCCTCCGCGCCCAGGAGCCCGGCCAGGTGGCCGTCCTGGAAGACCCACACCACCGCGCCCAGCGCCGCACCGAGGCTGAGCAGCGTGGTCGCGATCGTCCGCAGCGGGAGCAGCACCGAGCCGGTGAAGGCGAACAGCAGGGCGAAGATCCCCGCCAGGACGGTCAGGGCGGCCCACGGCGCCCGCTCGGCGAGCATCGCGCGGAAGTCGACCAGCCGGGCCGCCGGCCCGGTGACCTGCACCGGATCGTCACCGCGCAGCTCCCGCACCCGTTCCACCAGGCCGGTGGCGGCCTCGCCGTCGGCGCTGCCGCCCGGCGGCAGGTCCACGACCGCCGTGCCGTCCGGCAGTTCGCGGGAGACGGCGCGCGGGGACAGGGCACGGATCCGGTCGGCGGTGGCCGCCGCCGTGCCCGGCTTGAGGACGACCGTCACCGGGGAGACGCCGGTGCCCGGCGGGAAATGCGCGTCGACCGTGTCGTAGAGCTGCCGCGCCTCGGTGTCGGAGGGGAGCTGCCGGGCGTCTCCGATGTTGATCCGCATACCGGCGACGGGCAGCGCCAGGACGAGCAGGGCCGGGACGACCGCCGCCAGGACGGCGATCCGGTTGCGGGCGGAGAAGCGGGCGAGGCGGGCGAAGACGCGGCCCTCCTCGCCCTCGGGGCGGACCTTCGCCGGGGCGATCCTCCCGCCGAACCGGGCGAGCAGCGCGGGCAGCAGCGTCACCGCGGCCAGCATGTCGACGACGACCACGGCGGCCACCGCCAGGCCCATGCTGCGCAGGAAGGTGCTCGGGAAGACCAGCAGCCCGGTCAGGCTGACCGCCACCGTCAGCCCGGAGAACAGCACGGTCCGGCCGGCCGCGGCGACCGTGCGGTGCACGGCGTCGACGACGTCCTCGGTGTGCCGGCGCTCCTCGCGGAAGCGGACCAGTATCAACAGGGCGTAGTCCACGGCGAGTCCGAGGCCCAGCATGGTGGTCACCTGGATCGCGTAGACGGAGATGTCGGTGACCTCGCTGAACACGAACAGCGCCAGGAACGCGCCCGCGATCCCGCTCACCGCGATCAGCAGCGGCAGCGCGGCCGTGCGCAGCCCCCCGAACACCACCAGCAGCAGGACGAGGACGACCGGCAGGGAGATCAACTCCGCGTTGCGCACGTCCTCCTGGGCCCGCTTCCCGATCTGCGTGTCGAGCAACGGGCCGCCGCTGACGTGGACTTCGGGTGCGTCGATCTGTTTGATGCGGGCCGCCGCCGCGTCGACGGCCTCCTCCTCGGCGTCGTCGTCCAGACCGCCGTCGAGGGCCACGGGGATGATCAGGGCCCGCCCGTCCCCGGCGACGAGTCGGGGGGTGGCATACGGATCGGGTACGGCGGCGATCCCGGCGATCGTCCGGACCTCGGCGACGGCCCGCTCGACCTGCGCGCGCAGCCCGGGGTCGGCGACGGCGACGCCCTCGACGACGGCGGTGATCGACTCCCCGGAGTGGTCGACGCGGTCGAGGTACTGGGCGGCCGCCTCCGACTCCGTACCCGGCACCTCGGGGACGTTGTCCGACAGGCGCCCGAAGACGCCCGTGCCCAGGCCGAAGCCGAGCAGCAGGAACAACGCCCAGAGCAGGACGACGGTGAGCGGGCGGCGGGTGGCCGCCCGGGCGATGGTGGACAGCACGGTCCCTCCCGGCGGGGCTTTCGGTTGACATGCCGTCAGCCTCGTGCGGGAGGGGTGGCCGCCGGATCGCCGTGAGGAGCGGTTTCCGCGCCTCCGTCGTACGGGGGAGGCGGGGGCGCGGCTCGCTCCCGCGGGGGAGGAGTCACGGGGCCGCCCCGAGGCGCCGGCCGCCCCGCGGCCGGCCCTGTGCGAGCAGTTGGACCGCTGGGCGGGCCGGGTTGGGCGTCCGGCTACCAGTCGGGCGCCACGTCGGATCCGAAGCCGCCACCGGCCGGACGCTTCTCGAAGTGGAGGTGGGGGCCGGTGGCGTTCCCGGTGGAGCCGACCTCTCCGATCTTCTGGCCGGCCCTGACCGAACCCCCGTTCACGGTTTGCTCGGAGAGGTGGCAGTACCAGTAGTCGTATCCGCCGGAGCGCAGCACGAGGAATCTGCCGAAACTCGGGTCGCGTCCGCTGCGGGCTATGGAACCGCCGCGCACCGCGACACAGGGCTTGCCCTGCGGAGCGGCGTAGTCCACGCCGGTGTGATAACCGAGGGACCAGTGCGGCCCCTTCTTCCGGTGGGGGGTCGTGACCCTGTGTCCCGGCACGGGAGACGTGACGTGGGAGCCGGCGGCCTTGGGCGCCGGGACGCGGAGCCGGTCCCACGTGATCTTGCCGGGAATGCCGTTGGCGTCAGCTCCCTTGAACCCGAGTTTGCGCTGCCAGGCGGCGTACGACTGCTTGTCGGCCTCGGTCCACTCGGGACCGGGACCTGTCCGGTACTTCCCGCACCCTTCCGCCACCAGGCGTCTGCCCATCGCGGCGATCACGGGACTGCGTCGTCCCTCGCGGAAGAATGCCGCTCCGGGGAACGGTGCCAGCGCGGGCATGACCCTCGCTCCTTTCAGTAAGGCGCCGGGTCACGATGCGGGTTCGCCTGTTGAACACGCGAGAGGTCACCGTACCGGCGCCAGATGTAGTTGATTGCTGCCGCGATGTTGGCCACGGGTTCGTAGATGCGGTCGGACGTGCCCGCCTGGTGGTTCTCCGCGAACGTGTCCGGGATCACCTGGGCGTAGCCGCGTGAGCAGTTGAGCCTGGCGCCGTCCACCTGAACCGGGCCGGTCGCGTTCACGTCGTCCCGGTTCACGGCGTTCGGCCTGAAGGACGACTCACGGAACACGAGCGTCAGCAGGTTCGCTCCGTTGCCGACGCCGGTCACCCAGCTTCTCGGCGCACCCGTCCTGTCGCACGCCTGCTCGGCGAAGGCGCGGGCCGTGGCCTCGTCCACGGCCAGTCCCGCATTCCTCGAGAAACGCACCGCGCTCTTGGCGAGGGCCCCGGGATGGCGGCAGTCCACGACGAACCCGGCTCTTGCACCGAGCTCCGCCAGCGAGGAACAGCCGGGGAATCCGTCGGCAGCCGAACCGGCGAAACCCAGCGTGCGCTGCCACGCCGCGTACGCCGATCTCGTCTGCTCGCCGAAGAATCCGGTGGCGCCCGCGGGAATACTCATTCCGACTGCGATGAGCGCGGCTTGAGCGGCCTTCACATCATCGTTGTGCTTGCCGAACCGCACGTTGGAAAGAGCAACCATCGTGCCTCCTCGACCTCACGGAGGCTGGTTCAGCAGCGCGCCTGCCTGCCGGCACAAAAGCAGCGCCGCTGCCTGGAAGCGGCGCTGTCTTCACGGACCGTGCGCCGCTCACCGTCACAGTCGCCCCCCTTCTTCCACCATGCGCCCGACGCAAGTCGTACGCAAACCCGGCCCTGCGAGGCGAGGACCCCCGTCGCCCGGCTACGACGAGGGAGTGCCCTGGGCGAGGGGATAGTCGTAGCGGACGAAGCCGTTGAACCGCGCCAGCCTGTCGTACAGGGCGCGGGCGGTGGCGTTGCCCTCCTGGGTGGTCCAGTAGAGGCGGGCGGCGCCGTGCCCGCGGGCGACCTCGGCCACGTGCTCGATCAGCGCCCGCGCCACCCCCCGGCCGCGGGCCGCCTCGCCGACGTACAGATCCTGCAGATAACAGCTGTCCGCCATCCAGCCCGTGGCGTGGAACAGGTAGTGCGCGATCCCGACCAGTTCTCCGTCCGCCCGCGCGACGACGGCCCGCACCTGCGCCCCGTCCCGCAGCCGCCGCCACATCTCCTCGTAGCCCTCGTCGGGCACCTCGGTGCGGTAGAACGCCTTGTAGCCGCGCGCCAGTGCCTCCCAGGCGGCGCGGTCGTCCGGGCCCAGGACACCGGTCTCGATCACGGTCGCTCCTTCTCGCCGGGAGAACCCGGCGTCACCAGCCCCGTCTCGTACGCGCAGATCACCGCCTGCACCCGGTCCCTGAGGCCCAGCTTGCTCAGCACGTTGCTCACGTGGGTCTTCACGGTGTGCTCGCTCACGAACAGCGTCGTGGCGATCTCGGCGTTGGACAGGCCGCGGGCGAGCATCCGCAGGGTCTCCACCTCACGGGCCGTGAGGACGTCGAGGCGCTGCGGGGTGACCTCGGCGGCGGCCTCCTCGCGGCGGCGGCGCACGATGTCGGCGACCAGCCGGCGCGTCACCGCGGGCGCCAGCAGCGAGTCACCGGCCGCCACCACCCGTACCGCGTGCACCAGGTCGTCGCGCCGCACGTCCTTCAGCAGGAAACCGCTGGCACCCGCGTACAGCGCCTCGTACACGTACTCGTCCAGGTCGAACGTGGTCAGCATGACCACCCTGCAGGTGGACCGGGCGCAGATCCGCCGGGCCGCCTCCAGACCGTCCACCACCGGCATACGGATGTCGAGGAGCGCCACGTCGGGCGTGTGCCGCTCCACCGCGGCCACCGCCTGCTGCCCGTCGCCGGCCTCGGCGACCACCTCGATGTCCGGCTGCGCCTCGAGGATCATGCTGAAGCCGCTGCGCACCAGTTCCTGGTCGTCGGCGACGACCACCCGCACGCTCACCCCAGGGCCGCCTGCCGGTCGACGGCGGCCGGCAGGCGTACGACGACCCGGAAGCCGCCGTCGGGGCCGCGCCCGGCCTCGGCCGTACCCCCGCAGGCGGCGGCCCGCTCACGGATGCCGACCAGCCCGTGCCCGCCGTCCGCGCCGGGCACGGGGCCCCGCCCGTCGTCCGTCACCGTCACCGTCAACGCCTCCCTGGTCCAGTCGAGTTCGACGACCGCGGAGGAAGCGTACGCGTGCTTGACGGTGTTGGTGAGGGCCTCCTGCACCACCCGGTAGGCGGCGACCTCGGCGTCCGGCGGCAGCGGGCGCGGCTCGCCCGAGGCGCGCAACCCGATGCGCAGGCCGGTGGAGGCGGCGACCTGGCGGACCAGGTCGGCGAGCGCGGACACCCGCGGCTGCGGAAGCCGTCCCGCGCTCGCCCCGCCCTCCTCCTCCTTCAGGACGCCGAGGATCCGCCGCAACTGTGTCATCGCGTCCCGTCCCGTCGTCGCGATCGCGTCGAACGCGGCCTCCGCGCGCGCCGGATCGCTGCGCACCACGACCGGCCCGGCCTCCGCCTGCACCACCATCAGGCTCACCGCGTGCGCCAGGATGTCGTGCATGTCCCGTGCGATCCGGGACCGCTCCTGCGCCCGTGCCCGCTCGGTGTCCGCGGCCCGCTCACGCTCCAGGCGCCGTGCGCGGTCCTCCAGTTCGGTGGCGTAGGCGCGCTGGACGCGGGCGAGCACACCGAGTGCGTACGCGCAGACCACGCCCAGGAGCTGGAAGGCGTACTTGTAGGGGTCGGCGCCCTCCTTGTGGTCGATGGTGACGGAGACGCCGATCAACCAGCCCAGCAGCATCAACCGGCGCTGCGCCGGCCCGGACAGGGCGGCCGTCGCGTGGAGGACGACCAGACCGCCGTACATGACGTCCGGCGGCGGGGCGTGGTGGATGCCCTGCGCCGTGGTGGCCGCGGACACCGCCACCGCGGTGGCGAACGGCGCCCGCCGGCGCCACACCAGCGGGACGGCGGTGGCGGCGCCGAGGAACCAGCCCACCGGGGTGAGCCGTTCGCCGCCCTCGTCCGGGAAGATCCACTGGAGGGAGGCGGCGAACAGCACCAGCGCGGCCAGCGCCGAGTCGACGGCGTACGGGTTCGCCATCCGCAACCGGGCCACGGCGGACGCCCACCAGGGCCGGGCGAGCAGGCTCTGCGCGGCACGGAGGCGTGGGCGGCGCGAGCGTCCGGTCGGGGGGCGGCCGGGAGTGGCGGCGGAGTCGGAGGTGGGGGCGGGGTCGGGCGGCCGGGCGGGCGACTGCATGGGCGGCTCCTCGGGGCCAGGGCCGTCCCAGTATCGCGAGTCGCCGGCGGCCGGTCCTCACCGGTGAGAGGGATGTTCCGGAGGCCGTCCGGGCGCCGGGCGAGGGGAGGGGGGCCGGTCCGGCTGCTGGGTGAGGGAGGGGAGGCCGCCGTCCGGCTGCTGGGTCGTGGTGTGGGGAGGCCGGGCCGCTGTCGGTCGTGGTGTGGGGAGGCCGGGCCGCTGTCGGTCGAGGGCGGGGGCCGGTCCGGCTGTCGGCCTCAGAGGGGGAACAGGTCAGTCGGGCTGCCAGCCGAGCGCCCGGGATATCCCGCGGGCCGCGAGCCGCACCGTCGGCGCCAGCACCGGCACCTGGGCGTCCGCGTAGGGCACGACGACCGACACGGCGGCGACCACCGCGCCGCCCGGCCCGCGCACCGGAGCGGCCACCGAGAGGGCGTCGTCGGTGACCTGACGATCGCTCACCGCCACGCCCGCGCGCCGGACTTCGGCCAGCACCCGGCGCAACCGGGCCGCGTCGGTGATCGTGTGGTCGGTGTAGGAACCCAACGGGGCCGCGCAGTACGACTCCTGCAGTTCCGGTCCGCCGTGCGCCAGCAGCACCAGACCGACGCCGGTGACGTGCAGCGGCCAACGGGCGCCGACGCGGATGCGCACGCCGACCGCCGAATGCCCCGAGATCCACTCGGTGTAGACGACCTCGGAGCCGTCCCGCACCGCCAACTGCACGTTTTCGTGCGTGGCTTCGTACAGGTCCTCCAGGTAGGGCAGCGCGGCCTGACGCAGGGCCACGCCGCGCGGGGCGAGCGCCGCGACCTCCCACAGCCGCAGGCCCACGTGGTAGGCGCCCGACTCGTCCCGCTCCAGGGCGCCCCACTCCGTGAGGGCGGCCACCAGCCGGTGTGCGGTGGTCAGGCTCAGCCCGGCCCGCCGGCTGATGTCGGTGAGGCTCAGCGCCGGGTGCGCGTGGTCGAACGCGGCGAGCACGGACAGCAGCCGGTCGGGCGCGGAGCGGGTGGTCATGGCAGCGGGTTCCTCGACTTCACTGTCACGGTGGCCGTGGGGGTGCCGGCGGCTGTGCCGAGCGTGGGCCGGTGCCGAACGCCGGGTGCCGGTGAAGTTAGGCAGTCGCCGCGCGGGCGTCAATCACCTGCGGGCCACCAGGTGCGGCCGTCCTCCCGAGATCCGCGCAACGTCAGGTGCGGCCGTCCTCCCGAGATCCGCGCAACGTCAGGTGCGGCCGTCCTCCCGTGATACGCGGGCCATCAGGTGAGCCCGTCCTCCGCGATCCGCAGGAGCAGGGCGTGCAGCGTCTCGCGTTCGGCGCTCTTGAGCGGGGCCAGCAGCTCGTTCGTCACGCGCAGGCCCGCCTCGTCGGTGTCGCGCAGGAAGGCGCGGCCGGCCTCGGTGAGGACGACGATCCGGCTGCGGCGGTCGTCCGGGGCCGGCCGGCGCTCGGCGAACCCGAGCTTCTCCAGGTCGTCGACGAGGCCGACGATCGCGCTCGGGTCGTAGCCGAGCCGTGCGCTCAGTTCGCGCTGGAGCGCGCCCTCGGCGGTGGCCAGGAACCGCAGCACCGCGTAGTGGCGCAGCCGCAGCCCCGACTCCTGCAGGAACGTGTTGAACAGCTGACCCGAGCGCAGGCCCAGGCGGTAGAGCAGGTAGCCCGTGTCGGCGTGCAGCCCGCGCATCCACGGCTCGTCCGCGTCGATCGGGGTGGCGTTCACGGCGTCGTGCTGGCGGGCGATGGCGGGCTCCCTGGGTCGGCCTTCGGCGGGGGTGTTTCGTCGTGCAGATTCCAGCATGACCCACCCGCAGGTCGACAACAACTATTGACGATCACAATTATTGCTCTTAGCTTCGATCCCGCAGCCGCAGCCGCAGCCGCAGCCGCAGCCGCAGCCGCAGCCGCAGCCGCAGCCGCACCTGCCCGTGGCCCACGGGCCGCACCTCACCGTGGCCGACGGGGCCGCACCGCATCGTGGCCCCCCGGGGCCGCACATGACCGTCGCCCCCCGGGGCCGCACTCGACCGTGGCCCGCGGGGCCGCACCGTTCGTGAAGGGACCCACCCGTGCCCAGCATCGATCTCACCGGCAAGGCCGCCGTCGTCACCGGCAGCGGCCGGGGCCTCGGCCTCGCCTACGCGCACGCCCTGGCCGCCCACGGCGCGTCCGTGGTCGTCAACGACGTCGACGAGGCCGTGGCCGAGGCGGCCGTGAAGTCCATCACCGAGGCGGGCGGCACGGCCGTCGCCGAGGTGGTCCCGGTCGGCACCTCCGAGGCCGCCGAGCGGCTGGTGAACCGCGCCGTCGAGGAGTTCGGGCGGCTGGACGTCCTGGTGACCAACGCGGGCATCCTGCGCGACAGGGTGCTGTGGAAGATGACCGACGACGACTTCGACGCCGTGATCACCACCCACCTCAAGGGCACCTTCACCTGCGCCCGCGCCGCCGCCGTACGGATGCGCGAGCAGGGCGAGGGCGGCACGCTGATCCTCGTCGGCTCCCCGGCCGGCCAGCGCGGCAACTTCGGCCAGACCAACTACGCGGCCGCCAAGGCCGGCATCGCCGCCATGGCCCGCACCTGGTCGATGGAGCTGGGCCGCGCGCGCATCACCGTCAACGCGATCGTCCCGGTCGCCGCCACCGCGATGACCGAGACCATCCCCGCCTTCGCGCCGTACGTCGAGGCGATGAGGAACGGCGAGCCGCTGCCGGACCTCCTGCGCAAGGGCGATGGCTTCGGCACCCCCGAGGACTGCGCGGCCCTGGTGCCCTTCCTCGCCTCGGAGGCCGCCCGTGGCATCACCGGTCAGGCCATCGGCATCGGCGGTGACAAGGTGGCACTCTGGGCGCATCCGCAGGAGATCCGCGCCGCCTACGCCGACGGCGGCTGGACCCCCGAGACCCTCGCCGCCGCCTTCCCCGCCTCCGTCGGCGCCGAACTGCAGACGGTCGGCATCCCGGCGCCGAAGCTCCCGGAGGCGTGATGCAGCGCTCGATGAACGTCGACGGACTCGTCGCGATCGACGTCCACACCCACGCGGAGGTCTCCTCCCGGGGCCACTCGTCCCTCGACGACGACCTCCACGAGGCCTCCTCCGCCTACTTCAAGGTGGAGGGCGCGCGGAAGCCGACGATCGAGGAGACGGCCGCCTACTACCGGGAGCGGAACATGGCCGCCGTCATCTTCACGGTGGACGCCGAGTCCGCGACCGGCACGGCCCCCGTCCCCAACGAGGAGGTCGCCGAGGCCGCAGCCGCCAACGCCGACGTCCTCATCCCCTTCGCCTCCGTCGACCCCTTCCGCGGCAAGGCGGGCGTCCGGCAGGCCCGCCGCCTGGTCGAGGAGTACGGGGTCAAGGGCTTCAAGTTCCACCCCAGCATCCAGGGCTTCTTCCCCGACGACCGCGCGGTCGCCTACGACCTGTACGAGGTGATCGAGGAGACCGGCGCCATCGCCCTCTTCCACACCGGCCAGACCGGCATCGGCGCGGGCGTGCCCGGCGGGGGCGGGATCCGGCTGAAGTACTCCAACCCGCTGCACGTGGACGACGTGGCCGCCGACTTCCCCCACCTCAAGATCATCCTCGCGCACCCGTCGTTCCCCTGGCAGGACGAGGCCCTCGCCGTCGCCACGCACAAGCCGGGTGTGCACATCGACCTGTCCGGCTGGTCGCCGAAGTACTTCCCGCCGCAACTCGTGCAGTACGCCAACACGCTGCTGAAGGACAAGGTGCTCTTCGGCTCCGACTTCCCCGTCCTCACCCCCGACCGCTGGCTCGCCGACTTCGACAAGCTGACGATCAAGGACGAGGTGAAACCGAAGATCCTCAAGGAGAACGCCGCCCGCCTGCTCGGACTCACCACACCGTAAGGGGCGTGAACGATGCGCAACGAGGGACTGGGGTCGTGGCCCGCACGCCGGGCCCGCAAGACCCCGCACCGCACCGCCCTGGTCCACGGTGAACAGTCGACCGACTACCGCACACTGCACACACGCACCACACGGCTCGCCCACGCCCTGCGAGCCCGGGGCGTCCGCCGCGGCGACCGCATCGCCTACCTCGGCCCGAACCACCCCTCCTACCTGGAGACCCTGTTCGCGGCCGGCATGCTCGGCGCGGTCTTCGTCCCGCTCAACACCCGCCTGGCCGGCCCCGAGATCGCCTACCAGCTCGCCGACTCCGGCGCCAAGGCACTCGTCCACGCCCCATCCCACACGGGCCTGGTCGCCGGGCTGCCCGGCAGCACAGACGTCCGGACCTCCGTCGAGGTCGGCGCCGAGTACGAGCTGGCGCTGGCGTCGGCGCCGGACGAGCCGATCGACGAGCCGGTCGGCGCCGACGACACCTGCGTCATCATGTACACCTCGGGCACGACCGGCCGCCCCAAGGGCGCCATGCTCACCCACGGCAACCTCACCTGGAACGCGCTCAACGTCCTGGTCGACACCGACCTGATCGCCGACGAACGGGCCCTGGTCTCCGCGCCGTTGTTCCACACGGCCGGCCTGAACATGCTGACCCTGCCCGTGCTGCTCAAGGGCGGCACCTGCGTCCTGGTCGAGGCCTTCGACCCGGAGGCCACCCTCGACCTGGTCGAACGGCACCGCATCACCTTCATGTTCGGCGTGCCGACGATGTTCGACCGGATCGCCCGCCACCCGCGCTGGCCCCACGCCGACCTGTCGTCCCTGCGCATCCTCACCTGCGGCGGCTCCCCGGTCCCCACCCCGCTGATCGCCGCCTACCAGGAGCGTGGCCTCACCTTCCTCCAGGGCTACGGCATGACCGAGGCCGCCCCCGGCACGCTCTTCCTGGACGCCGAGCACGCGACCGGCAAGGCGGGTTCGGCCGGCGTGCCGCACTTCTTCAGCGACGTGCGGGTCGTACGGCCCGACCTGGCGCCCGTCGAGGCCGGCGAGACCGGCGAGGTGGTCGTGCGCGGCCCGCACGTCATGCCCGGCTACTGGGGCCTGCCCGAGGAGACGGCCGCCTCGTTCGCCGACGGCTGGTTCCGCAGCGGGGACGCGGCCCGGGTCGACGAGGACGGCTACGTGTACATCGTCGACCGTATGAAGGACATGATCATCTCCGGTGGGGAGAACGTCTACCCCGCCGAGATCGAGGACCTGCTGCTCTCCCACCCCGACATCGTCGAGTGCGCCGTCATCGGCGTGCCCGACGACACGTGGGGCGAGGTGCCGCGCGCGGTCGTCGTCCCCCGCGAGGCCGCCGCCCTCGACCCCGACGAGGTGCTGGCCTCCCTGTCCGGCCGCCTCGCCAAGTACAAGATCCCCAAGTCGGTGGTGGTCGCGGACGAACTCCCGCGCACGGCCTCCGGAAAGCTCCTGAAAGCCAGGGTGCGCTCCCGGTACGGCACCACCCCTGAGTCGAACTCCCATGTGAGGAACCCCGAATGAGCATCACCGTCAACGGCCTCGACGAGCTGAAGAAGCTGGCCGGCAGCGATCTGGGCACCAGCGAGTGGATCGAGGTCACCCAGGAGCGCATCGACACGTTCGCCGAGGCGACCGGGGACCACCAGTGGATCCACGTCGACCCCGAGCGCGCGAAGGGCGGCCCCTTCGGCGCGCCCATCGCCCACGGTTACCTGACGCTCTCCCTGTTCATCCCGCTCTTCACCGAACTGCTGGACGTCCAGGGCGTCACCACGAAGGTCAACTACGGGCTGAACAGGGTCCGTTTCCCCTCACCGGTGAAGGCCGGCTCGCGGATCCGCCTGTCCGGGAGGCTGGCGGAGGTCGTGGAGGTGCCCGGCGGCGTCCAGATCACGGTCGACGGCACGATCGAGATCGAGGGCGCCCCGAAGCCGGCGGCCGTGCTGCAGAGCCTCTCGCGGTTCTACGCGTAGGGCCCGCGAGGACCGGGGGCGGGTGGCGACCGCGAGCAGCGCGGCCTGCGCCCCTCGAGGGTGCGGTGCCGTAGGGGCCGGTGAGGGTGGGGAACCGCGAGGCCGGTTCGTGGCTGGGCCCGCCCACGCGGCGGAGCCGCACATCGAGACAGCCCCGCGCCCCTCACCGGCGCTTCAGCCCACGACGTCCACGAAGACCGGGCACGTGGTGGTCGCCGACCAGGTAGGCGAGGCGCGGGTCCTCACCGCCGTGGCCCCGGCCGGCGGCGGCGACGGCCGGGGTGGCCGCCCCGCCCAGGGCGAACGCGGCCCCGAACAGGCCCGCGCGGCGCAGGAGTCCGCGCCGGGACACACCCTGCGCCTCGAGGCCGGCGGGGGAGACGGCCGGATCGGCCCAGGTGGGGAGCTGCTGCTCGGTCACGGTGATCCTCGTCAGGGGGTCAGTGGTTCATGAAGGAGGTCACGGGCAGCGCCCGTTCGACGATCCGGACGTCACCGAGCCGGCCGTGCAGGATCTGGTCGATAGCGCCGCCGTACTCGTATCCGCCGAGCAGCCACGGCAGGCCCACGGAGGAGATGCCGACCGCGGCGGCCCTCGGGTTGCGCACGACCGGACAGCCCTCGACGTACAGGGTGGTGTGCCGGCCGTCGTTGACGACCGCCAGGTGCCACCAGGTCTCCAGCGGGGTCTCCTGGCCCCAGTTGGTGGCGATGCCCTCCTGGTTCAGGGGGCGCACCGCCCACTGCGGCTCCCGGTCGTTGGACAGGGACAGCGTGGCGAGCGGCTCCTCGGTGTCGTCGGCCGTCTTCCCGGCGGCACCGCCCGTGCCGGTCCGGCCCACCAGTCCCGACCACGCGTGGTGCGCCGGGTCCCAGTCGGCGGGAAGGCGGTAGAACGCCTCGACGGTGTAACCGCGCGTGAACGTCGACGAGTTGAGCGGAGCGCTGTCGACCGTGCGCAGGTACGCCCCCCTCAGCGGCGACTTGAACCCCTGAAACTCCAGGCTGCCGTGCCCCGGCTGGTCGGGGTGGTGGTCCGCCGACCAGCCCAGCGCGCCCCCGCCGACCGTGACGACGGTGAGGTCGTTGCCGCGCCCGGACAGGTCGCGGACGGTGCCGCCGTCCACGGGCGACTCGAAGCGCCAGTAGGCCGCCGTCCCCGCAACCAGCATCGCCGAGGCGGGCCGTGCGGGGCGCGCCGGCACCGGGGCGAAGCCGGAGAACCGCTCGGCGAAGTCGATCGCGACGGTGAACCGGTCGGCGTCCCCGCTCAGTTCGATCTCCTGCCGCTCCAGCTCGTTGAGCCCCCGCGCGGCCCGGCCCAGGATCCACGGCGAGACCGTCTCCACGTCGATGACGTCGCGGTCGAGGTCGAAGCGGTAGAGGCGGATCATCGCCGCGCCGCCGAAGTAACGGTTCTGATAGTTCGTCAGGTGCAGGTGGACGTCATGCCCCGCCGCGTTCCTGCGGACCGCCCGGCCGGCGGGCCAGTAGTGGCCGTTGAGGGTCAGGAAGATCTGGTCGTGGTCCTCGATCAGCCGGTCCCACAGTTGCTGCCCGTACGCGGACAGGGAGTCGTCCCCGGCGACCAGTTCGTGGGTGGTGAGGACGACGGGCGTCCTCGGGTGCCGGGCCAGGACGCCGGCCGCCCACGCGTACCCCTGGTCGGACAGCCGCCAGTCCAGCGCCAGCACCATCCACTGCCGGCCGCCGGCCCGGAAGAGGTGGAAGCTGTTGTAGCCGTCCGGGGAGGCCCCGCCGTACGTCCTCCTGCCCTGGAAGCGCCGCGGGCCGAAGGCGTCCAGATACGGGCTCGCCCCGCGCTGGTCGGTCGTCGACGCCTTCACGTCGTGGTTGCCGGCCAGGACGCTGTAGCCGACCCCGCGCCGGTCGAGCAGCCCGAACGCCTCGCTGATCGCGGTGATCTCGGCCTTCGTGCCGTTCTGGGTGAGGTCGCCCAGGTGGGACAGGAACACGATGTTCTCGTCCCCGCCGTGCTCCAGGAGGTAGCGCAGCGACGCCTCGACGGGCGCGCCGTCGATGCTCGGCCCGTCGAAGAGGTACTGCGTGTCCGGCATGACGGCGAGCGTGAACCGGCGGCTGTCGGGGTCGGGACGCCACCGGGGCGACGCCGCCACGGCGTCGGCGGCGGGCAGTGCCGCCGCCACCGTGGCGGCCGCCCCGAGCAGCGCGGTCGCCCTCAGGAAGCCGCGGCGCCCGGCGCCGGCCCGGGACGCCTCGCCCTCTTCATGGGCATGCGAAGTGCACACGTGTGCTCCGTAACGGAAGTCCGCTGGGGGATCGGGATCGGGACCAGGTTCGGGGTCGGGTGGTTCAGAGAACGCGCAGGGTCCAGCTCCAGCGGTGGACGCCCGGGGCGACGAGGTAGGAGGCGAAGGTGTCGGGGCCGCACGAAGCCGTGCCGAGCCCCCGGTGCGCCGCGTCGAGGTGCACCACGCAGCCGGGACGCGGCACCAGTTCGTCGTGGTGGGCGACGGCGGTCAGGTCCTCGGCGCGGTAGCGGGTGACGGAGACCTGGCGCGGCTCGTCCAGCGTGACCGCGAGGCCCGTGGCGTCCGGCGCGGTCAGCGTGAACCGCCGCACCCCGTGGCGGCCCCCGCTCTCCTGCGGACGCAGATACGGGGTGAACAACGCGTCGACGGGAAGGGAGTGGTGCCCCACAGGCGCTCCCGCGCTGCGGTCGGGGTACGACTCCCAGGGCCCCTGCCCGAACCACTCCAGCAGGTCGAGCCCCGCGACCGTCTCGAAGACCGACCCGACCCGCGCCACGTCGTCGAACTCCTCCGGCAGCTCGGCCTCCTCGTCGATCCGCAGCCCGCCCTCGACCGGCGTCAGCACCTGCCGGTGCCGGACCACACCGGTCGTGCCCGCGTACTCCGCGACGACGGTCACCGACACGCCGTCCCGGTGCACGGAGAGCGGCCTGCGCACGAGCGCGTCCAGCCCCCACTCCCGCCAGCGCGTCGCGATCCCGCCCAACTCGTCGTTGTCGGTGGGCGCCCGCCACAGCGACAGCGTCGGGGCGGCGGTCAGCAGCGGGTGGACGAGCAGCCCGTCACCGTCCACCTCCACCGGGGCCGCCACCGCCGGCTCCTCCTGCGCGGGCACGGCCGCGCGTAACCGCAGCTGCGGAGCGCACACCTCCGTACCGCGCGGCGCCCACGGCAGGTCCTCGGCCGTGGTCACCCGCAGCGTCAGCCACGCCTCGCCGCCGTCCGCCGGCAGCTCGAACGGCAGCGGCACCACGGCCGTCTCGCCCGGCCGCACCGCGGGCAGCTCGGCCGGCGCGGTCAGCGTGCCGCCGTCCGCCAGGGACAGCTCCCACTCGGCCGCGAGCCACTCCAGGCCGCGGAAGTGCTGGTGGTTGGCCAGGACCAGCCCCTCGTGCCGGAAGCAGCGCAGGCGCAGCGGCGCCGCGAGCTCCCGGTGCTCGTACAGCACCGGCTTGGGCGTGCGGTCCGGGAAGACCACCCCGTCGGCGACGAACGCGCCGTCGTGGTACGGCTCCCCGAAGTCGCCGCCGTACGCCCAGCGGTGGCCCGGTGCGGTGACACCGTTGTCGTAGAGGCCGGCGCCCCCACGCCCGGCCGGTCTTCCGTCGCTCACACGCTGGAGGATCCCGTGGTCCCAGAACTCCCAGATGAACCCGCCCTGAAGACCCGGGGTGGCCTCGATGGCGGCCCAGTGGTCGGCCAGCGTGCCGTTGCTGTTGCCCATCGCGTGGGAGTACTCGCACTGGATGAGCGGCTTGGTCTGCCGCCCGGACAGGGCGTGCGCGAGGCAGTCCTCCAGCGGCGCGTACATCGGGCAGGCGATGTCCGAGGCCAGGTCCGGATCCGCCCAGCCGCGTCTGGCCGCCCCCTCGTACTGGACCGGCCGGGTCGGGTCGTGCCGGCGCACCCAGCCGGCCGCCGCGTCGTGGTGGGCGCCGTAGTCGGACTCGTTGCCCAGCGACCAGACGATGACGCACGGGTGGTTCTTGTCCCGCAGGACCATCCGCGAGACCCGGTCCACGAAGGCGTTCAGGTAGCGCGGGTCGTCGGCGATCTCGTGGGCGTGGTCGTGGGACTCGATGTCCGCCTCGTCGACCACGTAGAGACCGAGCTCGTCGGCCAGGTCGTACAGCGCCGGGTCGTTCGGGTAGTGCGCGGTGCGGATCGCGTTGAAGCCGAAACGCTTCAGCAGGACCAGGTCCGCGCGCATGTCCTCAGGCGACACCGTGCGGCCGGTCAGCGGGTGGAAGTCGTGCCGGTTGACGCCCCGGACGAAGACGCGCTCGCCGTTGACCAGCAGATCCCGGCCGACGACCGCCACGTCGCGGAAGCCCACGCGGTACCGGGCGGTGTCGGCGACCGTGCCGTCGGCGCGGTGCAGCCGGACGGTCAGCCCGTACAGCTCGGGCGTCTCGGCGCTCCACGGACGCACCGCACGGACGACCGTGTGCAGCCGGACCTCGCCCAGGAAGCCGGAGACCCGCCCGTCCTCCTCGTGGGCACGGTCGAGCGCGGTGTCGCGCGCGAGCGGAAGCCCGTCGAGCTCCCCGGTTACGTACCAGCCGCCGGGCAGGGCGCCCGCGGCGTCCCGCACCCGGCAGTCGACCCGCAGCTCCCCGTCCCGGCGCGCCCGCACGGCCACGTCGGCCAGATGCAGCGGATCGGTCGCGTACAGCAGCACCGGGCGGGTGATCCCGCCGTGCCACCACTGGTCCTGGTCCTCGATGTGCGACGCGTCCGACCACTTGACGACCGTCAGACGTACGACGGCCCGCTCCCCGGCGCGCACGACCCCCGTCAGGTCGAACTCGGCGGCCAGGTGGGAGTCCTTCGACAGGCCGACCGGCCGCCCGTCCACGTGGACCAGCAGCACGCTCTCGGCGGCGCCGACCTGGAGCACGATCCGGCGCCCGGACCACTCGGCGGGCACCTCCACCTCGCGCTCGTACACGCCCGTCGGATTGTCCGCAGGCGACCGCGGCGGGAATTCCGTATACGGCATACGGACGTTCGTGTACTGCGGAAGGTCGCCCGTGTCCTGCATGGTCCATGCACCGGGCACCCGCGTCGACGACCACACCGCGCCCACGGGGGCGTCGGGCGCCGGCAGCAGCTGGAAGCGCCACGGGCCGTCCAGCGACAGCGCCCCGGCCCTGCGGTCCACGGTGTTCATGGGCAGCCGCCCCCAGGAGGTCACCTCCGGTGCCTCCCAGGGGCGCAGCGCCAGCAGGGGGTCCGTCACTTGATGGCTCCCTTGGCGAGGTCCCCGATGATCTGGCGGGCGCCGATCGCGAACACGATCAGCAGCGGGATCAGGGCGAGCAGCGCGCCCGTCATGACCATGCCGTAGTCGGTGGTGCCGTGGGTTCCGTTGAGCTGGGACAGCGCCACCTGGAGGGTCACGTTGTCCGGGTCGGTCAGGGCGATCAGGGGCCAGGCGTAGTCGTTCCACTGGCCCATGAAGGTGAAGATGCCGAGGAAGGCCAGGCCCGGCCGGACCACCGGGAGCGCCACGTGCCAGTACTGGCGCAGGAAGTGCGCGCCGTCGATGCGGGAGGCGTCGAGGAGTTCGTCGTGGATGGCGCCCTTCATGTACTGGCGCATCCAGAAGATCCCGAAGGCGTTCGCGGCGGCCGGCACGATCAGTGCCGTCATGGAGCCGATCCAGCCGATCTTCGCCATGATGACGAACTGCGGGATCGCCGCGAGCTGCGCCGGGACCATGAAGATGAACATGAGCAGCACGAACAGCATGCGCTTGCCCGGGAAGTCGAACTTCGCGAAGACGAAGGCCGCCAGCGAGTCGAAGAACAGGACGAGGAAGGTCACCGTCGTCGCGACCAGCAGCGAGTTCGCCATCGACCCGAAGAAGTCGATCGCGTCCAGGAGGCTGCGGACGTTCTCCGTGAAGTGCGAGCCCGGCAGCAGCTTCGGCGGATAGGAGAAGATCTCCGACGAGGTGTGCGTGGACATGATCACGGCCCAGTAGAACGGGAAGGCCGACAGCAGCAGTCCGGCGACCAGGACCGCGTGCAGGGCGATGCCCCGGCGCCGTGAACCCGAAGTCCCCTGGGGACGCCCCGTGTTCCGTATGGATGCCATGGCGGTCAGGCTCCCTGTTCTTCGCCCCGGCGCTGCACCAGGCGCCAGTTGATGATCGAGAAGAGGACGACGACGAGGAAGATGCCCCACGCCACGGCGGCGCCGTAGCCGAAGTCGTTGTTGTCGAAGGTCTGCTGGAAGAAGTAGAGGACCATCGTGCGGCCGGCGTGGTCCGGACCGCCGGAGAACGTCGACTCGTTGGCGGTGTTCTGCAGCAGCACCTGCGGTTCGGAGAAGCTCTGCAGACCGGTCACCGTCGAGACGACCAGCACGAACAGCAGCACGGGCCGCATCATCGGCAGCGTGACCCGGAAGAACGTCTGCACCGGGCCGGCACCGTCGATGCGCGCGGCCTCGTACAGCTCGCCCGGAACGGTCTGCAGCCCGGCGAGGAAGATGATCGCGTTGTAGCCGGTCCACTGCCAGGTCATCAGCGTGGCGATGGCCACCTTGATGCCCCACGGCGTGTTCAGCCACGCGACCTGGTCGAGACCGACGGCCTGCAACAGGGCGTTGATCAGGCCGAAGTTGGTGGAGAACACCGAGCCGAAGACGATCGCGATCGCCACGACGGACGTGACGTTCGGCAGGAAGTAGGCGAAGCGGTAGAGCTTGCGGAAGCGGACCGCCGAGTTGAGCATCACGGCCGTCACCATCGCCAGGAAGATCATGGGGAAGGTGGCCAGCGCCCAGATGACGATCGTGTTCCCGATCGACTGCCAGAAGTCACCGTCGCTCAGCAGGTACCGGTACTGCGACAGGCCCGCCCACTCCATCGAGCCGAGGCCGTCCCAGCGGTGCAGGGACAGGTAGAAGGAGAAGCCGACGGGGACCAGGCCGAAGGCGAGGAACAGCAGGTAGAACGGGGAGATCGCGGCGTAGAGGTGCCAGTGCCTGCGCAGGCCCGACCGGGGCCGTGCGGCGGGGGTCTCCACCACGGTCACCGGAGGCTTCTCCAGCGCGGGGACGGTGGCCATCAGTAGCTCACCCCCAGGTGCTTGGCGATGCGCCGGCACTTGCTCATGGCGTCACTCCAGGCCTTGTCCGGGTCCTTGCCGAGGACGCCGACGTTCTTGATCTCGTCCTTGACGGGCTGCCCGAGCGCCACGTCGTACGGGCTGTTGTAGGCGACCGTGATCTTCTGTGCGGCGGGCCCGAAGACGTCCATCGTGACCTGGCCGCCGAAGAAGGGATCGGGTTCGCGCAGCTGCTTCATGCCGTACGAGGCGGGGGTGGAGGGGAAGAGCCCGGCGTCGACGAAGCCCTGCGCCTGGTTGGCCGCGCCCAGCACCCAGGTGATGATCCGGAAGGCCTGCTCGGGTTCCCGGCACGCCTTGGTGATCGACAGGAACGAGCCGCCGTTGTTGGAGGGCCGCACGGGCATGTCGGCCACCCGCCACCTGCCCCCGGTCTTCGGGACGCCGTTCTTCAGGTCGCCGGTCGCCCAGGAGGCGCCGAGCTGACTGGGCAGCCTGCCGGACTCGACGGCCGACAGCTGGTCCGGCGTGCCGTTGACGATGTTCGAGACGATCCCGCGGCGCTTGGCCTCCACGGCCAGCGCCCAGGCGTTGCGTACGTGCTCCTGGTCGCCGATGAAGTGGCGGTCCTTGCCGACGTACCGCTCACTGCCCTGGTTCACCACGTTCTCGAACACGGCGTTGACGTCGGTGAGCAGGTAGGTCCCCGGGATCCGCTTCCTGAGGCGCTCGCCGGCCGCGAAGAACTTCTCCCAGGTGTTCAGCTGCGCCGACACGTCGGCGGGCTCGTAAGGCAGGCCGGCCTTCCGGAAGACGGCGTACTGGTAGAAGTGCGCGACCGGGCCGCAGTCGATGGGGAATCCGATCATCGTGCCGTCGTCGGCGATGCCCTGGTCCCACTTCCACGACAGGTACTGGTCCTTGTACCGGTCCGCGCCGAGCGTCCGCAGGTCCACGAACTGGTCGGCGTTGGGCAGGTAGGACGCCATGTCCTCGCCCTTGAGGCCGGCGATGTCGGGGATATGGGCACGGCCGGCCATCGTGGTGAGCAGTTTTGAACGGTAGTAGCCGCCGATCTGGAGGGCCTGAAGGTTCACCGCGCTGTCGTACCGGGCCTTGGCGTTCTTGACGACGGTGTCGCTCAGGCCGCCGCTCCAGTACCACAGGACCATGTTCCGGCCGGTGGAGCCGGTCGGAACGGCGCAGCCGGCCGCCAGGCCGCCGAGCGCCGTGGCGGCCGTACCGGCCAGGCCCGCGCGGAGCAGGCCTCTTCGTGAGAGCCGCACAGCTCCCACCGCCTTTCGGATCTGTTCGGGACTTCGCGTACGAGGGGTACGTGGGGGAGTCGGGGAGGGGGTGGGTCAGCCGTGCGGTGCGGGCGGGGTGACGGGGGCGTACCGGACCGGGGGGCCGGGGTCGGCCGGCAGCCGGTCCGCGAGGAAGCCGTACGCCCGTTTCAGCCCGGGGTCGGTCAGGGAGCGCCACCAGCGGTCGACGCCGTACCAGCCCGGGGCGGCCAGTGCCCCGCCGTGATGCCGCACCGACAGCCCGGCGGCGAGTACGGCGAACCGCAGCCGTTCCTCCAGCGGCCAGCCGCCGAGCGAGGCCGTCACGAAGGCGGCGCAGAAGACGTCGCCGGCGCCGGTCGGGTCCAGGACATCGATGTCGAGAGCGGGGACGTCCGCGTACTCGCCCGTGGTCTGGTCCACGGCGAGCGCGCCGTCACCGCCGCGCGTCACCACGGCGACCGGCACCAGCTCCGACAGCGTGCCGAGCGCCGCGACGGCGCTGTCGGTGCGGGTGTAGGCCATCGCCTCTGTCTCGTTGGGGAGGAAGGCGTGGCACAGGGCGAGCTGGTCGAGCAGGTCGCGGGACCACTGCTGGGTGGGGTCCCAGCCGACGTCGGCGTAGATCCGCGTGCCGTTCGCGGCGGCCTTGCCGATCCACGCGCGGGGTTCGGCCTCGAGGTGCACGAGGGCCGTGCGCGCCGCGGGCGGGTCGCCCACCAGCGCGTCCTGCGAGTACGGCGGCTCCTGGCCGTGGGTGACGAGGGCCCGGTCGTGGACGGTCCTCCCCTCGCCGGAGCGGGGGTGGGCAAGGGCGAGGGCGACGGTGACCGGGGTCGGCCGGCCGTGCGCCACCCGGGAGAGCGTGAGGTCGACGCCCTCCTGTCCGGCGAGGACCTCCCGGCAGTGGGCGCCGTAGAAGTCGTCCCCGAAGACCGTAGCGAGGGAGGTCCGCAGGCCGAAGCGGGAGGCGGCCACGGCCAGGTTGGCGATGCCGCCGGGGCCGCAGCCCATCCCCGTCGTCCAGATCTCCTCGCCCGGGGTGGGAGCCTTTCCCAGACCCGTGAGGACCAGGTCGTAGAAGAGCAGCCCGGTGAGCAGCACGTCGGGCCGGTCGTCGTCCACGGAGGCGTCCTCTCGTCACGGCTCGTCAGAACTCTTCATTTCGGTGACCGGAATCGTGCGCCCCTCACGGAGATTGGTCAATACCCGAGCAGAAATGAGCATGGCTCTGATTGAAGATGACGAGTAGTGTTCATGGCGTGCTGGCAGAACGACGACACCAACTCATCCTGCGCGCCCTGCGCTCCGGTGGCCCCGCGGCCGTGACCGACCTCTCGGAGCAACTGGGCGTCAGCCCCGCCACGATCCGGCGTGACCTGGTCAAACTCGAGGAGGAGGGCCTGCTCACCCGTGTCCACGGCGGCGCCGTCGTCGAGGAGGGCGACCAGCCCTTCGCCGAGGTCGCCGAGGTCCGCGTCGGGCAGAAGGACGCCATAGCCGCGCGCGCGGCGGCGATGATCGAGGACGGCCAGTCGGTGCTGCTCGACATCGGCACCACCGCCTACCGGCTCGCCCGCAGGCTGCACGGCCGCCGCCTCACCGTGATCACCAGCAACCTCGTGGTCTACGAGGAACTCGCCGACGACGAGGGCGTCGAACTGGTGCTGCTCGGCGGCATGGTCCGCCGCGAGTACCGCTCCCTGGTCGGCTTCCTCACCGAGGACAACCTGCGCCAACTGCACGCCGACTGGCTCTTCCTCGGCACCAGCGGGGTGCGGCCGGGCGGGCAGGTGATGGACACGACGGTCGTCGAGGTGCCGGTCAAACGCGCCATGATCAAGGCGAGCGACAAGGTCGTCCTGCTCGCGGACGCGGCGAAGTTCCCGGGTACGGGCATGGCGAGGGTCTGCGGTCCCGAGGACCTGGACGTGGTGGTGACCGACGCGCCGGTGGACGCGGCGACCCGGTCCTCCCTGGAGGAGGCGGGCGTCGAAGTGGTCATGGCAGGAGAGGTGCAAGCGTGAGACTGACGATTCTGGGCGGCGGCGGGTTCCGGGTGCCGCTGGTGTACGGGGCGCTCCTCGGGGACCGGGGGGAGGGGCGGGTGACCGAGGTCGTGCTGCACGATCTGGACGCCGGCCGACTGTATGCGGTCGCCCGTGTACTGGCTGAACAGGCGGCCGGCGTCTCCGACGCTCCCCTCGTGACGACCACGACCGACCTCGACGAGGCGCTGCGCGGCGCCGACTTCGTCTTCTCCGCCATCCGCGTAGGCGGCCTGGAGGGCAGGGCGAACGACGAGCGGGTGGCCCTCGACGAGGGCGTCCTCGGCCAGGAGACCGTCGGCGCGGGAGGCATCGCCTACGGTCTGCGGACGGTTCCCGTCGCCGTCGACATCGCCCGCCGCGCCGCCCGTCTCGCCCCGGACGCCTGGGTCATCAACTTCACCAACCCGGCCGGCCTCGTCACCGAGGCCATGTCCCGGCACCTCGGCGACCGCGTCATCGGCATCTGCGACTCCCCGGTCGGCCTCGGCCGCCGTATCGCCCGCGTGCTCGGCGTCAGTCCGCACGACGCCTTCGTCGACTACGTCGGCCTGAACCACCTCGGCTGGGTGCGCGGCCTGCGCGTGGCCGGCCGCGACGAACTCCCGCGCCTGCTCGCCGACCCCAACCTGCTCGGCTCCTTCGAGGAGGGCAAGCTCTTCGGCGCCGACTGGCTGCAGTCGCTCGGCGCGATCCCCAACGAGTACCTGCACTACTACTACTTCAACCGCGAGGCCGTCCGCGCCTACCGGGACGCCGAGAAGACCCGCGGCGCCTTCCTGCGGGAGCAGCAGGCCCACTTCTACGAGGAGATGCGCGACCCCGACGCGGCGGCCCTGACCGCCTGGGACCGCACCCGTGCCGAGCGCGAGGCCACCTACATGGCCGAGAACCGGGAGACGGCCGGCGCGGGGGAACGCCACGCCGACGACCTCTCCGGCGGCTACGAGAAGGTGGCCCTCGCCCTGATGCGGGCCATCGCCCGCGACGAACGCACCACCCTGATCCTCAACGTCCGCAACAAGGGCACCCTCTCGGTGCTGGACTCCGAGGCCGTCATCGAGGTCCCCTGCCTGGTCGACGCCAACGGCGCGCACCCGGTGGCCGTGGCCCCGCTGCCCGGCCACGCCACCGGCCTGGTCTGCTCGGTGAAGGCGGTCGAGCGGGAGGTGCTGGCCGCCGCCGCGTCCGGCTCCCGCGCCGCGGCGGTGAAGGCCTTCGCGCTGCATCCGCTGGTCGACTCGGTGAACGTGGCCCGGCGGCTCGTCGAGGGCTACACCGCCGTGCATCCCGGCCTGCACTACCTTAAGTAAGCGCTTTCCCTCCGCTTCCTCCCCTGGAGACCCCATGCACGACGAACGCCGCCGGATCGAGGAGCGCGTCGAACGCGCCCACACCCAGCGCATCAAGCCCGCGATCTACGCGGCCACCGTCCCCTTCGAGGTCGAAGCGTGGCAGGCACCGGGGGAGCCGGTCTCCTTCGAGGAGGCCGCTGCCGCACGGTACGAGCCGTTCGCCATGGGAACCCCGTGGGGCCCGCCCTGGGGCACCACCTGGTTCCGGATGCGGGGGCAGGTGCCCGCCGACTGGACCGGGAAGCGGGTCGAGGCGGTCATCGACCTCGGCTTCGTGGGCGACTGGCCGGGCAACCAGGCGGAGGCGCTGGTCCACCTTCCCGACGGCCGGCCGCTGAAGGCGGTCAACCCGCTCAACCAGTACGTGCCGATCGCCAACCCGGCGACCGGCGGGGAACAGATCGACTACCTGGTCGAGGCGGCCTCCAACCCCGACATCCTGGCCGACGACTTCGCGGCACCGACACCGCTGGGCGATGTACTGACGGCAGGCGACCGCCCACTGTATACATTCCGCCGCGCCGACATCGCCGTCCTCGACGAGGAGGTGTGGCACCTCGACCTCGACCTCCAGGTCCTGCGCGAGCTCATGGTCCACCTCGGCGAGCACGAACCGCGCCGCCACGAGATCCTGCACGCCCTCGACCGGGCCATGGACGCCCTCGACCTGGACGACGTCTCCGGCAGCGCCTCCGCCGTCCGTGAGGTGCTCGCCTCCGTCCTCGCCCGGCCCGCGCACGCCAGCGCCCACACCATCTCCGGCGTCGGTCACGCCCACATCGACTCCGCCTGGCTGTGGCCCATCCGCGAGACCCGGCGCAAGACCTCCCGCACCTTCTCCAACGTCACCTCGCTCGCCGACGAGTACGACGACTTCATCTTCGCCTGCTCCCAGGCCCAGCAGTACGAGTGGGTGCGCGACCACTACCCGCACGTGTGGGCGCGCATCCAGGAGTCGGTGAAGAAGGGCCAGTGGGCGCCGGTCGGCGGCATGTGGGTCGAGGCCGACGGCAACCTGCCCGGCGGCGAGGCCATGGCCCGCCAGCTGATCCACGGCAAGCGGTTCTTCATCGAGCACTTCGGCATCGAGACCAAGGGCGTCTGGCTGCCCGACTCCTTCGGCTACACCGCCGCCTACCCGCAGCTCGCCAAGCTCGCCGGCAACGAGTGGTTCCTCACCCAGAAGATCTCCTGGAACCAGACCAACAGGTTCCCCCACCACACCTTCTGGTGGGAGGGCATCGACGGCACCCGCATCTTCACCCACTTCCCCCCGATCGACACCTACAACGCCCGCTTCAGCGGCGAGGAGATGGACCGCGCGGTGCGCAACTACGCGGAGAAGGGCGCCGGTACGCGCTCCCTCGCCCCCTTCGGCTGGGGCGACGGCGGCGGAGGCCCCACCCGCGAGATCATGGAACGCGCGCGCCGGCTCGCCGACCTGGAGGGCTCGCCCAGGGTCGTCGTCGAACACCCCGACGACTTCTTCGCCAAGGCCCGCGAGGAGTACCCGGACGCCCCGGTGTGGAACGGCGAGCTCTACCTGGAGCTCCACCGCGCCACGTACACCTCCCAGGCGCGCACCAAGCAGGGCAACCGGCGCAGCGAACACCGCCTCCGCGAGGCCGAGTTGTGGGCGACGACGGCCGCCCTGCACGCGCCGGGCTACACGTACCCGTACGAGAAGCTGGACCGCCTGTGGAAGACGGTGCTGCTCCACCAGTTCCACGACATCCTGCCGGGGTCGTCGATCGCCTGGGTGCACCGGGAGGCGGAGGCCGAGTACGCGCGCGTCGCCCGGGAGCTGGAGACGCTGACGGCCGAGGCGGTCACGGCGCTGGGCGGTGACGGACCGCGCGTGTTCAACACGAGCCCGTACGACCGCGCCGAGGTGGTCCGCACGGCCGAGGGCGCACCGGCGTACGTGGAGGTGCCCGCGAACGGCAGCGCGCCCCTCACCGACGCCGAGCCGCCGCAGCCGGTCACGGTCAGCGGCCGGGTCCTCGACAACGGTCTGGTGCGAGTACAGGTGGCCGACGACGGGACACTGTCCTCTGTATACGATCTTCGGGCGAACCGCGAGGTCCTCGCCGACCCCGGCAACCTCCTCCGCCTGCACACCGACCTCCCGAACCACTGGGACGCCTGGGACATCGACAAGCACTACAAGAACCGCTACACGGACCTGCTGCAAGCGGACGCGGTGACCGTCGTCGAGCAGAACCCCCTCGTCGGCGCGATCCGCGTCACGCGCTCCTTCGGCAAGGGCTCCACGATCACCCAGACGATCACTCTGCGCGCCGGCAGCCCCCGCGTCGACATCGAGACCGACATCGACTGGCACGAGACGGAGAAGATCCTCAAGGCGGCCTTCCCGGTGGACATCCGGGCCCCGCACTCCTCCGCCGAGATCCAGTTCGGCCACGTCCAGCGTCCCACCCACACCAACACCAGCTGGGAGGCGGCCCGCTTCGAGGTCTCCGGCCACCGCTGGGTGCACATCGGCGAACCCGGCTACGGCGTCGCCGTCCTCAACGACTCGACGTACGGCCACGACGTCTCCCGCACGGTCCGCGAGGACGGCGGCACCACGACCACGGTCCGCCTCAGCCTGGTCCGCGCCCCGCGCATCCCCGACCCGGAGGCCGACCAGGGCAGGCACCGCTTCACCTACGCCCTCCTGCCCGGCGCGAGCATCGAGGATGCGGTCGCCGAGGGCTACTCCCTCAACCTCCCGCTGCGCGTGGCGGACGCGGCGGGCGCGCCCGCGCCGGTCGTCTCCGTGGACGGCGAGGGCGTCACCGTGGAGGCGGTGAAGCTCGCCGACGACGAGTCCGGTGACGTGGTGGTGCGGTTGTACGAGTGCCGCGGCGGCCGCGCCCGGGGCGTGCTGCGCACCGGGTTCCCGCTCGCCGGCGCCCAGGTGACCGACCTGCTCGAACGGCCGCTCGAGGACGCCGGCACCGACGGCAGCGGCGCAGTCCCGGTCACGCTGCGGCCGTTCCAGGTCCTGACGCTCCGCCTGAGGCGGGCGGAGGCTCACTGACCCATGGCGATGCAACCCTGGTTCACCGACGCCAAGTTGGGCATCTTCGTCCACTGGGGCATCTACGCCGTCGACGGCGTCCCGGAGTCCTGGTCGTTCTACGACGGCATCGTCCCCCACGACCGGTACATGTCCCAGCTCGAACGCTTCACGGGCGCCCGTTACGACCCCCGCGAGTGGGCCGCGCTGTTCGCCCGCGCGGGCGCCAGGTACGCCGTCCTGACCAGCCGCCACCACGACGGCGTCGCCCTGTGGGACACCGCGTACGGCGACCTCGACGTGGGCCGCGACCTCCTGTCCGGCTACGCCGACGCCCTGCGCGAGCAGGGCCTCAAGGTCGGCCTCTACTACTCGCACTCCGACTGGAGCGAAAGCGACGGGTTCGTGGATTCCCGGAGGGCTGTGACCGGGAACCCGAGGGTATCCGGACATCAGTCGCGGACATGGACGATGGGTTCCGCTCGATCGTGGTTGTGCTTGGACCGCGAAGATTGCCGCTCCAGCTTGCAGAGGCTCCGCCCTCGAATACTCGAGGGCGGAGCCTCCGCGGTTACAGTTGCCGGTCGGCCTGACCGGGGGTCACAGTTCCTTGGCGTACGTGTCCTGGTATGCCGCTCTCCCTCCGAACACGTTGAGGCCGATGTGGCCGCTCGCATACGTCGTGTCTGTTACGTCGATGATCCGGGTGCCGTTGAGGAACACCTGGATGCGGTTGCCCTCGGTGAGGACGCGGACGGGGTAGGTCGTGCCGCGGCGGACTAGGGCCGGGACGCGGGCGAGGGCTTTGGCGTCGTCGAAGTAGCCGTCGGTCTTGGCGACCAGGCGGATCACGCGTAGGTCGGGGTCGATGTTGAGGCAGTAGGCGTCGGTGCCGTCGGAGGAGGCGCGCCAGAGGAGGGAGAGGGCGCCGCCGGTGTCCGGGTCGGGGCTGCCGAGGCGGACCAGGGTGGTGAAGTCGACGTCCGTCAGCGTCCGTGCGGACATGGCGTTGGAGTCCTTGTCGAAGGTTCCGGCGTGGCCTGCGCCGTCCGTCGACCAGTGGCCGGCTGGCGTGATGGTCAGCTTGCCGAGGTCAGAGCGGAATTCACCGCCGGTCGGGGCAGCTACCGGTGGCTTTACCCGGTCCACCAGGCGGTAGGTGCTGTCCAGCTGGTGCACCTTGAGTGACTCGATGTGGGCGGTGCCCCCCTTGGCGTAGAAGGCCATGCCGTCAGCCTCCGGGGCTGGGAAGATCAGGCTTGTCACGGCTGCCTGTCCGTCCGCACCGAATGCCTCGACCGACGACGAGTCCACGTACACGCGCAGGGTCACGCGTCCGTCGGTCGCCTTCATCGGCGCGGTCGTACGGCCCGAGAAGTACTGCGTGAAGTCGCTCAGTCCCGATGCCGACCGGTCCACGAAGAGCTGGTTCGCCTCGGCGTCGTATCCGACGGTCGTGTGCTGGTGGTCGTCCGCGCGGAGCCGGAAGCCGATCTCCGTGGCGGTGCCGAGGGTGATCTCAGCCTCGACCTCATAGGCGATGCTCCTGACGCCCGCGAGCGGGTTCGCTGAGCCGGGGGTCACGGAGAGGTCCTTGCGGGTCGTCGCGGACGTGCGCAGAGCCGTCAATTCCTGGACCGTGCGCTGCACCAGGCGCACGCCGTCAGCGGTGTCCGTGAGGGTCAGTTCGCGGGGGATGCTCAGCTGGCCGTTCCAGGCGCCGGTCGGTGCGCTGAACGGGTAGTCCCAGTTGCTCATCCAGCCGAGCCAGACGCGGCGGTCGTCGGGCAGGCCGTAGAAGGACATCGCGGCGTAGTAGTCGCGGCCGGAGTCGGCGCGCAGGACGGTGCCGGCCTTCTGGTCGGGGGCGAAGGACGCGCCGTTCCAGTCACCGGTGAAGTACTGGGCGGCCGAGCCGTTCGTGGCGCGTACGGCACCCGTGCTCAGGGTGAGGACCCACTTCACCTTGTCCTTGTCGCCGTCGACCGGGAGCGGGAAGAAGTCGGGGCACTCCCAGACGCCCGGCGTGGCCCAGTCGCCGTAGCCGAAGGAGCTGACGTGGGTCCAGGTGAGGAGGTCGGTGGAGGTGAAGAAGCGGATGTGGTCGCCGCCGGAGACCACCATCAGCCACTGGTCGTGGGCCTCGTCACGGATGACCTTGGGGTCACGGAAGGTCCAGCCGGCGTCCGGGCCTCCGGGGTTCTGTACGGCGGGTTCGGAGCTCTCATGCCAGTGCCAGGAGCGGCCCTTGTCCTTGCTGTACGCGATGCGCACGCTCGCGTTGCCGCCCGGCTTGTCCGGGTGGTAGCTGGTGTAGTAGGCGATCATGCCCGGCCTGCCGTCGAAGAGACCGGAGGTGTCGTCGGTGTCGACGACCGCGCAGCCGGTCCAGCAGTGGCCGTACTCGTTCCAGGGGAGGGCGATGGGCAGGGGCTGCCAGTGGATCACGTCGGTGCTGACCGCGTGCGCCCAGCGGCCCTCGTCCTGGTGGAAGAGGTGGTACTCGCCGTCGTGGTACAGCAGGCCGCAGGGGTCGCTGGTACGGCCGGTGAGTTGGGAGTAGTGGTACGTGGGGCGGTAGGGCTCGGTGAAGTAGTCGGCCGTGCTTTTGGCCTGCACGTTCTGGAAGTACGACGTGCCGTGCGCGGCCCTGATGCCGACCGCGCCGCTCGTGGTGCGGGGCACGCGGGTCTTGAGCACCCGTACGCCGTCCACGTACACCTCGACGGTCCTCCCCGTCGCGTGTGCCTCCACTCGGTAGGTGCGTCCGGCGGTGAGGCGGCGGACCGGTGCGGCGACCGTGGTGAGGTTTGCGCCGGAGGTGCGGTCGATCAGGCTGACGGTGCTGCGGGTGGTGTCGAGGCGTGCCTCGTAGCCGCCGGAGCCGTTCGCGGACGCGCGCAGGACGAGGCCGGCGGAGGCCGACGTGCCGCCCGGGGTGATGTCGGCCCGTACCACCAGGTCGCCGTTCGTGAAGGGGGCGGTGCGCAGGCCGCCTTCGCCTCGGATGCCGCGCAGGTCGGGGGTCCAGGTGCCGGATCTCGCCGTCCATCCCTGGACGTCCGAGACGAGGTCGGGGGCGGCGAGGCTGTCGAAGGAGGCCGCGCCGCCGGACACCAGGACGCCGAGCCGGCCCGACGCGTGGGTGGAGTCCCGGGCGGTGATGGCGGGGGCGTAGCCGTCGGGTGAGAGGAAGTTCGTCTGCCAGTGGACCCGCAGGTCGTTGCCCTCGGCCTCGATGCGCAGCCGGTAGACGGCACCTGCCTTGATGGTGGTGTCGTACGTGCCGAGGGTGACGTTCCCGTCGAGGCGCAGCAGCCTCAGCCGACCCTGTGCGGGGTCGACCTGGACGCCGTAGCCGCGGGTGGCCGTGGCGTTGGCGCGCACGAGAAGGGTGGCGACGGCTGATGCGTCGTGGAGCATGAGGTCGGCCTGGAGCGCGGTGTCGTACGCCTGGGTCGTGGTGATGGCGCGGGCGGTGGCTCCCTGGGACGGGGTCGCGCGCCAGCCGAGCGGTGTCGCCGTCCAGGTGCCGCCTGCCGTGGTCCAGCCGGTGAGGTTGGTGGTGATCGCGGAGAGGGAGGGCTGGCCGAAGGTGACGGTGCCGCCCTGGGCGAGCAGGCCCACCGAGCCGGAGTCGTGGCGGTGGTCCTCGGTGCGCAGGAGTCGCTTGCCGTCGACGTACACCGTCAACTCCGCGCCGTCCACGGCCACTTCCAGGTCGTAGGACTTGCCTGTGCGGGCGCCCGGCAGTGACGCCGTGGCGATCGTGTCCCCGCTCGCCAGGTCGTAGAGCCGGATGCGGTCGCGGCCGGGGTCGAGGGCGGCCGCGTATCCGGTCGTTCCGTCCAGGGCGGCCCGGAACACCAACGCGCCCACGGACGAGGTGGATTGGGGTGTCATGCGGGCCGCGTACGTGCCCTTGGCCGCGAGTTGCTGCTCGGACAGGGCGAGGGCGGGGTCGTGGCGGTCGGCGGTCGCCTTCTGGCCGCCGTCGGCGGTACGGGTCCAGGTACCGGTCACGGGGAGGGGGTCCGGAATCGGGGTGGGGGCGGGGGCTGTTCCGGCGGCGCTCGGGGTGGCGGCCTGGGCTGCGGGGAGGATGCCTCCGAGGGGCAGCAGGGTGGCGGCGGTGCCTCCTGCGAGCAGGAGGGTACGGCGGGACACGCTCATGGCGGCTCCTGAGGGAGAGCTGGGAAGGGTGGGCCACGGCCCGGGGGGACGTCCACCCCCCGGGCCGTGGTCGTGGGTAAGGCCGTCACGGCCACAGCGGCCGGGGCCCTTCTGCGAAGGCCGACGTCATCTGCCAGGCGTCGAACCGCTCCAGGGTCACGTCGCCGTCGGCACCGATGCCGACGCCTACGGCTTCGTCGGGGCGGGTGGGGTAGATGCGGGCGGTCAGGGGCCGCCCGTTCGCGAAGATCTCCAGTGCGGAGTGGTCGACGAGGACACGCAGGTCCAGAAGGCCGTCGTCGTCCAACGGAAGCTCGCCGTACCGGGGTTCGGCGTCGACCGTCGGGTCGAGGCTGCTGGCCTCGCGGTGCAGGCGGAGGGTGCCGCCCGCGCCGTCGTGTGTCCTGCTCACCTCCACGACCGTGCGCTCCGCGCCGTCCGGTGTCTCGCGGACCACGAGCCGGGCGGTCGCTCCGGGGGCAAGGCGCAGGGTGGTCTCGATGTCGAGTTGGTCGCCTCGCACCGGGTGCAGCCGGGTGTACGGGCCGGTGAGCGGGCCCGGCGCCACCTCTACGCGCTCCCGCCGCAGCAGGGTCAGTTCAGGCGCCGGGGCCTGGTGCAGGCTGCCGTCGGCGCCCAGCGTGACGACCCTCGGCAGGGACATCACGCCGCACCAGCCGGCCTGCGCGTTCGCCTCGTCCGTGCGGCCTTCCTGGAGCCAGCCGAACATGATGCGGCGGCCGTGCTCGTCGCAGGTGGACTGGGGCGCGTAGAAGTAGCGGCCGCCGTAGTCGAGGCGGTGCAGAGCGGTCGGGGTGAAGGTGTCGCCGCTGTAGCGGCCGGTCCAGTACAGGGGGTGGTGGGTGGTGCCCTCGTCCCAGGCGGAGAAGACCAGCACATCGGTGCTGTCAGCCTCCTCGTCCTTGCCGAGCCGGAAGAGGTCGACGCACTCCCACATCGTGCCGGTCCAGTCGAGCTCGCCCCGGTTCTGCGAGGCGTCGCCGGTCAGCAGCGGGCCGACGTACCGCCAGGTGCGCAGGTCGTCCGACTCGTACAGGAAGGCCGTTCCGCCGACGCCCCGGATGCCCGAGCCCACCAGCTGCCGCCACACCGCGTCTTCACCGGAGCCCTCCCGCCAGACACAGTGGTCGCGGAATGCGGTGATGTCGACGCCCTGGGGCGGGGCGGTGATGACCGGGTTGGCCTGGTCCTTCGTCCAGTACCTCAGGTCCGCCGATCCCCGTGCCACACACGGCAGTTCACGCTCCCCGTGCCGACCGGAGTAGACGAGTGTGGGTACGCCGCCGTCGTCGACGAGCACGCCGGACCAGCAGCCGTCGCGGTCGGGGCCGTCGGCGCCGGGGACGAGGGCGACCGGCTCGTCGCTCCAGTGGACGAGGTCGGTGCTGGTGGCGTGGCCCCAGTGGATGCGGTGGTGGGCCGCGGCAAGCGGGTTGTACTGGTAGAAGAGGTGGTAGACGCCGTCCCAGTGGGACAGCCCGTTGGGGTCGTTGAGCCAGCCACCGGGCGAAGTGAAGTGGAAGCGGGGGCGGTGGGGGTCGCGCAGGGCGCGCTCGGCCAGCCCCTCGGCGACGGGAGCGCCGGAGGGGAGGGTGAGGTCGTGGGTCATGCGGCGGTGGTCTCCGCTTTCTCGGTGTCGTCGGTGGCCTCGCCGTCGGGCCGGTCGGTGGCCTTGAGGACGCGGCGGGCGATGTCGGAGGCGGGTGCACGCAGATGGCAGCGCACCCAGTGGGGCTGTCCGTCGTCCTCGCCGACGATGTGGCGGACAGGGTCGGTGCGGCTGCACGTGCCGTCGTCGCCGTACGGGCAGGACGTGGGGTTGAGGATTTCCTCGCGCAGCCGGGCGCGCTCGACCGGGTCGTAGCTCCCGGCCCGCTCCGGGTCGGGAACGGCGGACAGCAGCAGACGGGTGTAGGGGTGGGCGGGGGCGTCCATCACCGCCAGGGCATCGCCGCCCTCGACCAGTTCGCCGGCGAACATGACCATCGTGGTGTCCGCGAGGTAGCGCGCGGAGCCCAGGTCGTGCGTGATGTAGAGCATGGCGATGTCCCGCTCGTCGCGCAGGCGCCGCATCAGGTTGAGCACGCCGACACGCACGGAGACATCCAGCATGGACGTCGGTTCGTCGGCCAGGATCAGGCGCGGCTCCACGGCCAGGGCGCGGGCGATCGCGACGCGCTGACGCTGGCCGCCGGAGAGCTCGTGCGGGTACGACTGCAACATGTCCTCGGTCAGGCCGACCGTCGCCATCAGCTCCCGCAGCGCCTCGGGTGTGGCCGCGTGGCCGTGCAGGACGAGGGCCCGGGTGAGGAAGTGCTCGATGCGGTGCACGGGGTTGAGCGAGCCGAAGGGGTCCTGGAACACCATCTGGACCTTGCGGCGGTACGCCCGTGACGCCCGGCGCCGCTCGCGGCGCAGGACGTCCTCGCCGTCCAGCAGCACCTGCCCGGCGGAGGGCTGTTCGAGGCGGGCCAGGCAGCGGGCGATGGTGGACTTACCGCTGCCGGACTCGCCGACCAGGGCAGTGATCCGGCCGGCAGGCAGGTCGAAGGACACGTCGTTGACGGCCCGGACGCGGCGCCGGGAGAAGACGGTGCCGACCTGGAAGTCCTTGGTCAGACCGCGCACGGACAGCAGGGGTTCGGTCATCGGGAGGCTCCTTCCGGACTGCGGGCCTCACTGCGGGCCACCCAGCGGCCGGGCGCGACCTCCCGCAGGTCGGGGATGTTCATGGAGCAGTCCGAGCGGTCCTCGGGGCAGCAGACGTGGAAGCCGCAACTGTCGGCGGTGCGCGGGGCGTCGAAGAGGCCGGTGAGTTCGCGGCGCGGGCCCGTCAGCGGCGGAAAGGCGTTCATCAGCGCCTCCGTGTACGGGTGCAGCGGCTTGGCGAACAGCTCCTTGGCGTCGGCGAGTTCGACGATCCGTCCGCCGTACATCACGCCCATGCGGTCCGACAGCTCGACCATCAGGGACATGTCGTGGGTGATGAAGAGGATGGAGAAGCCGAGTTCCCGCTGGAGGTCGCGGATCTGCGCCATGATCTCCTGCTGCACGACGACATCGAGCGCGGTGGTCGGCTCGTCCATGATCAGCAGCCGGGGGCGCAGAGCGACGGCCATGGCGATGACCACGCGCTGGCGCATACCGCCGGAGAGCTGGTGCGGGTATGCCTTCAGCCGGCCCGGGTCGATACCTACCAGCTGAAGCAGCTCGCCCGCCTTCTCCCGCGCGGCCCGCTTCTTCATCCGCTCGTGGGTGGTGAAGATGTCGACGATCTGCTCACCGATGGTGAGGACGGGGTTGAGGGAGTTCATCGCCGACTGGAAGACCATGGCGATCTGCCGCCACCGGAAGGCACGCAGCTCCCGTGCCTCCAGGGCCAGGACGTCCCCGCCCTGGAAGCGGATGCTGCCCGCGGTGATCTCCGCCGGTGGCTTCAGCAGCCGCATCACGGCGTTGGCGATGGTGGACTTGCCGCAGCCGGACTCTCCGGCGAGGCCGAAGACCTCTCCGGCGCCGATGGAGAAGGAGACATTGTCGGCGCCCACGACGGTGCGTCCGTCGCCGCGGTATTCGACACGCAGGCCGCTCACCTCAAGTACGGGTTTCAAGGCTCAGCCCCTCCTCTCACGGCGGGCGCGGCGGTTGCGCAGCCTCGGGTTGGTGATCTCGTCGACCGCGTAGTTGACGAGCGCGAGCGCGAAGGCGACGAGGGCGATGCACAGGCCGGAGGGGACGAAGGCCCACCAGGTGCCGGTCATCAGCGCGCCGTCGTTGCTGGCCCAGTACAGGTTGGTGCCCCAGCTGACGACGCTGCTGTCGCCGAGGCCGAGGAACTCCAGGCCGGCCTGGGCGCCGATGCCGAAGATCACGCAGCCGAGCAGCGTGGTCATCACCACGGACGCCATGTTGGGCAGGATCTCGCGGAACATGATGCGCAGCGGGCGTTCCCCGGTGACGACGGCGGCGGCCACGAAGTCCTTGCCCCGGATCGACTTGGCCTGCGCGCGCAGTACTCGGGCGGAGCCCGCCCAGCCGGTGACGACGAGCACCAGGATCACGGTGGAGGTCCCGGGCGGCAGGAACGCGGCCAGGATGATGAGCAGCGGCAGCCCGGGCAGCAGCAGGAAGACGTTGGTGACCAGGGTCAGCGCATCGTCCACGATGCGGCCGAAGTACGCGGACGCGAGGCCGACGAGGATGGCGACCCCGGTCGCCACGAGCCCCACGGAGAATCCGACGAAGAGGGAGCTGCGCGCGCCCCACAGCGTGAGGGCGAGGACGTCCTGGCCCTTGGCGGTCGTACCGAGCCAGTGCGCCCCCGAGGGGGCCTGGCTGCCCGTGGAGTTGATCAGGGACGGGTCGCCCGGGGCGAGGACGGGCGCGAGCAGTGCGAGCAGCGCGAAGAGAGCGAGCACCACCAGCCCGGTCAGTGCCTTCTTGCTGTCGATGAGCTGGCGCGCCAGTCCGCGCCGGCGGGAAGCGCGCACCGGGGTTGTCGGCGTGGTGGCCGTCGCGATCTCGATGGCGGTCATATCGGCAACCCCCTTCAGCGGACGCGGACGCGCGGGTCGAGGCGGACGTAGACGAGGTCGACGAGGAAGTTCGCGAGCAGCACCGCTGCCGTGATCGTCAGGAAGATGCCCTGCATCAGCGGGTAGTCCAGCCCCTGGACGGCCATCAGCAACTGGTAGCCGATGCCCGGGTAGGCGAACACGACCTCGGTGAGCAGTGCGCCGCCGACGACGAAGCCGAGCGCCATGCCGAAGTTGGTGACGGAGGGCAGCAGTGCGTTGCGGGCGGCGTAGCGGAACATGATCCGCGAGGGGCGGAGCCCCTTCGCCTCGGCCATCGTGATGTAGTCCTCGGCCGCAGTGGCGATCATGGTGTTGCGCATGCCGAGCATCCAGCCGCCGATGGAGACCAGCACGATGGTCAGCGCGGGCAGCACCAAGTGGGTGGCGACGTTCGAGAGAAACTCGCCGTTGAAGCCGGGAGTCAGACCCGCGTCGTAGGCGTGCCGCAGCGGGAACCAGCCCAGGTTCACCCCGAACAGGTACAGCGCCCCCATCGCCAGCCAGAAGTACGGGAAGGAGCCGACGAAGATCAGCAGGGGCGGGAAGGCGGAGTCGAGGACGCCTCCGCGCCGCCAGGCCGCGACGATGCCGAGCAGGTTGCCCACGATGGCGGCGATGACCAGCGCGACGCCGCCGAGCAGCAGGGTCCAGCCGATCTGGGAGCCGATCACCTCGGAGACCGGGGTCGGGAAGCGGGAGATGGAGATGCCGAGGTCGCCGGTGAAGACGCTCTTGACGTAAGCGACGTACTGCTCCCACAGGGGGCGGTCGTCCAGGCCGAAGAGTTTTCGCAACTGGTCTATCTGGTCGGGCTGCATCGTGCCCTGGGCCTGCGCGAACATCCGGGAGACCGGGTCGCCCGGCATGAAGCGCGGGAGAACGAAGTTCAAGGTGATGGAGGCCCAGAAGGCGAGCAGATAGAACCCCAGGTTGCGCAGGATGAGACGCACGGGTCGTGCTCCCTGTCAGTGGGGGGTGAACGGAAAGTGCGGTGCGCGGGGGCGGCCGTCCGGGTCGGGGAGGAGGGCGGCCGCCGGTCCGCGGGCGGCGTCAGCTCTTGACGGGCTTCAGCGAGGTGAGCACGAGGATCGTGCTGCCGTTGCGGTTGCCGAGCGTGGCGTACGGGTCCTTCTCGGAGGGCCAGCCGGTGAAGCGCTTGTCGGTGTACGCGCCGAACTCCGGGCCGGTGAACAGGGGCACCGCCGGGGCGTCCTCGTCGTACAGCTTCTGCAGGGCGTTGATCTGCTCGCGCTGCGTCTGCTCGTCCGGGGCTGCGGCGAAGGCGTCGATGAGCTTGTCGGCCTTCTTGTCGCCGTAGCGGTGGTAGTTCTCGGTGGCCTTCTCGCCGACGGGCTTGACCATGGCGGTCGACATCAAGCCGCGGAAGTACTCGTACGGGGTGGCGCCGTTGTTGCTCCACACGATGCCGGTGTCAAAGGTGCCCTGCTCGTAGGAGTTCACCACGGCCGACCAGTCGGGCGTCTTCACGGTCGCGGTGATGCCGACCTTCGCCAGGTTCTGCTTGATGATGTTCGCCGCAGAGATCCAGTCGGAGGAAGCGGAACCGACGGAGATGTCGAACGTGAAGTCCTTACCGTTCTTCAGCTTCCGCTTGCCGCCGCTGTCCTTGTAGCCGGCCGCGTCCAGCGCCTTGGCCGCCGCGTCGGTGTCGTACTTCGTCCAGGTGCAGGAGGCGGCGAGGTCCTTGTCGCGCCACTTGTCGTACGTGCGGGCCAGGCCCGTGCAGTCGGCGGGCTCGGCGTAGCCGTTCATCGCGACCTTGGTGATCTGGTCGCGGTCGATCGCCATGCTGAGCGCCTTGCGCACCGCCGGGTCGTTGAAGGGGGCCTTCGTGGTGTTCAGCTGCCAGTTGATCATCGCCCCGGCCGGCGGGAACCAGTAGTGGTTGTGCTCCTTGTCCTTGGCGACGAAGGACTTCTCGATGTCCGGGATGAACGACTGCGTCCAGTCCACCTCACCGTTGGTGAAGGCGACGTTGGCGCTGTCGTTGCCGGAGAAGGCGAGCATCCGGATGCCGGCGATCTGCTGCTTGTCCGGCTGCCAGTAGTCGGGGTTCTTGCGCAGCTCGTACGACTGGCTCTGGAACTTCTCGACCTTGGTGTACGGGCCGGTGGCGACCGGGTTGGGGTTGGTAAACTTCGCCGGGTCCTTCACCTTGGACCAGACGTGCTTCGGCAGGATGTAGTGGCCGCCGATCTCGAAGAAGGCGGGAGCGAACGCCTTGTTGAAGGCGAACTTCACCGTCTGGGCGTCGACCGCGGTGACCTTGTCCAGGTAGTCGAAGCCGCCCAGCACTTTCTTCTGCAGCTCGAAGGTGTAGACGACGTCCTCGGCGGTGAGCGGCTTGCCGTCCGACCACTTCACGCCGTCGCGCAGCGTGAAGGTGAGGGACTTGCCGTCCTTGGCCTGCTCCCACTTGGTGGCCAGCCACGGCGTGTCCTTGGAGTCAGCCATGCTGTGCACCACCAGCGGCTCGTAGACCGACTGCAAGGTCATCGGGGCGGCCTGCGGGGAGAGCGGGTTGAAGTTGCGCGTGAACGTCGCCAGGTCCTCGCGCGGGATGGTGAGCAGCTGGTTGCCGGAGGTGTCACCGGCGCCGGCGGCGCCCGAGCCACCTGTGCAGGCGGACAGGACCAGGGCTGCGGCGGCGGTCGCGGTGACCGCTCTCAGGACAGGGCGCAGCCGCCGTGAAGGTATGCGGGAGGGTGCCATAATGAAGACTCTTTTCCTCTCTTCAACACACAGGACGAAGACGGGGATGGGATTCCTCGGCGGACTGATTCGCGGTCAGACCGACGAGCGTTCGAGCAGCGGGCAGTCGATCGTCACCCGGTGGGTGTTGAGCGGCTGCCCCGCTGCGAGAGCGGCGAGCATGTCGACGCCCTTGGTGCCCATGGCCTCGAAAGGCAGGGCGAGCGTCGTCAGCTTCGGCCGCAGGTAGGCGGCGATGAGTTCCTGGTTGTCGAACCCCACCACGGCCACGTCGTGCGGGATGCGCAGCCCACGTTCCTTGATCGCGTCATAGGCGCCCATCGCCATCCGGTCGTTGCCGCAGAACAGCGCGGTCGGCCGGTCGCCGGCCGGGCGGTCCAGCAGGTCGCAGGCGGCGGTGTAGGCGCCGTCGGCAGTGGCGAAGCCGGGGATGACGAGGGAGGGGTCGGGGGTGATCCCGGCCTCACGCAGGGCACGTTCGTACCCCTCGCGCCTGCCGATGGCGGCCGGGATCTTCGGGTCGAGATTGATGAACCCGATGCGGGTGTGCCCGGCGTCCAGGAGCCGGCGGGTCGCCTTGTAACCGCCCGACGCCTCGTCGGGCAGGATGCACGGCAGCTCCCCTTCCGCGTCGTAGCAGTTGACGAGAACCGTCGGCACCTCGCGGGCGGCCTTCGGCAGACTGACGGCCCGGTGCCAGGTCGTGGCGTACAGCAGGCCTTCCACGCGATGCTCCAGCATCTGGTCGAGCGCGGCGGCCTCCTGCACGGGATCGCCCTCGCTCGCGGCGATCAGCAGGAACCTGCGGTCACCCCAGGCGCGGCTCTGCGCTCCCGTGATCACCTCGGCGGCGAAGGGACCGGTCACGATCTCGGTGATCAGCCCGAACCACCCACTGCGGTTCGCGGCCAGCGCCCGCGCCCCAGCGTTGGGCCGGTAGCCGAGCTCGTCGATCGCCTCCAGGATCCGCTGACGGGTCTCGTCGGGGATGGCGGCGCCGGGCTTGTCGTTAAGGACGAAGGAGACCGTGGTCCGCGAGACACCCGCGTGGCGGGCCACGTCGCTCATGGTCACGCGACGTGTCTTGTTCGTGGCCACTTTCGGTTCCCTTCGGTCGACCGGGGGCGAGACAGCACCTCCGGTTTCGCGCTTTAATAACGCGCGTTACTTCCGTGTGGCAGGGAAGTTACGTCCGTCTTGAGCGGCATGTCAATACCTATGTATGGGCTGCATCACGCCACCGTCCCGGGCTGGCAGCCCGCGCCCTACCGAGAGAGGCAAGCAGTCGCCATGGCTAGATCCCAGGCCCCCAGCAGCGTCACCGTCCTCGGCGAGTGCGTCGCCGACGCCTTCACCGACCCCGCCCGCTCCGGCTCCGGGGAACTCGCGCTGCGCGCCCTGCCCGGAGGCGGCCCCGCCAATACCGCCGTCGCCCTCGCCCGGCTCGGCACCCCCACCCGCTTCCTCGGGCGGTTCTCCAGCGACGTCTTCGGCACCCTCTTCCGGGCCCGCCTCAGCGACTCCGGCGTCGACCTGACCGGCAGCGTGACCGCCCCAGAGCCCAGCACACTCGCCGTCGCCGACCTCGATGAGACCGGCCAGGCCACCTACACCTTCTACGCCGACAGTGCCGCCGACTGGCAGTGGACCGACGAGGAACTCGCCGCCACCCAGCAGGACGACGCGGCCTGCCTGCACACCGGTTCCCTGGCACTGATACGCCAACCTGGCGGCAGTCGCATCGAGGACCACCTCGCCCATGCGCGCGAGCACGTCACCGTATCGATCGACCCCAACGTCCGACCTCTGCTCGTCCCGACCTCCGCCTACCGCGAACGGCTTCCCCGCTGGTGCGCCCTCGCCGACATCCTCCGCCTCAGCGAGGACGACCTCGCCCTGCTCCTCCCCGGCACCAGCCCCGAAGAGGCATGCGACACCTGGCACGCCGCCGGTGTCCGCCTCGTCGTCATCACCCTCGGCGGGCGCGGCGCCCTCGCCTCCCTCGACGGCACCCGCGTCACCGTCCCTGCCCCGGCCGTGGACGTCGTTGACACGATCGGCGCCGGGGACTCTTTCACTGCCGGACTACTGCACCGCCTCGCCGCCCTCGGACACCTCGGCGGCCGACTCGACGCACTGACCCTGGAAGACGTCACCAACGCCTGCATGTTCGCCGCCCGCGTCGCCGCCCTGACGTGCTCCGTCACTGGCGCAAACCCACCGCAGGCGGACATAGCAGTGATGGAGAGCGGCAGCGATCGGTTGCTGCCACACGCCTGAACACGCGGGAAGGAACCCAGCGGGACGGTGGTGATACAGACGCGGCCTCATTTCAGACCAGACAGTGCTCCGGGCCGGGGCACGCAAGGTGACCCGGCCTCCACCACGCCCAGAAGTTGCCAGTTACGCCTGTTATGCCTGAGTGGGATCTTTGGTGAAGCGGTGGGGGTGAGCGGCTTTGACGTATTTCATGGCAGTGGTGTCACTGATGCCGAAGACGCGCATGAGGTGAACGGGGTCGGCGGTTTCGTGCGCTTCGTCGAGGACCCCGTCGATACGGAGTTGCCGTGGTTGGATGCCGAGGCTGAGGAAGAGGGGCCGCAGCGTGTATTTCGCGAGGGGTGGCCCGCTTGGGTCGAGGGCTGTCTGCTGGGTGACGAACAGGTGAGGGTTGGTGCTGTGGGGCCATCGCGCAGCGCGTTCGCGGAGCCAGTTCGTCAGCAGCTTCATGGTGAGCTCGTCGAGGTAAACGGTGTGGTTGCCGAAATGCCGGCGGACGGTCATACGGCCCTTTGATCGGTTCGTAGTTGTGCGTCGCGCACGCGTGCCGCAGCAAATGCGGGTAGAGCCGGGTGACCGGCCCGCTCAGGTAGAGTCCCGAGGCCGTCTTCAGCGATCGGCGGAAGGCATCCGGGCCGATCGCTGGCGCGATGGGTACGTTCAGCGAGGCGACCGCCTCCGGCAGCCGCTCGGACGGCCATAGAGGAGCACATGGATCGGTGGGGTCGTCGGCGAATTCGCCGCGGATCTCCTCGACGTACCACCACAGCAGCTCGCGGCCCTCGGCGAACATGTACGCCTCCCGTTCGCGTGGGCCCGAGCCGCGGGCGCCCTTGCCTTGGACGATGAAGCGGCCCCACTGGCCGAGCTCCCAGTGGATGTCGCCCAGTCGCGCCGAGCACAGTTCCGTGGCCCGGACGCCGGAGGTGTAGGCGGTCTTGGCCATGCAGTAGTCACGGACGGCTACGGGGTACTTGCGCGCGTTCGGCAGGTCCTTTCGCCAGGCGGCGAAAAATTCCTTCATCGCCCGTTTCGACGGTGGGATCCGCTGGCCGAAGTCGCCGCGGTGCCGGGGCCGGTTGAACGGGTCGACCGGAGACTCGACAGCCGCCCCGAACCGCCGCAGGATCTCGCCTGCGTACCGCTGTTCCAAGAAGGCGAAGAAGCCGTCGATCTTGACCATCTTCGACCGGATCGTGCGGCGCCCACGCTTGCCCGGACCGGCGAAGTAGCAGTCGACCTGCCGTGGCGTGAGCCGCCACGGCACCGTGTCGTAGAAACCACAGACCTCGATGACGGGCTGTACCAACCGCCGCAGCGTAGTCGCCGCTAGGCCAGCCACGTCCCTCGCCCATGTGTACTCGGCCACCGTGTCGAGGAAGAACGCGCCCTCGTCACCACCCTCGGAGAACGCTGCAGCCTGCCGCTGCAGCGTCAGCACATCCGCCAGGCCCTCTGCCGCAGGCTCCGGCTCGCTCGCCGTCGGTGCTGGTGCTGTGATCAGCGAAAGCCGACGAGCTCCAGAATCCGCCATGAACCGGCAAATTACTGGGATCACTCGCAGAATCTGCCAGTTACTGCAGAGATCCCACACTAACGAGTGATCGACGGAGACACGCCGACGACCTGCTGATATGCGACAACAACGTGATGACCTCGCCTAGGGAACCCGCTGGAACTCCACTTCACCCCGACTACGCCTCGACCCGCAGGCCGGGCCGTCCGCCGGAGCAGGAGGACAACCCCTACTCCGAGGTCGCCGCCGAGGACGAGGACCTCGAGGCATGGGAACGTTTCCTCGCCTTCCGCGACGGCCAGGTCCGCGAGCTGGCCTCCCGTTACCGGCCCGACCTGATGTGGTTCGACGGCGAGTGGGAGCGCAGCGAGGAACAGTGGCGGATCAAGGAGCTCGCCGCCCTGATCCGGTCGTACGTGCCGGACGTCGTCTTCAACGCCCGCATGCTCAGCGAGGGGGACTACGCCACTCCCGAACAGGGTGTCCCCATCGAACCGCCCGCGGGGCCGTGGGAGCTGTGCCTGACGATCAACGACTCGTGGGGGTACCGGCACCACGACCACCACCACAAGTCGCTCACCCAGCTCGTCCGCTACTTCACCGAGACCATCGGGGGCGGCGGCAACCTGCTGCTCGACGTGGGCCCGAAGGAGGACGGCACGATCCCGCAGCCACAGATCGAGCGCCTCGAGGGTCTGGGAGAGTGGATCCGCCGGCACGCCGAGGCCGTGTACGGGACGGTGCGCGGCCTCCCGGCCGGGCACCACTACGGGCCCAGCACCCTCTCCTCCGACCGCCGCACCCTCTATCTGACCCTGTTCGACATCCCGCGGGCCGAGATCGGCGTCCGCGGTCTGGTCACCCCGGTCCGCCGGGTCACGGTGCTCGGCACCGGGACCGAGCTCGCGCACCGAGTCGTCGGCGGTCTGCACGAGGCCGTCGGCGTGCTGTGGATCGATCCGCCCCCGGCGGCCGACCTCGACCCGCACGCCACGGTGCTCGCCGTGGAACTCGACGGCGAGCTGGAGCTGTACCGGGGGTCGGGCCGCTCCTGACGCGGCGGCGGGCACAGCGGTCCCGCCCGGCGGGCGGGACGCTTTCGGGCCGGTCGGTCGCTCCCCGTGACAGCGGCCGACCGACCCGATCCCCCGTGCCCCGGGGATCCCCCGTCGATCCCCGATTCCCCCGTCGGTCCCTCGGTGTTCCGCGATGCCGCGGGCGCTCCCCGCACCCTCGGCGCTCCCACGGAGGCCCCCGTGATCCCCCGTACCCCCGTCGTTCCTCCGTGGGCTTTCGGCGTTACACCCTTAAGAGCACGCACCTCGGGCCCTGATACACCCCGGGCGAAAAAAATCCCCCGGAGATTCTCCGGGGGACTTCTGGTGCGACGAACGGGTCCGATCAGCCGGTGAATCCGGCCGGTGCGGCCGAGGTGACCGCCGCGGAGGCCGGGGCCGCCTGGTCCTCGACGGAGTCCACCTGGGCGGGCACCGCCGGAAGCAAGGTCTCCGTCTCCTCCACGCGCTGCTGCGGAAGCGACACCGGCCGTACCGGCCGCGGCCCCGACACCACCGTGTAGTCCTGTCCCAGGAACGGCGGCACGATCTCCCCGGGGTCCTCGCCGAGCGCCAACTGCACGGCCGCCCAGGGCGCGTTGACCCCGCAGAGGGACAGTTGGTGCAGCCCGCCCGCCGGACGCGTGTTGACGTCCATCAGGACCGGCTGCTCGCCGAACATCCGGAACTGGATGTTGGACAGGTAGTGCAGCCCGAAGCCCTCGGCGATCCGCCGCGCCGGCTCCAGCCACTGGTCCTGGAGGGTGAAGCCCCGACGGCGGCCGTTCTTGGTGCGGGCGATGGCGAGACGGACGCGGTTGTCGCGGCCGGTGAGGCAGTCCACGGACACCTCCGGCTGCTCCAGACGCGGCATGACCAGCCAGTCCACCGGCTCCTCCGCCTGCTTCAGCGCCTCGACGACCAGGTCCAGCTGGACGTAGGGGCTCGGGAAGCCGCTGAGATGCGCCAGGGAGAAGGGGGCGCGCGTGATCACGCGGAAGCCCACCCCGCCCGCGCCGGACGCGGGCTTGAAGCACGCCTTGTGACCGCCCGCCTCCAACTCCTCGACGGCGGCGACGAGTTCGTCGGCCGTCCGCACCCGCCACCACGGCGGCACGGGCACACCGATCGCCTGGACGGCCTCGTAGGCGATCACCTTGTCCTGGAAGACGGCGACGGCCTCGGGCGTCGGCGCCAGCAGCGCCGTGCCGACCGCCTCGAAGTCGGCGCGGTGCGCCACGATCGCCGACTGGTGCAGCCGGGGCACGAACACGTCGATACCGCGGCGCGCGCACTGGTCGAGCGCGTACTCCACGTACCCGGCCGGGGACAGGCCCTCCGGCTCCAGGTCGGCGGTGTCGGCGGCGGCCAGCACGGGCGAGTCGGCGTCCGCGTGCGTGGCATGGATCTCGACGGCCCGGTCGCTCGGATTTCGCCGCAGCTGATCCATGAAGAACACGTTCTCCGCGTACGTGCGGTTGAGCCAGACGCGTACGCGAGAGACCATGCGGGCCGCCTTTCACGGTTCGCGGGCAGGGCGAAGCGGGCCCGTGCCCGGGCAGGGTGGACGGAGGGACACCAAACCGCCCCGTGCGAAGGGGCGTTCAAAGCGGAGGTGTTGGGGCGATCATACGGCTTCGCGGAGGTGCGGCGTGCAACGCCGGTGTTACGGATTCTCCGATGATGTTCACGGGGTCCGTGGGACGGGTAAGGGCGCCGGCCGAGGAGCGGCAGGAGCACCGGGAGCGGTGCCGGGCGGGGACACCGGGGCGCCGGTCGGGTACCTCCTTGTCCCGCGCGCGGGAATGTGCTGTCGTGGTGCCGTTCGTGTGTCGGGCAGGGGCGCACGTGCCCGAGCGGGAACGGGGGAGCGGACGTGACGCCGACGGCCGGTGGCGCCGGACAACTGCTGGCCATCAGCGATCTGCACATCGGCTACCCGGAGAACCGCGCCCTGGTCGAACGCATGGCCCCGCAGTCGGACGACGACTGGCTGCTCGTCGCCGGTGACGTCTCGGAGAGCGTCGCCGACATCGGCTGGGCCCTGAAGACCCTCGCCAGCCGTTTCCGCAAGGTCGTCTGGGCGCCGGGAAACCACGAACTGTGGACCCACCCCAAGGACACCGTCACCCTCCGGGGTGTCGCCCGCTACGAGCACCTCGTCGAGATGTGCCGCGAACTCGGCGTGACGACCCCGGAGGACCCCTACCCGGTGTGGGAGGGTCCCGGCGGCCCGGTGGCGGTCGCCCCGCTCTTCCTGTTGTACGACTACTCGTTCCTGCCGGCCGGCTGCGCCACCAAGGAGGAGGGGCTGGCGTACGCCCACAAGACCGGTGTCGTGTGCAACGACGAGTACCTGCTGCACCCCGATCCCTACCCGACGCGCGAGGACTGGTGCCGGGCGCGGGTCGCCGAGACGGAACGCCGGCTCGCCGCCCTGCCGCAGGACCTGCCGACCGTCCTCGTCAACCACTACCCGCTGGACCGGCACCCCACGGACGTCCTGTGGTACCCCGAGTTCGCCATGTGGTGCGGCACCCGCCTGACCGCCGACTGGCACCGCCGGTTCCGTGTCGCGGCCATGGTCTACGGCCACCTGCACATCCCGCGGACCACCTGGCACGAGGGGGTCCGCTTCGAGGAGGTGTCGGTGGGCTACCCCCGCGAGTGGCGCAAGCGCCCGCAGCCGCCCGGCCGGCTGCGCCGCATCCTGCCTACGGAGGACACGGCCGCGTGATCGAGGAACTGCTGCCCGAGACGGTCGTCGCCGTGGCGGCCCACGGCGAGGAGGGCGTCCGCGAGTTCGGGGACGGGCCGCTGTACCCGGAGGAGGAGGCGCTCGTGGCCCGGGCCGTCGCCAAGCGCCGACGCGAGTTCACCGTCGTACGCTCCTGCGCTCGGCGCGCCATGGAGAAGCTGGGCGTGCCCCCGCAGCCGGTGCTGCCCGGAGAGCGCGGCGCCCCGCAGTGGCCGGCCGGCCTGACCGGCAGCATGACCCACTGCGACGGCTACGGCGCCGCGGCCCTGGTGCGCACCGCCGACCTGGCCTCCCTCGGCATCGACGCCGAACCGCACCGGCCGCTGCCCGAGGGCGTCCTGTCCGCCGTCGCCCTGCCCGCGGAGGCGGAACGGCTGCGCCGCCTGGCCGGGGACCGGCCCGAGGTGCACTGGGACCGGCTGCTGTTCAGCGCCAAGGAGTCCGTCTACAAGGCGTGGTTCCCCCTCACCCGCAAGTGGCTGGACTTCAGCGAGGCCGACATCGACATCGACGCCGGCCTCACGGACGGCGCGCGCGGCACCTTCCGTGCCCGGCTCCTCGTCCCCGGCCCGCTGCTCGACGGACACCGCATCGGACACTTCGACGGCCGCTGGGCCGTCGGGCGCGGGATCGTGGCGACAGCGGTCACGGTCCCACGGGTCTGAGCCGAACGGCGCCCGGCAGCGAGGTCCCGCGATGCGGGACCGGCCGCCACGTCCCTGCCGGGCCCCGCGCCGGAGCCGTGGTCCCACACCACCGTCCCCGCCCCTCCTCCGCTCACCTCGCCGCTCACCTCTCCGGGCACCAGCTGTGCAGCAGCCGGAAGAACTCCTCCTCGTTTCCCGCCAGGCCCGCGGCCGCCAGCGCCTGTTCCGCCTCGGCCAGGACGGCGGGTGGGACCACCGGAGGCAACCGGTCCTGCGGCGGCCCGGAGGTGTGGCCCGAGGCCTCGTCGCCGAAGGCGGCCCGGACGGTGTGCAGCAGCCGCAGATAGGCCTGGACGGCGGTGCGCTCGCGGTCGGTCAGTACGGCAGTGGGCATCGGTCGGCTCTCCCCGCGTCGGCGTCGTGTCCCACGCGCCCTGACGGCGCGTACGCCACCATGCGGCGGCGCACCCCCCAGCTTGCCGCCCACCACTGACAATCCGGCCGCGCTTCGCGTCGGTTCGCCCGCTTAGCGGAGGCGGAACGGCATCCAATTCCCCGGCCAAAACGGTCTGTACGCTGGTGTGAAGGGCTTTCATCGGCCGTCCGCGACCGATGACTTGAGCGGGCGAGTGGTCGGCGTTCCGCGTGCACTGCCGGCCCGGGCAGCGGGCTGCGGACTCTCAAGGGGCGCCGTACAGCGGACAGCGGACAGCGGACAGCGGACCGTAGAGGGTTGACCGTCGACGGCTCACAGCAGACTGCTGACAGCAGGCATCAGGTTGCAGATGGCAGACGACGTTCCGTCGACGGACGATAGACGACGAACAACGGACGGCACTCGACCGGCGACAGTAGACAGTCGCCGGAGGACGGTCGGCCCGACTGCCGACATCCGACTGCCAACAGCCGACTGCCGGCGCGCTACGGATACCGCTCGTCCGACGACGCACGACGCAGATCTCTCGCGCCCCGCCTCGCCCCTCAGCCCCCGGCCCTTCAGCCCCCGGCCCGCTCCTGCCGCCCCGGGTACCCCAGCGACGCCTCGATCCGCCCCGCGAGATGATCGCGCCGGGCGGGTCCGCGTGCCGACGAACCCACCAGCCAGGTGCGGCACTTGCTGGCCAGCAGCAGGCCGAACTGTTCGGCGTCCCGTTCGTCGGCCTGGTCGAAGCGGGTGCGGGCGGCGACCTTGTGGACCGTCGCCTGCAGGTCCGCGCCGTCGTGGAGTAAACGGGCCGCGACGGCTGCGCCCTCGACGTGGTGACTGCAGTGGCCCGCCTTCATGTGCCACAGCTCGTGGCCGAGGATCACCAACTGGTGGTCGGGCGCGGTGCGTTCCTCGACGACGACGAGGTCCTGGTCGGCCATGTCGAGCCAGAGGCCGCTGGCGGTGCCCGGCGGGAAGGCGGCCGTACGGAAGTGGACGGGGCGGCCGCGGCGTCTGCTCATGCCGTCGCACAGGGCGGTGTACAGGTCGGCTGGTGCGGCGGGGGCCGGGAGGGTCAGCTCCGCGACCAGCCCGTCGCACAGGCGGCGCATGTCCTTGGCGATGCCCACAGTCCTCCCCCGGATCACGACTCGGGCCGCTTCACGCTCTCCAGGAGCATGTCCAGCCACTCGGCGACCTTGTCGCGGTGCTGGTCGGTGGGCAGTTGTGCGGCCCGCCAGGCGATTCCGCGCACGCCGTGGTCCTGCAGCAGCCGCTCCAGCGGGTCCTCGGCGGCCGCGGCCGCCTCCCGGGCGGCGAGCTTCTGCAGCAGTTCCTGCTCGATGTGCTGCAGTGCGCCCGCGAGCGCCTCGGGGTCCTCGGCGGTGAGGAAGCCGGCGTGGACGCGGAAGAAGCGCTGGAGCGCGTCGCAGTGCTCCATCGTGGGGCGGCGGTCGCCGTTGATGAGGGCGCCGGCCTGTTGCCGTGACATGCCGGCGCCGTCGGCGATCTCCTGCTGGGTGTACTTGCGTCCGTTGGGCTTGAGCCGGGTGCGGCGCAGCAGGTCCAGCCGCTGCAGGAATCTGGCCTGCACATCCGGTTCGCCGGCCGGCCGGCCGCTCAGCAGGGCCTTGACGACGGACTCGGGGACGCCGCAGGCGACGGACAGCCGCCCGGTGTCGAAGACCTCGGCGTGCGGCACGCCGAGCCGGTCGGCGAGTGCGGTGACGCGGGCGACGACGGCCGACAGCAGCACCGTCGCCGTGGCGCCCGGAACCTCGAAGCCATCCGTCACCGACAGGTCTCCTACGTCTCTCACGACCCTCTCACAGGCACAGGCGATCGCCGTGAACTGACCGGAGAGTAGCGGGTCGGTCGAACTCACATCCAGGTCTCGCCACAACTGTGGCCTATTTCAGCCGTCAACGAGCGTGGAATGCCACGATAGTTGACATGCCTCGCGTCGGGGCAGCAGGATCGGGGCGCCGCGTGAAGGCCGCAGAGGCAAGAGGGGTGACCTCCCGATGGCGTATCAGGCAGGTGGGCAGCGGTCGGTACCGCGGCCCGTCCCCGAGAGTTCCGAGGCCCAGGCCTACCTTCAGGACTACGCCGCGTACCTGGAGGCCGTCCCCTTCCCGTCCGTCGTCCTCGACCACCGCTGGGACGTCGTCCTGGCGAACACCGCTTTCCGGACACTTTTCCGTGAGGTGGGCCCGCATCCGACGGCCCTGCCGGGCGACAACTTCCTCCGGTTCGTCCTGTTCCACCCCGACGCCTCGGCGGTCCTGGGCGACCACGAGTCGAGCTGGTGCCTGCCGATGCTGGCCCGCTTCGCGGCGGCGCTGGAGAGGCATGGCCACGACCACGGCCTCCAGGCGATCCGCCGGGAGATCGCCCAGGACCCGATCATGGAGGCCGCCTACCGGCAGGGTCTGCCGCACTGGATCCGGGCGGTCGGCGAGGAGGCCGTGGAGCACGACGGCGCGGTCCGGCCCCTGGTCCACCCGGACCCTCGCTGGGGCGCCACCCGGTGCCGTATCGTCGGCGACACCCCGAAGACCCTGCAGGATATGGGATACACGCGGTTGACGATGGTGCTGCGCGAGGCCGCCGCGCCCGCGCCCCGCAGGGCGCGCCGGCCGCGCCGCACCGCGGGGCACCTCAGCGTGGTTCCCGCCCCCGAGGCCTGACCGGGCACCGTCGGCGTTCAGGTCGCCGACGGCGCCCGGGCCGGGCCGGGACCCGGCCGTCACTTCAGGGGAGGGGCGTCGGCGGGCACCGCCTCCTCGGTGTTGCCGGCCCGCTTGGCGGCCTGGATCTGCTCGTACACGTGCGTGCGCAGCTCGGCGAAGCGCGGGGCCACCCGGGTGTGCAACTGGTCGCGTTCCGGCGGCAGGTCCACCTTCAGCTGTTCCCGTACGACGGTCGGTGAGGCGGACAGGACGACGACCCGCTCGCCCAGGTAGACGGCCTCGTCGATGTCGTGGGTGACGAACAGGATGGTGATCCCGCGCTCGCGCCACAGGCCTCGTACGAGGTCCTCGAGGTCGGCGCGGGTCTGTGCGTCCACGGCCGCGAACGGCTCGTCCATCAGCAGGACGCGCGGCTCGTAGGCGAGGGCCCGGGCGATCGCCACCCTCTGCTGCATGCCGCCGGACAGCTGCCAGGGGTAGGCCGGGGCGGCGTCCGCGAGCCCGACGGAGGCCAGCGCGTCGGCGACCAGTTCCCGCCGTCGCGCCTTGCTCAGCCCCTTCTGCTTCAGCGGGAGTTCGACGTTCTCACCGACCCGCATCCACGGGAACAGGCTGCGCCCGTACTCCTGGAAGACGAACGCCATCCCGGGCGGCGGCCCGGTCACCTTCCGTCCCTCCAGCAGCACCTCGCCTGCCGTCGGCGTCAGCAGACCGCCCATGCACTTGAGCAGTGTCGTCTTGCCGCAGCCCGACGGGCCGACGAGACAGACGAGTTCGCCGGCGCCGACGGTGAAGGTGAGGTCGCGCACCGCCTCCACCCGCCGTCCGGATCCCTCGTAGACCTTCTTCAGGCCGCGTACGTCGAGCATGCCCTGCCCTTTCGAACCGTTCGGGGAGGTCACCGGGACCGCCGGGTGGAGGCGCGCAGCCCGTGGTACCAGCCGAGTACACGCCGCTCGACCAGTTGGAAGAGGACCGACAGGAGGAAGCCGAGCAGGCCGAGCACCAGGATGCCGGTCCACATGTCGGGGATGGCGAATCCGCGCTGGAACTGCACGATGGTGAAGCCGAGTCCGTTGCTGGCGGCGAACATCTCGCTGATGACCATCAGGATGATGCCGATGGAGAGCGCCTGGCGCAGGCCGGCGAAGATCTGCGGGCTCGCCGAGGGCAGGACGAGGTCCCTGATGCCGGCGATGCCGGTGATGCCGTAGGAACGGGCCGTCTCGGCCATCACCGGGTCCACCGCCCGTACGCCCTCGACGGTGTTGAGGAGCACCGGCCACACGCAGCCGGCAGCGATCACCAGGACCTTCATGGTGTCGCCGATGCCCGCGAACAGCATGATGACGGGGACGAGGACGGGCGGGGGCACCGCCCGCAGGAACTCCAGGACCGGCTCGCACACCGCGCGCACCCGCCGGTGGGAGCCGATGACCGTGCCGAGCGCGATCCCGGCGACGGCCGCCAGCGCGTAACCGCCCGCGAGGCGCAGCACGCTCGGCAGGACGTCGGAGCGCAGCCGCTCGCCGGTCCACACGTCGGGGAAGGTCTCGAGGATCGTCCGCAGGGGCGGCCAGTACACGTCGGTGCTGTTCGCGGACGCCGCCCACCACACCGCGACCAGCACGGCCGGGAGGGCGACCACCAGTGTCAGCCGGAGCGCTAGGCGCCTCACACCGCCACCTCCCCGCGCACGGACTGGTGCCAGGCCAGCGCGCGCCGCTCCACGGTTCGCGCGCCGACGTTGATCAGCAGGCCGAGCAGTCCGGCGACGACGATCAGCGCGTACATCTCGGGCACCGCCTGGGAGGTCTGGGCGACCGCGATGCGCGCGCCCAGGCCGGGTGCGCCGATGACCAGTTCGGCGGTGACGGCGAGGATCAGCGCGACGGCCGCCGCGAGCCGTACGCCGGTCATGACGTAGGGCAGCGCGGTCGGCCACAGGACGTGCCGGACGCGTGCCCAGGGGCCGAGGCCGTAGGAGCGGGCCGTCTCCTCCGCGACGGGGTCGACGTCCTGGACGCCGTAGAGGACCTGGATGAGGACCTGCCAGAAGGAGGCGTAGACGACGAGCAGGAGGACCGAGCGCAGTCCGGTGCCGTACAGCAGGACGGCGAGGGGGATGAGTGCGACCGAGGGGATGGGGCGCAGGAACTCGATCGTCGACGCCGTCGCCTCGCGCAGGTACGGGACGACGGAGATGACCACTCCGGCGACGATGCCCGCGCCGACCGCGATGGCCAGGCCGAGGGCCCAGCCGGTGAGGGTGTCGCCGAGGGCCGTCCAGAAGGCGCTGTCGGCGAGTTCGTCGCCGAGGGCCCGGGCGATGCGGCTCGTCGGCGGGAAGTAGGCCTCCTTGACCAGACCGAGTCGCGGCACCGCCTCGCCGAGGGCGAGGAAGGCCGCGAGCCCGGCCGCACCGAGCACCAGGTTCAGCCCCTTCACGGCAGGAGCTTGTCCAGGTCGGGGTCCGACTTGAACAGACCGTCCTCGTCGCCCAGCTTCTTCAGGGCCTCGATGGAGGAACGGTCGGCCTCCGCGGGCCACTTGGGCAGCGTCACCTGTTCCAGGACCGCGGCGGGGATCTTGGTGTAGGTGGTGACGATCTGCCGGACCTCGTCGGGGTGCGCGTCGGCGTAGGCGAGGGACTCGGCGGTGGCCTGCTGGAACTTCTTCACCACGTCCGGGTTCTGCTGGGCGTACTGGTGGGAGGTGAAGTACATGGCGACGGTGAGGTTCGGTGCGACGTCGACCAGCGGGGAGGCGATCTCCACGCCGCCCTGGCTCTTGACGGTCGCGAGGGCGGGCTCCACGACCATCGCGGCGTCGATGCGTCCGCCGTCGAGGGCGGCGGGCATCTGGTCGAAGGGGAGTTCGACGAAGTTCACCTTGTCCGGGTCGCCGCCCGCCTCGCGGACCGAGGCGCGCACGGCGGTCTCGTTGATGTTCTTGAGGGTGTTGATGGCGACCTTCTTGCCCTCCAGGTCCTTCGCGGACTTGATGGGGCTGCCCTTCTTCACGGTGATCGCCCCGAAGTCCCTGCCCTGGGCGCCCGTTGAGGCGATGCCGTTCGACACGGCCCGCACGGGGACGTTGTTGGACTGGGCGATCATGAGGGAGGTCATGTTGCTGAAGCCGAACTGGAACTGGCCGCTGACGACGCCGGGGACGATGGCCGCGCCGCCCTGCGCGGTCGTGATCGACAGCTTCAGGCCGTGCTTGTCGTAGAAGCCCTTCTGCACGCCGAGGTAGACGGGGGCGACGTCGACGATGGGGATCAGGCCGAGTTTGACGGTGGTGGTGCCTGTGGACGACGTGCCCTTGTCCGACGAGCCGGAGCCGTCGGACGAGCCACAGGCCGCCGTGGCGAGCAGGAAGGTGCCGGCCGCGAGACCGGCGAGCAGACGACGCATGGCTCCTCCTGTACAGACAAAAAAGGTGTTCCGACAGGCTGTGCGCACACCGCACAGTAGTGCTCAACTGGCGTGCAGGGAACGTAGAGCCGCGTGTTCGACGGGGTCAACGGGTTTGGCTGACGAAATTGTTGACACTTTGGGGGTGGAGATGTCCACCGAAGAGGCCCGCGCACCGCATTTCGTGAGGTCCTTCGAGCGGGGGCTCGCGGTCATCCGCTCCTTCGACGCCGAGCGCCCGGCGCGCACCCTCAGCGAGGTCGCCCGCGACTGCGGCCTGACCCGCGCCGCCGCCCGCCGCCTGCTGCTCACCCTCGCCGACCTCGGCTACGTCCACTGCGACGGCCGTCTCTTCCGGCTCACCCCACGCGTCCTGGAGCTCGGGTACGCCTACCTCGCGGGCCTGACGCTCCCTCAGCTCGCGCAGCCGCACCTGGAGCAACTCGTCGCGCAGGTGGGGGAGTCCTCGTCGCTGTGCGTCCTCGACGGCGACGACATCGTGTACGTCGCCCGGGTGCCGACCCGGCGCATCATGTCCGCGACGATCACGGTGGGCACCCGCTTCCCGGCGCACGTCACCTCGGTGGGCCGGGTGATGCTGGCCGATCTGCCCGAGGAGGACCTCGACGCCCGCCTCGCCCGGACGGACCTGCGCCCCCTGACCGCGCGCACCCTCGTCTCGGCGGAGGCCCTGCGGACGGAACTCGACCGGGTGCGGCGGCAGGGATACGCCCTCGTCGACCAGGAACTGGAGGAGGGTCTGCGCTCGGTGGGCGCCCCGGTGCGCGACCGGGACGGCACGGTGGTGGCCGGCGTGAACATCGCCGTCCACGCCGGCCGCACCTCACCGGCCGCCGTCCGCCGCGAACTGCTGCCGCACCTGCTCGCGGCGGTCGCCCGCATCGAGGCGGACCTGCGGGTCACCCATCCGGCGGGACTCACAGGTCCAGAACGAGCCTTCCGCCCCGGCAGCGCGACACGCAGATCATCATCGTCTCCCCGGCCTCCCGCTCCTGAGGGGTGAGCACGGAGTCCCGGTGGTCCGGCGTGCCCTGCAGCACGTCCGTCTCGCAGGTGCCGCAGGTCCCCTCGGTGCAGGAGAAGAGCACCTCGACACCGGCGGCCCGGACCGCGTCCAGCACGGAAACGCCCGGCGCGACGGTCAGCGTACGGCCGCTCCGCGCCAGCTCGACCTCGAACGCGCCGTCCGGGCCGTCGGGTTGCCGCTCCCGCGGCTGGAACCGCTCCATGTGTAGCACGCCGGACGGGCAGCGCGCCTCGACCGCGTCGAGCAGCGGCCCGGGACCGCAGCAGTACACCAGGGTCCCCTCCGGCAGCGCGTCCAGCACCGAGCCGAGGTCCAGCAGCCCGGTCTCGTCCTGCGGGGCGAGGGTCACCCGGTCGCCGTAGGCCGCCAACTCCTCGGTGAACGCCATGGAGCCGCGGGTGCGGCCGCCGTAGAGCAGGCTCCACTCGGCGCCGGCCGCCTCCGCCGCCGCGAGCATCGGCAGGATGGGGGTGATGCCGATGCCGCCCGCGACGAACCGGTAGCGGGGCGCCGGCCGCAGGGCGAAGTGGTTGCGCGGACCGCGCACCCGCACCTTGTCGCCCGGCCCCAACTGCTCGTGCACCTGCGCGGATCCGCCGCGCCCCGCGGGCTCGCGCAGCACCGCGATCCGCCAGGCGCCGCGGTCCGCCGGGTCGCCGCACAGGGAGTACTGCCGCTCCAGGTCCGGGCCGAGCACGACGTCGATGTGGGCTCCGGGCTCCCAGGCGGGGAGCGGGTCGCCGAGCGGGTGGCGCAGGGTCAGGGTCCGCACACCGTCGGCGGCCGACTGCATACGGTCGACGACGAGTTCGGCTTCGTACACGGTGGTCATGAGCTGCCTTCTCGCGGCTGGTGGTGCGGCCGGTGTCCTTCGGGGTGGCGGAGCATCCACTCCCACATCTCGACCGGGTCCTGGGCGGTGTGCTCGGCGCCGCAGTGACAGGTGCCGTGCAGGACGTCGGTGCCCGGCAGCCAGTCGATGCGGTAGATCTCGCGCGACCCGGGGGCGGAGGGGGACGTCACCGCACCGCCTCCACGGGCTTGTCGCCCTCCTCGACCAGCCGGGCGAGGATACGGCGTGCGGCCAGGCCACCGGTGTCGATGTTGATGCTCAGCTCCTGGTAGCCGGCGCGTTCCGAACCCAGGGTGCGCTGCAGGAGGTTGAGCGCGTCGACGTCCTGCATCACCACCGTGTGGTTGTTGCCGCGCAGGAACTCGGTGACCTCGTCGTCGTCGGTCGCCCAGTCCCGGGAGACCATCCAGAAGTCGTACACCCTGCCGTCGGACGAGGGCGTGATCGCGTACGTGATCTCGGTGTGGAAGCCGTGCGGGTCGGTGCCGTCGGCCTCCGGCAGGACGCCCACCGGCGCGATCCGGCTGTGCAGCAGGTACAGGCAGGGCGCGTGGTACTCGATGTCCTGCCAGCGCGTGATCCGGCCCTCGATGCCGGTCGAACGGGCATAGAACGGCGGGCACTCGGCGTCGTCCATGTGCCGGCTCACCCGCACGATGCCCGCGCCCTCGTCCACCTCGGTGGTGATCGGCGTCTCCGCGACCTCGGGGGTGCCGATGTAGCCGCCGTGCAGATACGTCTCGTGGGACAGGTCCAGGAGGTTGTCGACGAGCAGCCCGTAGTCGGCGTCGATGGGCTCCATGCCGCGGACGGTGGTCCAGCCGGGCGAGTCGAGGTGACGGGCGCGCGGAACGGCCCGCGGGTCGGCGAGCGCCGGGTCGCCGATCCACACCCACACCAGGGAGTCCTGCTCGACGACCGGGTAGGCGGCGACCCGGGCGGTGCGCGGGACGCGTTTCTGCCCCGGGACGTACACGCACGTGCCGGTCGTGTCGTACGTGAAGCCGTGGTAGCCGCACACGATCCGGTCGCCGTCGAGACGGCTCTTGGAGAGCGGATAGCGGCGGTGCACGCACCGGTCGTGCAGGGCGACGGGCGTCCCCTCCTCCTCGGTCCGGTAGAAGACGAGCGGTTCGCCGAGGATCGTGCGGCCGAGCAGGTCCTGGCGCCCGACCTCGTGGCTGTAGGCGGCGACGTACCACTGGTTCCGGGCGAAGGCGGTGGTGTGAGGCATGGCGTTCCCGTCCCTGTCGGCGGGGCGCCGTCGCCCCGCGTGCCGTGGTTGGACTCAGGGTCCTGACGGCTGCGGCCGCCACGCAAGGCGGCTTCTGCCAGGCGGAAGGGCTTCCGCGAAAGGCCTGGCCAGAATGCGGGACCCGGCGGGCGGGCCCCGGCGGGCGGACCCGCCCATCGGGACCGGTGGTCCGTCCACGACGCGGACGATGTCGGCGATGCCGATGGACTCGGCGGGTTTCGCCGGCCCGTGCTCACACCCTGAGGGGCCGTCCGTCCCCCGGAGCCCTCACGGTCTCGGCCTCGGCGGCCGGAGCCGTCGCGGTCTCGGCCTCGGCGGCCGGAGCCGTCACCTTCTCGGCATCGACGGCGCCGAGGGTGCTCAGCGTGCGCAGGAGTGCGCGGGCGGCCGCGTCGTTCTGGAGGAAGGCGGGGCGTTGGTGCGGGGGCGGGCGAAGCGGTGCCGTCGGGTTCGGTGCGGTAGGTGCCGCCGCGGCCCTCGGTGAGCAGCGCCATCAGGTCGATGAAGGCCAGCCCGAAGCCGCGCAGGATGACCTGTTCGCCGGGGCGAAGCCGGGACAGGTCGGCGTCGGCGGAGAACTCGGGCGGGAGGTGGAAGCGGCCGTGGCGGCGGGCGAAGGCGGCGTGGGCCCGGTGCCCGGCGGCGGGCGTGGAGCCGATGTGGCCCTGCGCGAGGACCACCAGGTCGGCGGTGAGCGGGGTGGGGCGGTCGGCCAGGTGCACGTGCTGCGGCCCGTCCGGGGGACCGGTGACGGCGGTCGCGGTGGTGCGGTGCCAAGCGACGGTGACCGAGGGGGCAGCTCGGCGAGCGCCCGGCGGAACACCCAGTCGAGGTAGGCGCTCTGGACGCGGCGGGTGGGGGTGCCTCCCGTCGTGCGCAGGCCGCCCAGTCCACGATCCGTACCGCCGCCCCGGCGGCTTCCCGGCCCCGGCAGTGGGCGTGGTGCCTGCGGGCGATGCCGTCCAGGTCGAGGTGAGAGCCGAAGGCGGGGTGCGCCGCCAGCCGCCGTGCGTACGCCCACAGACGGGGATGGTCGGTGATCCGGTGCACCGCGGCGGCGTCCAGGTGGTGACGGTGCACGGTGTCCAGCTGCACCAGCGTCACCCACACCTGCACGTCGGCGAGGGTGAGTTCGCCGCCCAGTACGTGCTCCCGGGCCCCTGCTGCCGTGTTGCTCGGCGACCTTGTCCCAGCCCCGTGCCGGCGCTGTGTCCGGGCCGAGTCCGGGCCGGCGGCAGCGTCCGGGAGGCGGTCCCCGGAGCCTTCCGGTGACCGCGGCGCGCGCCCGGGTTTCCGAGGCGGCTTCTGCCAGGCGGAAGTGTCCCCTTGGTCCGTACCGATCCGTTGACAAAGAAGACAGCCGGTAGAAACCTGTCACCTCGTTGCTGCAAGAGATTGACTAAATCGCTCAAATTTTGGATTGGGAGCGATCGGCGCGGCCAGGGCACCGCCCACGCCTGGTCGGCGCGTCCTCGTCCGGCGAAGGGAACGAGAGGACCTCAATGAGGAGAGGGAGACACCGCGGCCGGCAGCTGTTCGCCGGCCTGGTGACGGCAGGGCTGCTGACGGTCGGGCTGCTGCCCGTGGCGGCGCACGCGGCCGAAGGACCGAATCTGGCGCTCGGCAGGCCCGTCACGGCCGGCGGGGCGCACCCGGGCTACCCGGCGGGCAACGTGACCGACGGCAGCCAGGCGTCGTACTGGGAGGGACCCGCGGGATCGTTCCCGCAGTGGGTGCAGATCGATCTCGGGAGCACGGTCGCGGTCGACGAGGTGGTGCTGAAGCTGCCCGCGTCGTGGGAGGCCCGTACCGAGACCCTCGACGTCCGGGGCAGCACCGACGGCCAGAACTTCACCACCCTGTCCGCGCAGGCGGGACGCACCTTCTCCCCGTCGTCCGGCAACACCGTGACCCTCGACGTCGAGGCCGAGACGCGGTACGTGCGCGTCCAGGTCGGCGCCAACACCGTATGGAACGCCGCCCAGTTGTCCGAGGTGGAGGTGTACGGCGACCCGGGCGGCGGCGGTGACCCCGGCACCCCGCCGGCAGGCACCAACCTGGCGCTGCGCAAGCCGATCGAGGCCACGTCGACCACCCAGAACTACGTCGCCGCCAACGCCAACGACGGCAGCACCGGCACCTATTGGGAGGCGAGCGGCCAGTCCTCCGCGCTGACCGTGCGCCTCGGCGCCGACGCCGACCTGACCGGCGTCCTGGTCAAGCTGAACCCCGACCCGGTCTGGAGTCCTCGCACCCAGAGCATCCAGGTCCTGGGCCGTAAGGCGGGGGAGTCCGGCTTCACGTCCCTGAAGGACCGGGCCGACTACACCTTCAGCCCGTCCGGCAACAAGAACACGGTGACCATCCCGGTCTCCGGCCGGTACGCGGACGTACGCCTGCAGTTCTCCGGCAACACCGGCGCGGGCGGCGGACAGGTCGCCGAGCTGGAGGTCGTCGGATCGGCCGCGCCCGCTCCCGACCTGACCGTCACCGAGCTGTCCTGGTCGCCGGCCTCGCCGTCCGAGGCGGACCCGATCACCGTGGACGCCACCGTCCGCAACACCGGGACCGCGGCGGCACCCGCCACCACGGTGGACGTCAGCCTCGAAGGCACGGTCGCGGGCAGCGCCGCCGTCCGCGCGCTCGCCGCGGGCGAGTCGGTGAAGGTCACCGTCGCCGTCGGCAGACGGCCCATGGGCGGGTACACGGTCTCCGCGGTGGTCGACCCGACCGACACGGTCGCCGAACTCGACAACAGCAACAACAGCCGCAACGCGGCGACCAGGCTGGTCGTCGGGCAGGCCCCCGGGCCCGACCTGGAGGTCACCGGCATCACCACCACACCGGCCGCCCCGGCCGTCGGCGCGAGGGTCACCTTCGCCGTCGCCGTCCGCAACCGGGGCACCAGCCCGGTGCCCGCCGGATCGGTCACCCGGCTCACAGTCGGCGGCACCACCCTGAGCGGCACCACGGACGGCATCCCCGCCGGCGGCTCCACCACGGTCGCCATCGGCGGCGGCTGGACCGCGACCAGCGGCGGCGCCACCCTCACCGCGACCGCCGACGCCACCGGCGTCGTCGCGGAGACCAACGAGAGCAACAACGTCTTCGCCCGCTCCCTGGTCGTCGGACGCGGCGCGGCCGTTCCGTACGTCGAGTACGAGGCGGAGGACGGCCGGTACAACGGCACCCTGCTGAAGACGGACGCCAAGCGCACCTTCGGGCACACCAACTTCGCCACCGAGTCCTCGGGCCGCGAGTCGGTGCGCCTCGACTCGACCGGCCAGTACGTGGAGATCACCTCCACCAGCCCGTCGAACTCGATCGTCGTCCGCAACTCCATCCCCGACGCGGCGGCCGGCGGCGGCCGGGAGGCCACCCTCAGCCTCTACGCGGACGGCCGGTTCGTCCGCAAGCTGACGCTGTCCTCCAAGCACAGCTGGCTCTACGGCACGACCGACGACCCGGAGGGGCTGACCAACCGGCCCGGCGGCGACGCGCGGCGGCTGTTCGACGAGTCCCACGCGCTGCTCACCGACACCTACCCGGCGGGCACCACCTTCCGGCTCCAGCGCGACGCCGGGGACGACGCGGCCTTCTACATCGTCGACCTGATCGATCTCGAGCAGGTCGCCCCGCCCGCCGCCAAGCCCGCCGAGTGCGTCTCCATCACCGCCTACGGGGCCGTCCCCAACGACGGGATCGACGACGCGGACGCCCTCCAGCGCGCCGTCACGGCGGACCAGAAGGGCGAGATCCCCTGCGTGTGGATCCCGGCGGGCCAGTGGCGCCAGGAGAAGAAGATCCTCACCGACGATCCGCTCGACCGGGGCCAGTTCAACCAGGTCGGCATCCGGGACGTCACCCTCCGCGGCGCCGGCATGTGGCACTCCCAGCTGTACTCCCTGACCCCGCCGCACCAGGCCGGCGGCATCAACCACCCGCACGAGGGCAACTTCGGCTTCGACATCGACGACAACACCAAGATCTCCGACATCGCCGTCTTCGGCTCCGGCACCATCCGGGGCGGCGACGGAGGAGCCGAGGGCGGAGTCGCGTTCAACGGCCGCTTCGGCAAGGACACCAAGATCACCAACGTGTGGATCGAACACGCCAACGTGGGCGCCTGGGTCGGCCGCGACTACTCCAACATCCCCGAGCTGTGGGGGCCGGGCGACCGGGTCGAGTTCAACGGCGTACGGATCCGCAACACCTACGCCGACGGCGTCAACTTCGCCAACGGCACCCGCAACTCGACCGTCTTCAACTCCTCCTTCCGCAACACCGGCGACGACGCCCTCGCGGTGTGGGCCAGCAAGTACGTGAAGGACACCTCGGTCGACATCGGCCACGACAACCACTTCCGCAACAACACCGTCCAACTGCCCTGGCGCGCCAACGGCATCGCGGTCTACGGCGGTTACGGCAACACCATCGAGAACAACCTGATCTCCGACACCATGAACTATCCGGGGATCATGCTGGCCACCGACCACGACCCGCTGCCCTTCTCCGGCCAGACCCTCATCGCGGGCAACGGCCTGTACCGCACGGGCGGGGCGTTCTGGGGCGAGGCCCAGGAGTTCGGGGCGATCACCCTGTTCGCGCAGGGCCCGGACATCCCTGGGGTCACGATCCGCGACACCGACATCCACGACTCGACGTACGACGGCATCCAGTTCAAGACCGGCGGCGGCGCGATGCCGGGCGTCCAGATCCGCAACGTGACCATCGACAAGTCGAACAACGGCTCCGGCATCCTCGCGATGGGCGGCGCACGCGGCAGCGCGAACCTCACCGACGTGACCATCACCGGCTCCGCCGAGGGCGACGTCGTGAAGGAGCCCGGCTCCCAGTTCGTCTTCACCGGCACCGCGGGAACGGCCTCGGCGTCCCGGCAGCCGGCGCGCGACTGACCCACCCCACCCCTCGTCCGACATGAGTCGTGCCCCGCCGCCCGGCGGCGGGGCACGAGATCGGGGACCCGTGACCACCCCAAGACACCTCCTACGCCACATCCCACCCTCCGTCTCCCGCCGCGCCGCGCGCGGCATGGGCGCCGCGCTGGCCGCCGCGCTCCTGACCCTGGCGGGCCCCTGGCCGACCGTCGCCTCGGCGGCCGGCGGACCGAACGTCGCCCTCGGCGACCCCGCCGCGGCGAGCACCTCCCACAGCGAGTACGGCGCCGCCAACGTCACCGACGGACAGCAGTCGACCTACTGGCAGAGCGCCGGCGGCGACCTGCCCCAGTGGGTCCAGACCGACCTCGGCGGCACCCACCGGATCGACCCGGTGGTCCTCCGACTGCCCGCCTCCTGGGAACGGCGCAGCCAGACGCTGTCCGTGCAGGGCAGCGCCGACGGCACCGGCTTCACCACCCTGAGGACCTCGGCCGCCTACGCCTTCGACCCGGCCGCCGGCAACACCGTCACCGTGAGCTTCCCGGCGGCCCAGACCCGGTTCGTCCGGGTGGCGATCACCGCCAACACCGGCTGGCAGGCCGCCCAGCTCTCCGAACTGGAGGTGCACGGCGCCGGCGAGTCGTCGGTCGACCTCGCCCGCGGACGCGCCTTCACCGCCAGCAGCCACACCGACGTCTACACGCCGGGCAACGCGGGCGACGGCAACAGGGCCAGCTACTGGGAGAGCCGCAACAACGCCCTCCCGCAGTGGCTCCAGACCGACCTCGGCTCCGCCGTGCGCGTCGACCGCGTCGTCCTGCGGCTGCCCGACGGCTGGCCCGCCCGCAGCCAGACCCTGAAACTCCAGGGCAGCACCGACGGCACGAACTTCACCGACCTGACGGCCGAGAAGGCGTACACCTTCGACGCCGCCGGCGACAACTCGGCCGCCCTCACCTTCGACGCGACCACCACCCGCTACGTACGGGTCCACGTCACCGCCAACAGCGTCCAGCCCGGCGCCCAGATCTCCGAGCTGGAGGTCTACGGACCCGCGACCGGCGACACCCGGGCCCCGACCGCCCCGGCGAACCTCGCGCTCACCGAGCCCACCACCGGGCAGATCCGGCTGACGTGGGAGCCGGCCACGGACGACACCGGCGTCACCGGCTACGACGTCTACGCCGACGGCACCCTGCTGACCAGCGTCGGCGGCGACGTCACCACCTACACCGACAGCCGGCCCGCGGGCACCCGCGTCAGCTACCACGTCCGCGCGAAGGACGCGGCCGGCAACCAGTCCCCGAACAGCAACACCGTCACCCGCGCCGGCGACACCGGGGACACCGAGGCCCCCACCGCCCCGGGCAACCTGGCCTTCACCGAGCCCGAGGCCGGGCGGATCAGGCTCACCTGGACGGCCTCCACTGACAACAAGGGCGTCACCGGCTACGACGTCTACGCCGACAACACCAAGCGGGCGTCGGTCGCCGGCGACGTGACCACCTGGACCGACAGCCGGCCCGCGTCCGCGACCGTCACCTACGCCGTCCGGGCGAAGGACGCGGCGGGCAACCAGTCCCCGCCCAGCAACACGGTCACCCGCAACGGCAGCGGCGCCGCCTCCGACCTCGCCGTCGGCAAGCCGATCTCCGCCTCCTCCGTGATCCACACCTACGTCGCCGAGAACGCCAACGACAACAACACGGCGACGTACTGGGAGGGCGGTGCCGGGACCTATCCGAACACCCTCACCGTCAAGCTGGGTTCCAACGCGGACGTCGACCGGCTGGTGCTGCGCCTCGACCCGGCCTGGGGCCGGCGCACCCAGACCGTCCAGGTCCTCGGCCGGGAGCAGAGCGCGTCCGGGTTCACCTCGCTCGTCGCCGCCAAGGAGTACGTATTCGACCCGGCGAACGGCGCGAACAGCGTGACCGTCCCCGTCGGCGCGCGGACCGCCGACGTGCAGCTGCGCTTCACCGCCAACAGCGGCGCGACGGCGGGACAGGTCGCCGAGTTCCAGGTGCTGGGCGTGCCCGCGCCCAACCCCGACCTGCAGGTGACCGGGCTGACCGTCTCGCCGGCCGTGCCGGTCGAGTCCGACGACATCACCGTCTCCGCCACCGTCCGCAACAGCGGCGCGGCCGACGCCCCGGCCAGCCGGGTCGCCCTCCGCCTCGGCGGGACGACCGTCGCCACCGCCTCGGTGCCCGCGCTGGCGGCGGGCGGGCAGACCACGGTGACGGCCTCCCTCGGGGCCCGGGCAGCGGGCTCCTACCAGCTCTCCGCGGTGGCCGACGAGGCGAACGCGGTCATCGAGCAGAACGAGACCGACAACACCTACACCCGCCCCGACGCCCTCGTGGTCAAGCCGGTCCCCGGCTCCGACCTGGTCGCCACCGCCGTGACCACGTCCCCGTCCTCCCCGGCCGCCGGCGACGACGTGACCTTCAAGCTCGCTCTGAGGAACCAGGGCACCACCGCCTCCGCGGGCGGAGAGCACCCGGTGACCCTGACCCTGACCGACTCCCGGGGCACCGTCGTCAAGACGCTCACCGGCTCCCACACGGGCGCCATCGCCCCGGGCGCGACCACCGCCCCGGTCACCCTCGGCGGCTGGACGGCCGTCAACGGCTCGTACACGGTGAAGGTCACGGTCGCGCCCGACGCGGAGGAACCGCCGGCCAAGCGGGAGAACAACACCTCCAGCCGGCGGCTCTTCGTCGGCCGCGGCGCCGACATGCCCTACGACAAGTACGAGGCCGAGGACGGCGCCGTCGGCGGCGGCGCGCGGGTCGTCGGGCCCAACCGGACCGTCGGCGACATCGCGGGCGAGGCGTCCGGGCGCAGGGCCGTCTCCCTCGACGCGACCGGCGAGTACGTCGAGTTCACCACCAGGGCCGGCACCAACACGCTGGTCACCCGGTTCTCCATCCCGGACGCGCCCGGCGGCGGGGGCATCGACTCCACCCTCAACGTCTACGTCGACGGCGTCTTCAGGAAGGCGCTGCCGCTGACCTCCCGCTACGCCTGGCTGTATGGGAACGAGGCCTCGCCCGGCAACTCGCCCGGGGCCGGAGCGCCGCGCCACATCTACGACGAGGCGCACATCATGCTGGGCGAGACCGTCCCCGCGGGCTCCAGGATCAGGCTGCAGAAGGACGCCGCCAACACCTCCACCTACGCCGTCGACTTCGTCGATCTGGAGCAGGTCGCGCCCGTCGCCAACCCCGATCCCGCGGCGTACGCCGTGCCCGCCGGGTTCACCCACCAGGACGTGCAGAACGCCCTGGACCGGGTCCGGATGGACACCACGGGCAAGCTGACCGGCGTGTACCTGCCGCCCGGCGACTACCGGACGTCGAGCAAGTTCCAGGTGTACGGCAAGGCCGTGAAGGTCGTCGGCGCCGGTCCCTGGTACACCAGGTTCCACGCGCCCGCGTCCCAGGAGAACACCGACATCGGCTTCCGGGCCGAGGCCTCGGCCAAGGGCTCCTCGTTCGCGAACTTCGCCTACTTCGGCAACTACACCTCGCGCATCGACGGCCCGGGCAAGGTGTTCGACTTCTCCAACGTGTCGGACATCGTCATCGACAACATCTGGAACGAGCACATGGTCTGCCTGTACTGGGGGGCCAACACCGACCGGGTGACGATCAAGAACTCCCGGATCCGCAACATGTTCGCCGACGGCGTCAACATGACCAACGGGTCCACGGACAACCTGGTCGCCAACAACGACGCCCGGGCCACCGGCGACGACAGCTTCGCGCTGTTCTCGGCGATCGACGCGGGCGGCGCCGACATGAAGAACAACGTCTACGAGAACCTGACCTCGACCCTCACGTGGCGGGCCGCGGGCGTCGCGGTGTACGGCGGTCACCACAACACCTTCCGCAACATCCACATCGCCGACACCCTGGTCTACTCCGGGATCACCATCTCGTCGCTGGACTTCGGCTACCCGATGAACGGCTTCGGGACCGATCCGACGACCTTCGAGAACATCTCCGTCGTGCGGGCGGGCGGCCACTTCTGGGGCAGCCAGACCTTCCCCGGCATCTGGGTCTTCTCGGCCTCCAAGGTCTTCCAGGGCATCCGCGTGAACAACGTGGACATCGTCGACCCGACGTACAGCGGGATCATGTTCCAGACGAACTACGTGGGAGGGCAGCCGCAGTACCCGATCAAGGACACGGTCTTCACGGACGTCAGCATCTCGGGCGCCCGCAAGAGCGGTGACGCCTTCGACGCCAAGTCGGGCTTCGGGATCTGGGCCAACGAGATGCCGGAGCCGGGCCAGGGCCCCGCGGTCGGCGAGGTCGTGTTCAACGGACTCAAGCTGAGCGACAACGCGGTGGACATCCGCAACACCACCTCCACCTTCAAGATCCTTCAGAACCCGTAGCGCCCTCTCCCGGCGATCATGGCCGGACTGCGTAGCGCAAGCGCCTTGCAGCGTTTGCGCTACGCTTGCGTACATGACGCGACGACTTGCTCAGGTGGCGAAAAAGGTGGGAGTCAGCGAGGCCACGGTCAGCCGGGTCCTCAACGGCAAGCCGGGAGTGTCCGAGGCGACGCGGCAGTCCGTGCTGACCGCGCTGGACGTCCTGGGCTACGAGCGGCCGACCCAGCTGCGCGGTGAGCGCGCCCGCCTGGTGGGCCTGGTCCTGCCCGAGCTGCAGAACCCCATCTTCCCGGCGTTCGCCGAGGTCATCGGCGGCGCGCTGGCCCAGCAGGGGCTGACGCCGGTGCTGTGCACCCAGACCAAGGGCGGCGTGTCGGAGGCGGACTACGTCGAGCTGCTGCTCCAGCAGCAGGTGTCGGGGGTGGTCTTCGCCGGCGGCCTGTACGCCCAGGCGGACGCGCCGCACGACCACTACCAGCAGCTCGCCCAGCGCCGCATTCCCGTGGTGCTCATCAACGCGGCCGTCGAGGGGCTCGACTTCCCCTGCGTGGCCTGTGACGACGCGGTGGCGGTCGAACAGTCCTGGCGGCACCTGGTCTCCCTGGGGCACGAGCGGATCGGGCTCGTCCTCGGCCCCGCCGACCACATCCCCTCCAGGCGCAGGCTGCGGGCCGCCGTCCAGGCCGCCGGCGGCTCGCTGGCCGAGGAGTTCGTGGAGCGGTCGATGTTCTCGCTCGAGGGTGGCCAGGCGGCCGCCTCGCGGCTGCTCGAGCGCGGTGTGACGGGCATCGTGTGCGCCAGCGACCCGCTGGCGCTGGGGGCGGTCAGGGCGGCGCGCCGGCGCGGGCTGCGGGTCCCCGAGGACGTGTCCGTGGTGGGGTACGACGACTCCGCTTTCATGACCTGCACCGAGCCTCCGCTGACCACGGTCCGCCAGCCGATCGAGGCGATGGGACGGGCGGCCGTCGAGCTGCTCACCGCCCAGATCCAGGGCAGCGACGTGCCGCACAACGAACTGCTCTTCGAGCCCGAGCTCGTCGTCCGCGGCTCGACCGCCCAGGGGGTGCCGACCCGCGACTGACATCGGCTTGCCCGCCTCCGTCGCCTGACTGTCAAACAATTACGAAATCAGCGCGAGATATTGCGTCGTCTTGTTTGCGGTGGTTGAGTGTGCGGCGCCCCACAACGCATCGGCGGTGGGGCGCCGTCCACGTTCATGCCCGAAGGGGTCCACCCATGAGAAGTGCCCGGTTGAGCCATGTCCGCAGGGCCGGCGCCCTGACCCTCGTCTCCGCCCTCACGCTCACCGCACTGGCCGCCTGCGGCACCAGCAGCAGCGACGACGACGCGCGGTCCAACAGCGGCGGGTCCTCCGACCCCGCGGCTCCGCTGGACCCGAAGACCAAGGTCTCCCTCACCATCGACTGCATGCCGCCGGCGGCGAAGAAGGCCGAGCTGAAGGAGTGGAAGGAGGACGTCGCGGAGTTCAACAAGACCTACCCCAACGTCACCATCGAGGGCCGCTCCACCCCGGGCCAGTGCCTGGAACCGCCCCGCTTCACGGCCATGCTGAAGGCGAAGTCCCAACCCGACGTCTTCTACACCTACTTCACCGACCTGCCCCAGGTGCTCGACAACGACGGCGCCGAGGACATCACCGCGTACGTCAACGACAAGACCGTGCCGCTGCTGAAGGACATCGACCCGAACGTGCTGGGTTCGCTCAAGCACGACGGCAAGCTCTACGGCCTGCCCACCAGCAACTACACCATGGGCCTGCTGATCAACCGCAAGCTCTTCGAGCGGGCCGGGCTCGACCCCGACACCCCGCCGCGGACGTGGGAGGAGGTCCGCGCCGCCGCCAAGAAGATCGCCGATCTCGGCGACGGCATCGCGGGCTTCGGCGAGTACAGCGCCGGCAACACCGGCGGCTGGCACTTCACCGCGCACATGTACAGCATCGGCGGCGACGTCGTCGACGCGAGCGGCAAGAAGGCGGCCTTCGACAACGAACTGGGCAGGCAGGTCGCCGAGAACCTCCACGCCATGCGCTGGGAGGACGACAGCATGGGCAAGACCCAGCTGCTGAAGTGGGGTGACCTGCAGAAGCAGATCGCCACCGACAAGCTCGGCATGTTCCTCGCCGCACCCGACGACATCGCCTACATGGTCCAGCAACTCGGCGCGAAGTACGAGAACTTCGGCATGGGACCGATCCCGGGCCAGAAGAACACCCTGGCCGGTGGCAACAACTACATGATCAAGAAGGGGATCTCGTCCGACGAGATCAAGGCCGCGATCGCCTGGCTCAACTTCAAGAACCTCTCCGTCGGCAAGGGCCAGTTCGACTGGGCGCGCACCAAGGCCGACGGTCTGCCGGTCGGCATCCCGCAGCCCAACTTCTGGCTGAACGAGACCAAGGCCAAGGACGACGCCGCCCGCGCCGAGCACGCCACCATGCCGGTCGAGAACTTCAAGGCCTTCATGGACAACCCGGTCCCCGGCAAGGCCGAGCCGCCCAAGGCCCAGGAGATCTACAAGGTCCTGGACAACGTGATGTCCGCGGTCCTCACCAACGAGGACGCCGACATCGACGAGCTGCTCTCGACCGCCGCGTCACAGGTCGACCAGGTCCTCGCCACGCGGTGACCGGAACGCGGGCGGGGACGGGCCCGCCGTCCCCGCCGCCGAGCGACGAACAACCCCGGCAGACCAGCACCGAGGAGCAACGATGTCGGCCCCGAGCCTGACCCAGAGCAAGGCGGACCGCAGCCGCCGCACCCCGCCTCGCGCACCGGGCCCCGTGCCGCCCGGCGGCCGCCTCGCCAGGAGCGTGCGACGCAACCTCACCGCCCACGCCTTCCTCATCGGGGCGGTCCTGTGCTTCGGGTTCTTCTCCTGGTACCCGATGGCCCGGGAGTTCCTCCTGGCCTTCCAGCGGACCGAGGGCGGTCACACCAGCTGGGTCGGCCTGGACAACCTGGTCACCGTCTACAACGACCCGGCGTTCTGGCAGGCCTGGCGCAACACCTTGCTGTTCACGGTCCTCGCCCTCGTCCTCGGCTTCGCCGTCCCGTTCGTCGTCGCCGTGGTGATCAACGAGTTCCGGCACGGCAAGGGCTACCTCCGGCTGCTCGTCTACCTGCCGGTGATGCTGCCGCCGGTGGCCTCCGTCCTCCTCTTCAAGTACCTGTACGACCCCGGCTACGGGCTCCTCAACGAGCTGTTCGGCTTCTTCGGACTGCCCGAGCAGCAGTGGCTCCAGGACCCGGACACCTCGATGCTCTCGGTCGTCATCGCCGCGACCTGGATGAACATGGGCGGCGCCGCCCTGATCTACCTCGCCGCCCTCCAGGGCATCCCCGGCGAGCTGTACGAGGCGGCCGAGCTCGACGGAGCCGGGGTGTTCCGCAAGATCTGGCACGTGACGATCCCGCAGACCCGGCTGGTGCTCTCGCTGATGCTGCTGATGCAGATCATCGCCACCATGCAGGTCTTCGTCGAACCCTTCCTGCTGACCGGCGGCGCCGGCCCCGAGGGCTCCACGACGACGGTCGTCCACCTCATCTACCAGTACGCCTTCAACTTCAACAACTACGGTGCCGCGGCGGCCCTCGGCCTGCTCCTGCTCGTACTCCTCGCCGGGTTCTCGGCGGCGTACGTCAAGCTCAGCCGCGCCGAGGACGAGTAGGACCGGAGGCCCAGCATGTCCACACGCACCCTCATCTCACCGGCCCAGCTCGCCCGGCCCCGCGGCAAGGTCCTCTACCGGGTGACGTTCGCCGTCGTCGTCGGCGGCTTCACCCTGGTCTTCCTCGGCCCGCTGTACTGGATGGTCTCCAGCGGCTTCAAGGACGCCCAGGAGGTCGTCCGGACCCCGCCGACCCTGGTCCCCGGATCGTTCGCACCGGACAACTACACCCGGGCCTGGGAGGTCATGGACCTGGCCAAGCTACTGGGCAACACCCTCTACTACGCGTTCGGCGCCCTGGCCTTCCAGCTCGTCCTGGACGTGGCCGCCGCCTACTCGCTCTCCAAGCTCCGCCCGGTCTTCGGCAAGGCCATCCTCGCCATGATGCTGGCGACCCTGATGATCCCGGCGACGGTGCTCGTCGTACCCCAGTACCTGACCGTGCTCGACGTCCCGGTCTTCGAACGCAACCTGCTGAACACACCGTGGGCGATCTGGCTCCCGTCGGTGACGAACGCCTTCAACATCTTCCTGCTGAAGCGGTTCTTCGACTCGATCCCCAAGGAACTCCTGGACGCCGCCCAGATGGACGGCGCGAGTCCGATGCGAACCCTGCGCTCGATCGTGCTGCCGATCTCCCGGCCGATCCTCGGCGTGGTGTCCATCTTCGCGGTCGTGGGCGTCTGGAAGGACTTCCTGTGGCCCATGCTCACGCTGCCCGACCCGAACAAGCAGACCCTCAACGTCGGCATCTACTCGCTCTCCAACGGCGTCCCGGTCAACGTGCTGATCGCCGCGCTGACCATCGCCTCCCTGCCCACCCTGCTGATCTTCCTGGTCTTCCAGCGCAACATCATGAGCGGCCTCACCGCAGGCGGACTCAAGGGCTGACCGCCCGCCGCCGCACCCTCACCCGCCCCTGAAGACTTCGCCGCCGGCCCGTCCGACGCCCCGCTGTCCGCGCCGGCGGCGAAGATCCACCCTGCCCGAAAGGACCGCCACGTGGCAGCCCCCCTTCCGCACCGCGCCGACGACTGGTGGCGCGACGCCGTCATCTACCAGGTGTACCCCCGCAGTTTCGCCGACGGCGACGGCGACGGCACCGGGGACCTCGCGGGCGTCCGGGCACGACTGCCCTACCTCGCCGAACTCGGTGTCGACGCCGTCTGGTTCACCCCCTGGTACCTCTCCCCGCTCGTCGACGGCGGCTACGACGTGGCCGACTACCGCACCATCGACCCGGCCTTCGGCACCCTCGCCGAGGCGGAGAAACTCATCGCCGAGGCCCGGGAACTGGGCATCCGCACCATCGTCGACATCGTGCCCAACCACGTCTCCGACCAGCACCCCTGGTTCCGGGCGGCCCTGGCCGCCGGACCCGGCAGCCCGGAACGCGAGCTCTTCCACTTCCGGCCCGGCCGCGGGGAGAACGGCGAACTGCCGCCCAACGACTGGCCGTCCCAGTTCGCGGGCCCCACCTGGACCCGCGTCCCCGACGGCGAGTGGTACCTGCACCTGTTCGCCCCCGAACAGCCCGACCTCAACTGGGCCCACCCCGTCGTCCGGCAGGAGCACGAGGACGTCCTGCGCTTCTGGTTCGAACGGGGCGTGGCCGGCGTCCGCATCGACTCCGCGGCGCTCCTCGCGAAGGACCCCGCACTGCCCGACTTCCAGGAGGGCACCGACCCGCACCCCTTCATCGACCGGGACGAACTCCACGACGTCTACCGCTCCTGGCGGGCGATCGCCGACGAGTACGGGGCCGTCTTCGTGGGGGAGGTGTGGCTGCCCGACGCCGAACGCTTCGCGCGCTACCTCCGCCCCGACGAACTGCACACGGCCTTCAACTTCAACTTCCTCACCTGCCCCTGGGACGCCGACCGGCTGCGCCGCGCCGTCGACGACACCCTCGCCGAGCACGCCCCCGTCCGGGCCCCGGCGACCTGGGTCCTGTGCAACCACGACGTCACCCGCACCGTCACCCGGTACGGCCGTGCGGACACCGGGTTCGACTTCGCCGCGAAGACCTTCGGCATCCCGACCGACCTCACCCTGGGCACCCGCCGGGCCCGGGCCGCCGCACTGCTCACGCTGGCACTGCCCGGATCGGTCTACCTGTACCAGGGCGAGGAACTCGGTCTGCCCGAGGCGGACATCCCCCTCGACCGCATCCAGGACCCGATGCACTTCCGCTCCGGTGGCGTCGACCCGGGCCGCGACGGCTGCCGGGTGCCGATGCCCTGGGCCGCCGACGCACCGTACTGCGGCTTCGGATCCACCGCGGAGCCCTGGCTGCCGCAGCCCGGCGACTGGCCCGCCTACGCGGCCGACCGGCAGGCCGCCGATCCCGCCTCCATGCTCGCGCTCTACCGCGAGGCCCTGCGCCTGCGGCGCGCCGCACCCGGCTTCGGCGACGGCCCCCTGACGTGGCTGCCCGCCCCGGCCGGAGTCCTCGCCTTCCGCCGCACGGACGGCCTGACGTGCCTGGTCAACCTGTCGTCGACCCCGCTGGAGCTGCCCCCGCACCGCGCCCGTCTCCTCACCAGCGGTCCGCTCGACGCGAGGGGCCGCCTGCCCGAGGACACGGCTGTCTGGCTGCGCGCGTGACCTCCGCGCCGGGACGACCGCCCCGCCCGTCGGACCGTCGGGCGGGGAGCGGCCGGGCCGTCAGATCGCATCGCGGTCGCGGTCGCCGGTCTCCGGCAGGGCGAGGACGCAGAGCAGGGAGAGCAGGGCCATGCCGCTCATGAACCAGCCGCCCACCACGGCGCTGTAGTTCTCGGCGAGCGCCGTGACGATCAGCGGGGCCGCCGCTCCGCCGAGCATCGCCCGGGGGGATGCCGTTCACCGGAGCAGGGTACCCGGGGAGTTCGGGGGCCGGGCGAAGGGGCGGACGACGAACCGCCCGACGACTTGGTTGAACTGTGTACTACGTGGTTATGCTGCGGTACGAGGAGATCCGGCCGCGTTCCGGTGTGCGGGACGGGCGCCACCATCGCCGCCGAGGAGAGCCATGACCAGCGCACAAGGGGACGCCCAGCCGGACCGCTCCGCCCTCGAGGCGAGGCGGCGGCGGATCCGTGACCGGTACCTGCGGCCGGGCGGCGAACGGCCCCCGTCGTCCGCCCGGGGGCTGCACCACACCGCGTTGATCAGCAGCGACGTCGAGCGGACGATCCGCTTCTACCAGGACGTGCTGGAGTTCCCGCTGACCGAGCTGATCGAGAACCGCGACTACCCCGGTTCCTCGCACTTCTTCTTCGACATCGGCAACGGCAACCTGCTCGCCTTCTTCGACTTCCCCGGCCTCGACGTGGGCCCCTACGCCGAGGTCCTGGGCGGCCTGCACCACGTGGCGATCTCGGTGGAGCCCGGCCGCTGGCGCCACCTCGTCGGCAAGCTCGCCGACGCCGGTGTCGACCACGTGGTGCACAGCGAGGTCTCCGTCTACTTCCGCGACCCCGACGGCGCCCGCCTCGAACTCATCGCCGACCCCCTCGGGGAGATGTACGGCAACGAGGTGCTGTGACGGCGCGACGGCACGAGGGAACCCGCTCCGGCCGCCACCGGGGGCGCAGGACGGGAGAGGTGACAGGCTGACGGCTCGACGGTGACCGGTTCCTCCCTGTGCGGGAGGCACGGCGCCCGGCGGAGCCCGGCCCGCCCCTCACCGCCCGTACCGTCGGCCTTCACATCGGCGACATCCGGCCCTTCCCTGCCGTTGCGTGCCCCTGGAACACTCCTTGCGCGCGCCTTCCCCCGACACCGGCCGGTCGTCGAACTCCCCTCGCACGAGAGGTCCCTCACCCATGCCCGAAGTCAACCGGCGCGGATTCCTGCGGATCGCGGGCGCCACCACGGCCTTCAGCGCGCTGGCGAGCAGCATCGAGCGTGCCGCCGCCCTGCCCGCGAACCACCGCACGGGGTCGATCGAGGACGTCGAGCACATCGTCGTCCTGATGCAGGAGAACCGCTCCTTCGACCACTACTTCGGCAAGTTGAGGGGCGTGCGCGGCTTCGGCGACCCGCATCCGGTCACCCTCGCCGGCGGCAGGTCGGTGTGGCACCAGTCGGACGGCGCCACAGAGGTGCTGCCCTTCCACCCGACCGCCGACGACCTCGGAATGCAGTTCCTGGAAGGCCTGCCGCACAGCTGGCCCGACGGCCAGGACGCCTACAACGGGGGCAGTTACGACCGGTGGGTGCCGGCGAAGGGCACCACGACCATGGCGTACCTCACCCGTGAGGACATCCCCTTCCACTACGCGCTCGCCGACACCTTCACCGTCTGCGACGCCTACCACTGCTCCTTCATCGGATCGACCGACCCCAACCGCTACTACCTGTGGTCGGGTCACACGGGCAACGACGGGAAGGGCGGCGGCCCCGTCCTCGGCAACGAGGAGCTCGGCTACGACTGGACGACCTACCCGGAGCGCCTGGAGCAGGCCGGCATCTCCTGGAAGATCTACCAGGACATCGGCGACGGCCTCGACGCGCAGGGCTCCTGGGGCTGGATCCAGGACGCCTACCGCGGCAACTACGGCGACAACTCGCTGCTGTACTTCAACAAGTACCGCACCGCCCAGCCCGGCGACCCGCTGTACGACAAGGCCCGCACCGGCACCGACGTCAAGAACGGCGACGGCTACTTCGACCGGCTGCGCGCGGACGTCAGGGCCGGCACGCTGCCGCAGATCTCCTGGATAGCCGCCCCGGAGGCCTTCTCCGAACACTCCAACTGGCCCTCCAACTACGGTGCCTGGTACATCTCCCAGGTCCTGGACGCCCTCACCTCCAACCCGGCCGTGTGGGCGAAGACCGCCCTGTTCATCACGTACGACGAGAACGACGGCTTCTTCGACCACCTGGTACCGCCGCTTCCGCCGCGGTCCGCGGAGCAGGGCCGCTCCACGGTCGACGTCACCCTCGACCTCTTCCCCGGCGGCGGCACCCGGGTCGCCGGCCCCTACGGGCTGGGCCCGCGCGTGCCGATGCTCGTCGTCTCCCCCTGGAGCAAGGGTGGTTACGTCTGCTCCGAGACCCTCGACCACACCTCGGTCATCCGGTTCATGGAGCGCCGGTTCGGGGTGCACGAGCCGAACATCTCGCCCTGGCGGCGGGCCATATGCGGTGACCTGACGTCGGCCTTCGACTTCTCCCGCACGGACACCCGGCCGGTCGCGCTGCCCGACACCGACGGTTACGAGCCCCCGGACCGCGAGCGCCACCCCGACTACCGGCCGACCCCGCCCGCCGAGGGCGTCCTGCCCCGGCAGGAGCGCGGCCTGCGGCCCACCCGCCCGCTCGAGTACGCCCCCGCGGTGGACGGTTCGGCCGACGCGCCCGCCGGCACGCTCACGCTCACCTTCGCCTCCGGGCCCAAGGCGGGCGCCGCCTTCCTCGTCACGTCCGGCAACCGCGCGGACGGGCCGTGGACGTACACCACCGAGGCCGGCAAGAAGATCTCCGACACCTGGAACTCGGCGTACTCGCGGGGGACCCACGACCTGACCGTGCACGGCCCCAACGGTTTCCTGCGCGTCTTCAAGGGTCCCGGCAAGCAGGCCGGGCCGGAGGTCGTCGCCCGGCACGTCGGCGACGGCCTGGAGCTGACCTTCACCAACCGGGGCTCCACGACCGTTCGGTTGCAGGTGGCCGACGGCTACCGCGGGCGCACGGTCACCGTCGAGGTGCGCGCCGGCGCCGTCCTGCGGCGCACCGTCGGCCTCGGGGGCGGCCACCGCTGGTACGACCTCACGGTGACCTCCGCCGCGGACCCGTCCTTCCTGCGGCGGTTCGCGGGGCACGTCGAGAACGGTCGGCCCGGCGTCAGCGACCCGGCCATCGCCACGGACTGAGGCGATGGGCGGGTAAAGGCCCGGTGAACACCGGATCGTGGGGGCTGGTCAGGTCCGGGTGGGCTCGGGATAGTGTGCCCCGGTGACCACGCATTCGAACACACCTGCAGGCTGGTACCCGGATCCGCACGGAGCCGCCCGCACCCTGCGCTACTGGGACGGGTCCCAGTGGACCGAGCACACCCACGCCGACCAGCAGGCGCCGGCGCAGCAGCCCGCGCAGGCACCGGCGCAGCCCCTGCCCCAGGTGCCGGCGCAGCAGGCCGGGCCCGACCCGCGCGTGCAGCGTCAGGTGCAGCAGCAGGCCGGGGTCGCCCCGAGCGGCCCCGGCGGCGGCTCGCTGTTCAGCGAGCCGGTGCTGGTGGTCAACCAGAAGGCCAAACTCATCGAGCTGACCAACGAGTACAAGGTCATGGACCAGCAGGGCAACCAGCTGGGCTCGGTCGTCCAGGTCGGGCAGAGCGCGCTGCGCAAGGTGCTGCGCTTCGTCGCCAGCATCGACCAGTTCCTGACGCACAGGCTGGAGATCCGCGACGCCCACGGGCAGCCGGTGCTGCTGCTGACCCGGCCCCGGAAGGTCTTCAGGTCGCGGGTGGTCGTCACGCGTCCCGACGGGCAGCCGGTCGGGGAGATCGCCCAGCAGAACGTCTTCGGGAAGATCAACTTCGCGATCAGCGACGCCGGCGGTCAGCGGATCGGCGCGATCAAGGCGGAGAACTGGCGGGCCTGGAACTTCGCGATCGTCGACCACGCGGACAACGAGGTCGCCCGGATCACCAAGACCTGGGAGGGCCTCGCCAAGACGCTGTTCACCACCGCCGACAACTACGTCCTGCAGATCCACTACCAGCTCCCCGAGCCGCTGCTGAGCCTGGTCGTCGCCACGGCCCTGACCGTGGACACCGCGCTCAAGCAGGACGCCCGCGGCTTCGGCTGACCTGCTGACACCCGCTGGAGAGGCGTGAGGTCTACAGGGGTGTGAGGTGCCCCGGCCCGGGTGTCGGCCGGGGCAGCAGCGCGGGTTCGGGGGAGGCCGCCTCCGCCCCGAGCGCCAGCACCGCCGCCACGGGATGCTCCTCGCCGACCGGCGCGGGGTCCGCGGCGGGCTCCGGCGCCGACCGCGACAGCACCACCACGCCCCGGCCGGCGAGGCCCGCTCCCGCCAGCGCGAGCAGCACGCCCGCCGCCCCGCCCTGGAGCCGTTCGCCCAGCAGTGCGAGGCCGATCACCACGGCGGCCACCGGGTTCGCCAGCGTCACCACCGCGAGCGGGGCGCCGAGACCGTCCCGGTAGGCGGTCTGCGACAGCAGCAGCCCGGCCGTCGCGAACGCGGCCACCAGCAGCGCCACCCCGACCACCTGCACGCCGAACGGCGAGCCCGACCGGTCGGTGGCGGCCACCGTCACGGTCTGGGTGAGCGCCGAGGCGACACCGGAGGCGACCCCGGACGCGGTCGCGTGCCGCAGCCCGGGCCGCGTCCCGGGGCGGGCCACAAGACCGATCAGCGCGGCCGTGGCACCCGCCACCGCCACCGCCTCGGGCACGCCCAGCACCTCCCGGGGCGCCGGCCCGGACGCCGTGACCAGCAGCGCGGCCAGTCCGACGAGAGTGAACGCGATGCCCCGCCACTCCGCCGCGCCGACCCGCCGCCCCGCGATCCGCGCGCCCAGCGGCACCGCCGCGACCAGCGTCAGCGCGCCGAGCGGCTGCACCACGGTGAGCGGACCGTACCGGAGCGCCACCACGTGCAGCAGCGCCGCGCCCCCGTTCAGTCCCACGGACGCCCACCAGGCGCCGCTGCCGAGCAACCGCAGCAGGCCCGGGCCCGGGGAGCGGGAGGCCAGCCTCTCCTGGGCGACGGCCGCGCTCGCGTAGGCGACGGCCGACAGCAGGGACAGGGCGACGGCGAGGACCGTGGCGCTCATCGGCCCGCCCCCACCGGCACCCGCTCCTCGGCCGGTACGCGCCGCGGCGCCCCGATCGCGGCCGTGGCGGTCGTGCGCCGGGGCGCGCGGACCACCGCGAGGGCGGCGCCCAGCAGAGCCGCGGCCACCAGGGCGTCGAGCCAGTAGTGGTTCGCCGTCCCCACGATCACCAGCAGCGTCACCAGCGGGTGCAGCAGCCACAGCCACCGCAGGCGCGACCGGGTCGCGGCGATCAGGCCGACCGCCAGCATCAGCGCCCAGCCGAAGTGCAGCGAGGGCATCGCCGCGAACTGGTTGGACAGGTGGTCGGTCTGCGGCGGCCCGTACACGGACGGCCCGTACACCCGGGCGGTGTCGATCAGGCCGGTCGCCGTGAGCATGCGCGGCGGGGCGAGCGGGAACAGGAGGTGGAGCGCCAGGGCGGCGGCCGTGACGGCGGCCAGCGTCCGGCGGGCCCATGCGTAGTGCGTCGGGCGCCGCAGGTAGAGCCAGACCAGGAAGGCCGCGGTGGCGGGGAAGTGCACGGTCGCGTAGTAGGTGTTCGCGACGCGGGCGAGGGTGTCGCCGTGCAGCAGCAGGGACTGCACCGCGCCCTCACCGGGGAGGCGGAGCAGTCGTTCGGTGTCCCACACGCGGTGCGCGTTGCGGAAGGCCTCGCCGGTGTGCCCCGTGGCGAGCTGCCGGCCGAACTTGTAGACGAGGAAGAGTCCGGCGACGAGCAGGAGCTCCCGGACTATGGGCGGCCGTACCGGTGTGGCCGGCTCCGCTTCGGCAGGCTCGGTGCGGGCATTCATCCCCCGGCCCCTTCATTGACGGTGGTGCGCGTGGTGGCACGGCACGGGCCCGTGACCCGTCCCCAGCCATCGATACGATATCGTACCGATACGGCAGTGTACCGATACGTTCGAGTACCGGTACACTGGCGTATCGATTGACATAGGACACACTGGAGTCGGGCCCCCGGCGGGCCCACGGACAGTGCACTCGCGACGAGGGGAAGAAGTGATGACGTCGCAGGCCGCGGACGGACCGGAGCCGGTCACCGCCTCGCGCCGCTCCAAGCTCACGCCCGAGCGCGAGCAGGAGTTCTTCGACGCCGTCCTCGACCAGATCCGCGAGTGCGGGTACGAGTCCGTCACCATGGAGGGCGTCGCCCTCAGCACCCGGTGCAGCAAGTCCACGCTGTACCGGCAGTGGAAGACCAAGCCGCAGTTCGTGGTGGCCGCGCTGCGCTCCCGCCGCCGCTCGCGCCTCGCCGGCATCGACACCGGGTCGCTCGCCGGCGACCTGCGCGAGGCCGCGCGGGCCGCGGCCCGGTGGTCCATCACGGACACCAAGCTGCTGCAGGCACTCGGCCACGCCGTCACCCAGGACCAGGAGCTCGCCCGGGCGCTGCGCGAGGCGCTCGTCGAGCCCGAGATCGCCGCTCTGCGGGACATCCTGCGGCGCGGTGTCGAACGCGGTGAGATCCCGGCCGACCACCCGGCGCTGGATTACATCCCGGCACAGATGTTCGGCGTCGTCCGCGCCCGTCCCGTCGTGGACGGCACGTACGCCGACGAGAACTACCTGGTGTGCTTCGTGGAGGCCGCCGTACTGCCGGCTCTGGGCCTCACCCAGGAAGGACCCAGGCCGCCGTCCGCGGGATGACCGGACGGTGACCTGCTCGCGCCGCACCGTGGGGACGGGGGCGGCGCGCACCCCCCGGCCGGGTGGGGTTCCCCTTGAGCGGAGGGGCGCCCCACCCGGCCGGACCGTTCACGCGGCGAACGGCCGCCGGAGCGCGGCAGCCGGGTGTCAGACGTCCTGTCCGCTGCCGCCGCCCGTGGACACCTTGATGCCCCGGGTGATGGTGTCGATGACGGACACCGACTGGTCGGCGTCGACGCCGAACCGCAGCACCACCAGCCGTCCGGTGTCCGCGGGCGCCGGGAAGGCCAGCGACTCGACGTAGCCGTCGGCGCCCTTGCTGGTGACCGCCTTCCAGCGCACCATGTAGCCCTTCTGCCCGGCCACGGTGACCGCCTTGGAGGCGATCACCTGGTGCGAGGTGATCTCGCCGTAGGTGCTGCCGCCGTAGGACTCCTCCGCGTTGGCCGCGATGTCCGCCTTGGCGACCTCCTCGGCCGTGTCCCCCTTGGTGCCCAGCGCCTCCGCGGGCGCCGAGTACACGCCCCCCTTGGTGCAGGTCTTCGACGTGTCGCCGGGGCACTTGTAGGACGAGTCGGAGGTGATCTGCGCGCCCACGCTCAGCTCCTGCCCGGTCCAGCCGTCCGGGATGGGGATGCTGATCCCGTTGAGCGCGTCCGTCACCGCACCGCTCTTGATCTCGGGCGCTTCGGACTCGTCCGGCGCGGGAGAGGACCCGCCCGGACCGCCGGAACCGCCCGAGTCGCCGAACGGCCCGCCCTGGCCGCCGTCCTGCCCTCCCGAGTCGCCCGGTCCGTCCTGGCCGCCCGGTCCCTGCGCCGTCTCCTGCCCGCCGGAGCCGCCGTCGTCCTTGGTCAGCGCGTACACGCCGAACCCGATGCTCGCGAGGACCGCCGCGGCCGCCGCGACGGCGATGCCGGTGCGCAGCCCGCGCCGCCCGCCCGTGCCCGCCGACGAGGTGGGAAGGCCCGGATATGCCGGATACGCCGGGTATGCCGGACCGGTCCCGGCGGTCGGCCCCTGCGCCGGCGGACCCCATGGGGCGGCCGAGGCCGCGGGGCGGGTCCGGTCCGTCCACGCCCCGCCGTCCCACCAGCGCTCGGTGGCGGGACCGTCACTTGTCTGCCCGGGATCGGGGTACCACCCGGGAGGAGTCACCTGCGTCATGCCCCCACCGTATGAGGCGTCGGTGAAAGTCGTATGAGAGGGATGGGGGCTTGCGCCACCGCCCGGCCCGGCACCCCGTGCCCGGCCGGCGCGGAAACGGCGTCAATTCGCGGCGCGTCACCCGCCGTTGACGTTCAGGCTCCTCCCCCGCAGGCCCGTCGGGGCGTCGAGGCCCGCCCCGCGTCACCCGGTGGTGCAACAGCTGGGCGGACCACACTCCGCACGGGCCCCCGGAGGGCTACGCTCGAGGTCTGTACGTCGTTCGGGCGACTTGGGGAGGTAGCGGGATGACGGAGGTACGGCCGGCGGCGGCCGCCTCGGCTTCCCTGTGGGAGCGCGACGAGGAGATCGCCGCCATCGCGCGGGCGGTGGAGACACTCTGCGCCGACCGGTCGTCCTCGGGCCGTGTGCACGTGCTGCGCGGCGAGGCCGGACTCGGCAAGACCGCGCTGCTGGCCGAGACACGCCGTATCGCCGAGTCCCGGGGCTGCACGGTGTGGTCGGCCCGCGGCGGCGAGACCCTCAGGTCCGTCCCCTTCAACGTGGTACGGCAGTTGCTGCAGCCGGCGCTGCTGTCCCTGCACCCGGAGGAGGCCCGCGAGTACCTCGGCGACTGGTACGACATCGCCGGCCCCGCCCTCGGCATAGCGGACCCCGTCGAGCGGCAGGCCGACCCGCAGAACGTGTGCGACGGCCTGGTCGCCGCGGTGGCCCGGCTGGCCCGGCGGGACTGGCCGCTCGTGCTGCTGGTGGACGACGCGCACTGGGCCGACCAGGAGACCCTGCGCTGGCTCGCCGCCTTCGTCCAGCGCCTCGACGACCTCTCCGTCCTGGTCGTCGTCGCCCGCAGGCCCGCCGACGTCAAGGGGACCAGCGCCCGCTACCTCGACGCCGTCGCCCGCGCCGCCGGACACTCCGTCACCAGCCTCAGCGCCCTCACCCCGGACGCGGTCGCCGGCCTCACCCGCGCCACCGTCGGCGCCCACGCCGACGACCCGTTCTGCCGCGAGGTGTGGGCCGTCACCGGCGGCAACCCCTACGAGACCGTCGAACTCCTCGCCAAGGTCCGCGACAGCGAACTCGAGCCGAGCGAGGCCTCGGCCACCGAACTGCGCCCCCTGAACCGCGCCGCCCGCGGCGGCGGACTCGTCGACCGCCTCGAGGAACTCGGCGTCGACGCCACCCGGTTCGCCATGGCCGCCGCCATCCTCGGCGCCGACATCTCCGTCGACGAGGCCGCCCTCCTCGCCGGCATGGCCCGCGAGGACGCGGAACGCTGCGCCGAACTGCTGCGCAACGCGCGCATCCTCACCCACCCCGACCCCGCGGTGGGTCCCGTCGCCGAAGGCGGCGGACTGGAGTTCGTCCACCCGCTGATCGCCAGCGCCGTCTACGACTCCATCCCCGACGGCCTGTGCCGGGCGATGCACGGCATCGCCGCGAAGGTCGTCCTGGACGCCGGCCGGGGCGTCGCGGCCGCCTCCCGCCACCTCCTCCAGGTCCACCCGGACGACGACGAGGAACTCGTCGAGCAGCTCCGTGAGGCCGCCCGCGAACACGTCGCCGTCGGCGCGCCCGACGCCGCCCGCCGCTGCCTGGAGCGCGCCCTGCAGGAGCCGCCCAGCCCGGACGCCCACGCCCACGTGCTGTACGAACTCGGCTGCGCCACCCTCCTCACCGCGCCCGCCCGGACCATCGGCCACCTGCGGGAGGCGCTCGCCCTGCCCGGCCTCGCCGGAGGCCAGCGCGTCGACGCCGTCTACCGCCTCTCCCAGGCGCTCCTCCACAACGACCAGCTGGAGGAGGCCGTCCGCACCGTCGAGGCGGAGGCCGCCCGCCAGCCGGCGGGGCCGGCGCGGATGCGGCTGCAGGCCGTGCAGTTCATGTGGGAGGGCATCCACGCCGGGGAGAGCACGTCACCGCGCCGCTCGGAGAAACTCGCCGCCCTCGCCTCCACCTGCACCGGACGGGACAACGCCGAGCGCGCCCTGCTCGTCCTGCGCGGATTCGACGCCATGACGCACGGCGAGAACGCGGAGATCGTCGTCGAACTGTGCGACCGCGCCCTCGTCAACGGCCGCCTCGCCCCCGGCCTCGGCTGGACCGACACCGAATGGGGCATCGAGCTGCCCATGATGCTGGCCAGCTCCTACGTCTACACCGACCGGCTCGACCGCGCCGAAGCCCTCTTCAACGAGGCCCTGCGCGCCTACGAGTCCGCCGGCTGGAGCGGCGGCCATCTCGCCCTGGCCCACGCCTACGTCGGCCTGGGCCTGCGCCGCCGGGGCCGGCTGAAGGAGGCGGAGGAATCCCTGCGGCAGGCGCTGGGCATCGCCGAACGCGTCGGCCGCGGCCTGCCCCTGTACTGGTCCGCGACCTGCAACCTCATCGACACGCTGCTCGCCCGCGGCCACGTCGACGAGGCCTGGCGGATCGCCGAGGAGCACGGCTTCGGCCCGCCCTACCCCTCCACGATCGTGCTGCCCGACCCCCGCTCGGTGCGCGGCCGCCTGCTGCTCGCCGTCGGCCGCACCCAGGAGGGCGTCAACGAGCTGGAGGAGGCCGGGAAGGCGGCGGCCGTCCGCGGCCACCTCAACCCGGTGATGGTGCCCTGGGCGGCCGACCTGGCCCGGGCCCTCGCCGCCGACGACCCGGCCCGCGCGGCCCGTCTCGCCTCCGACGCCCGCCGTCAGGCCGAGCGCTTCGGCACCGACACCGCCATCGGCGAGGCCCTGCGCTGCGCCGCCGCCCTGGAGACCGGCCAGCGCGCCGTGCGGCTCACCGCCCAGGCGGTCGCCTACCTGGAGTCCTCGCCCTGCCAGTACGAACACGCGGCCGCCCGCATCGAGCACGGCATCGCCGCCCGCTCGGTGGCCGAACTCAACCGCGGCCTGACCCTGGCACGTTCCTGCGGCGCCGACGCCCTGGCCGCCCGCGCCCGACAGGCACTGGACGGCCTGGGCGCCCCACAGGTGGGCCGCGTGCCGGGCCAGGCACGGGGACGAGACTGACGGGCCGACCCCGGCGAACGCGCGCCCGGCGCGGGCGTGGGTACGACCGGCGCGCCGGTCCTGCCGGTCGCGCCCGTGACGGCCGGCAGGTGACCGAAAACCTGCGCGCGCGTTGGAGACGACCGGCCGGCCGTCGGGCGGCGGCTCGGATGCGGGTGTGTCGGCACCCTGCCGCGTCCTCTGCGGCCGAACGCCGGGCCGCGGGCCCGGTTCGGGCGTCGGGTACGACCGGAGCGCCGGTCGCGGGTCGCGCCCGTGACGGCTGGTGTGCCAGCGAGAACCTGCGCGTGTTCGGCGACGCCCGGTCGGCGGGTGGCGGACGTCCCGCGGCGGCTCGGTTGCGGGTCTGCCGGTACGCCGCCGTGTCGCCTGCGGCCGAACGCCGGGCCGCGGGCCCGCTGAGGGCGTCCAGTAGGACGGGTGCGCCGTCGCGGGAGGCGCCCGCGACGGTCGATGCGCCATCGAGAACCTGCGCGTGCGTTCGGCGTCGGTCGGCCGACCGTTCGGTGGGTGGTGTATGCCCGAGGCCCAGGGCCGGGGAGCCGGTAAGCCGCCGTGTCGTCTGCGGCCGAATGCCGGGCCGCGGGTCCGGTGCGGGCGTCCCGTACGACCGGCGCGCCGTCGCGGGTCGCGCCCGTGACGGCGCGGCGCGGCACCTTGCTGTGGGCGAGTGAGAGGCGGCCGGGGTGCACCGGTTCATAGGTGGTGTGCCGGTCGGGACCTGAGGGGGCGACGGTGGGCGTGGCCCGGCGTGGGCCCACGCGGCGGGAAGTCGCGCGGGCCCACGCCGGGCCTGTGGCCCGCAGGGCACCTCAGGTGGTTCCGTCCTCCTCGGCCAGCACCCGCTGGGCCGTCGCGAACGCCGAGTTCGCCGCCGGGACCCCGCAGTAGACGGCCGTCTGGAGCAGGACGGCGCCGATCTCCTCCGGGGAGAGCCCGTTGCGCCGGGCCGCCCGCACATGCATGGCCAGCTCGTCGTAGTGGCCGTGCGCGACCAGCGCGGTCAGCGTGATCATGCTGCGTTCGCGGCGGCTGAGGGTCGGGTCGGTCCAGATCTCGCCCCAGGCGTAGCGCGAGATGAAGTCCTGGAAGCGGGCGGTGAAAGGGGTCTGCCGCGCCTGCGCCCGGTCCACGTGCGCGTCGCCGAGCACCTGCCGCCGTACCTCCATGCCCCGCTTCGCGCCCCCGTCGAAGTGGGCGCGCAGGGCCGTCAGCACGGCCTCCGGCCGCTCCGCGGGCGCCAGGTGCGAGGCGCCCGGGATCTCCACGAGCCCGGCGCCCGGCACCGCGTCCGCGATCTCCCGCAGATGCGCGGGCGGCGTCGCCGGGTCCTCGCGGCCGGCGACCAGCAGGGTGGGCGCGGCGATCTCGGGCAGCCGCTCCCGCAGGTCGTACGCGGCGAGCGCGTCGCAGCAGGCGGCATACGCCTGCGGGTCGGCATCGCGGTGGTCGGCGACCAGCCGCGGAACGGTGAAGCCGGGCGTGAACCAGCGGGCGTTCGCGCTCTCCGCCAGCCCGGCCAGCCCCTCGCGCCGCACCAGCGCGGCCCGTTCCTGCCACGGCCCGGCCCCGTTGAAGTGGGCCGACGAGCAGATCACCGCCAGCGACGACACCCGCTCGGGGTGGTGCAGCGCGAGATGCAGTCCGACCGCCCCGCCGAGCGACACCCCGGCGTACGCGAACCGCTCCAGGCCGAGGGAGTCGGCGAGCGCCAGCACCAGGCCGGCCAGGTCGCCGACGGTGGCGCCGGGACCGATCAGCCCGGCCGCGGAGCCCCCGTGGCCCGGAAGGTCCCAGCGGACCACCCGGTGCGTGAGGGACAGCTCGGGCGCGACCTTGTCCCACAGGGCGTACGACGTCCCCAGGGACGGGCCGAGCAGCAGCGGGGGAGCGGAAGCCGGGCCCTCGGCGCGGTGGTTGAGGATCTTCTCGGTCAACGTCGCTCCAGCGCACGGTCGGTGAGGGCTCCGGCGGAGCCGGTGTAACGGGCGGGGTCGGTGAGGTCGCCGAGGTCGACGTCCTTCACCTCGGGCTCCTCCGCGAGCAGTTCGGCGAGGGAGCGGCCTTCGGCGTAGGTGCGCGGCGCGAGCCGCGTGAGGAGCTCCTTGGCGCGGGCGCGGCCGAGCACGGCCGACAGCTCGGCGGAGAGCCGCTCGGAGACGATCAGCCCGTGGGTGAGGCCGAGGTGCGCGCGCATGGCGTCCGGCCGCACCCGCAGCTCCTCCGCCAGTTCGGCGGCGTCCCGGGCGGCTCCGCCGGTCAGCCGCAGCAGGTCGCGCAGCGGCTCCCACTCGGCGTGCCACGCGCCGGCCGGCCGCTCGTCCTCCGCCGCCAGCGCCCCGTACAGCGTGGCCGCGAGCTGCGGGGCCCGCCGGGCGGCGGCCGCGATCAGCGTGGACCGCACGGGGTTCGCCTTGTGCGGCATGGCCGACGATCCGCCCCCGCTGCCCTCCGCCACCTCGGCGATCTCGGTGCGGGCGAGGGTGAGGACGTCGACCGCCATCTTCCCCAGTGCCCCGGCCGTGAAGGCCAGGCAGCCGGCGAGGTCGGCGATCGGCGTGCGCAGGGTGTGCCACGGCAACCGCGGGGCCCGCAGGCCGAGCTGACGGGCGTAGGCGGCGGGCAGCGCGGTCGCGTCCTCGGCGCCGTACGCCGTGAAGGCCGCCAACGTGCCTGCCGCGCCCCCGAGTTGGGCGGGCAGCGCGTCCCGCACGGCCGTCACCCGGTCCCGGGCGTCCAGCACCAGCGACCGCCACCCGGCGGCCTTCAGCCCGAAGGTCGTCGGGACGGCGTGCTGGGTGAGCGTGCGCCCCGGCATCGGCGTGTCCCGGTGCTCGGCCGCGCGGCGCGCCAGTGCGTGCTGGGTGCGGTCGAGGTCGGCCAGGACCAGGTCCAGGGTGCGCGCGGCGACCAGCATGATCGCCGTGTCCATGATGTCCTGGCTGGTGGCGCCCCGGTGGACGTACGGCCCGTACTCCGCGCCGACCGCCTGCGTGAGATCCGCGACCAGCGGGATCACCGGGTTTCCGCCGCCCCGGGCGCGCTGCGCCAGGGACGCGGCGTCGAAGGCGTCCGCGCCGGCCGCCTCGGTGACCGCCGTCGCGGCCTCGTCGGGGGCCAGTCCCAGTGACGCCTGGGCGCGGGTCAGCGCGGCCTCCGCGTCGAGCAGCGCCCGTAGGAAGGCCGTGTCGCTCGTCGCGGCGGCGGCGGGGGAGCCGGCCCACCCCGGGGCGAGCAGACCGGCGTCGGACGGGTCACCGGGCGCAGCGCCGGGTGACGGCGGCGGGGTCACCGGAACTCCAGGAAGACCGTCTCGCCCTCGCCCTGGAGACGGATGTCGAAACGGTAGGCGCCCCTGCCGTCGTCCGCGGCGACCAGCGTGGCGCGGCGCTCCTCGTCGAGCCGGGACAGCAGCGGGTCCGCGGCGAGCGCGGCCGTGTCCCCGGGCAGGTAGATGCGGGTGAACAGGTGTACGAGCAGGCCGCGTGCGAAGACGCACACGCTGAGGTAGGGGGCGCTCTGCCCGCGCGCGCCGGGGCGCAGCGTGCGCGCGGACCAATGGCCGTTGGCGTCCGTCTGGACGCGGCCCCACCCCGTGAACTCCACGCCGTTGCGGCCGAGGAACCCGCCGGTCGCCGGGTCGCGTCGCATCGAGCCGTCGACCTGCGGCAGACGGCCGTCCGGGTCGGGACCCCACAGCTCCACGAAGGCGTCCGGCAGCGGGTTGCCCTCGCCGTCGTACACGTAGCCCTGCACGGAGATGGTGTCCGGGTGGCCGACGGGGGCGATGTCGCCGCCGCCGGGGAAGGGCAGGGCGTGGCCGTAGAAGGGGCCGACCGTGTGCGACGGGGTGGGCAGCACGGTTTCCGGACGGCTGGTGTCGATCTTCGTCATGGCGGGTCAGCGTCCCTCTTCGATCCAGGTGGCGTTCGGTCCGTCGAGCACGATGTCCCAGTGGTAGCCCATGGAGAACTCCGGCACCGACAGGCTGTGGTCGTAGGAGGCGACGAGTCGCTGCCGGGCCGCGTCGTCCGTCACCGACTGGATGATCGGGTCGTACGGGAACAGCGGGTCGCTCGGGAAGTACATCTGCGTCACGAGCCGCTGGGTGAAGGCCGTGCCGAAGAGGGAGAAGTGGATGTGGGCCGGCCGCCAGGCGTTGACGTGCTGACGCCACGGGTAGGGGCCGGGCTGGATGGTGGTGAAGCGGTAGAAGCCGCTGTCGTCCGTGAGGGTGCGGCCGACGCCGGTGAAGTTCGGGTCCAGCGGGGCGTCGTGCTGCTCGCGCTGATGGGCGTACCGGCCGGCCGAGTTGGCCTGCCAGATCTCGATCAGCTGGCCGCGGACCGGGCGGCCGTCACGGTCCAGGAGGCGGCCGGAGACGGTGATGCGCTCGCCGATCGGCTCGCCGTGGTGCTGCTTGGTGAGGTCGTTGTCGATCTCGGTGATGTCCCGCTCGCCGAAGGCGGGGGAGGACAGCTCCACCAGCTCCGGGTCCTTGCTCACGTCGATCGCGATCGGCGGCTGCTTCGGGTGGCGCAGCACGGAGGAGCGGTAGGGGGCGTAGTCGCGGCGCGGGTGGTGCTCGACGGGGGCGCCGTCGGCGATCCGCTTCTCGTACGCGGCGCGCTCGGCCGCGATCTCCACGTCGATGTCGTGCTGGGTGAGGGTCATGGGGGATTCCTGGGTGTCCTGACGTCTTCGTCGAAGTCTGGGGTGGTGCCGCGCCCCGTGCGGGGCGCGGGGACCGTGTCGTGGTGTGGGGACCGTGTCGTGGTGCGGGGACGCCGCGCGGGCGCGGGCGGCCGCACCACGGGACCCCGGGTCCGCGCGGTTTTCCCGGCGGGCGCCTAGCGTTCGAGGACGAGGGCGAGGCCCTGGCCCACGCCGATGCAGAGGGTGGCGACGCCGACGCCGGAGCCCCGGCGGGCGAGCTGGTGGGCGACCGTGCCGGCGAGGCGGGCACCGGAGGCGCCGAGCGGGTGGCCGAGGGCGATGGCGCCGCCCTGCGGGTTGAGGATCCCGGGGTCGAACTCGGGCCACTCGGCCACACAGCCCAGCACCTGGGCGGCGAAGGCCTCGTTCAGCTCCAGCACCGACAGGTCGTCGAAGCCCTTGCCGGCCTTGGCGAGTGCGCGGTCGACCGCCTCCACGGGGGCCAGCCCGAAGTACTGCGGGTCGATCGCCGAGACGCCGGTGGCCGACACACGGGCGAGCGGTTCGCGGCCGGTGGCCCTCAGGCCCTCCTCGTCGACGAGCAGCAGGGCCGCCGCGCCGTCGTTGAGGGGCGAGGCGTTCCCGGCCGTCACCGTGCCGTTCTCCGTGCGGAAGGACGGCTTCAGCCTGGCCATCGCCTCCAGTGAGGCGTCCGCCCGTACGCTCTCGTCGGCCGCGAGGACCACCGGGTCGTCCTTGCGCTGCGGGATCGGCACCGGGACGAGCTCGGCGTCGAACAGGCCCCCGGCCTGCGCCCCGGCCGCCTTCCGGTGGGAGGCGAGCGCGAACTCGTCCTGCTGCTCACGGCTGATGCCGTGCTTCTCGGCGATGAGTTCGGCCGACTCGCCCAGCGGGATCGTCCACTGCGGGTCCATCCTCGGGTTGACCATGCGCCAGCCGAGGGTGGTCGAGTACAGCTCCGTGTGCCCCGCCGGGAACGGCCGGTCGGACTTGGGCAGCACGTACGGCGCGCGGGTCATCGACTCCACACCGCCGGCCACGGCGATCGAGGCGTCGCCGACGGCGATGGCACGGGCCGCCTGGATCACGGCCTCCAGGCCGGAGGCGCACAGCCGGTTGACGGTGACGCCCGGCACGGAGGTGGGCAGTCCGGCCAGAAGCGCGGCCATGCGGCCTACGTTGCGGTTCTCCTCGCCGGCGCCGTTGGCGTTGCCGAAGCAGACGTCCTCGACGCGGGACGGGTCCAGCTCCGGTGTGCGGGCGAGGAGTTCCCGGACGGCGTGGGCGGCCAGGTCGTCCGGGCGCACGCCCGCCAGAGCGCCGTTGTAGCGGCCGATCGGGGTGCGGACCGCGTCCACGATGTACACGGGGTTCACGAGACACCCTCCGCGATGGTCAGTTCGGCGTCGGTCTTCGCGATGACCTCGTCGACGTCCACGCCGGGCGCGGTCTCGACGAGGACCAGGCCGTCGGGTGTGACGTCGAGGACGCCGAGGTCGGTGATGATCCGGTTCACGCACGCCTTGCCGGTGAGCGGCAGCGCGCACTCGGAGAGGATCTTCGGGCTGCCGTCCTTGGCGGTGTGGGTCATCACCACGATGACCGTGCGGGCGCCGTGGACGAGGTCCATCGCCCCGCCGATGCCGGTGATCAGCTTTCCGGGGATGGCCCAGTTGGCCAGGTCGCCCCGGGCGGACACCTGCATGGCGCCCAGCACGGCGACGTCGATGTGCCCGCCGCGGATCATGGAGAAGGACAGCGCGGAGTCGAAGAAGGAGGCGCCCGGCAGGACCGTGACGGTCTCCTTGCCGGCGTTGATCAGGTCGGGGTCGACGGCGTCCTCGGCCGGGTACGGGCCGGTGCCGAGGATGCCGTTCTCGCTCTCCAGGACCACTTCGACGTCGGCGGGGAGGTAGTTGGGGATCAGGGTCGGCAGACCGATGCCGAGGTTGACGTAACTCCCGTCCTCGAGCTCGCGCGCGGCGCGCTCGGCCATCTGTTCACGCGTCCAGGCCATCAGCTGCTCACCGTCCGCTGCTCGATCTTCTTGTCGGCCGCCTGCTCGGGCGTCAGGGCCACCACCCGCTGCACGAAGATGCCGGGGAGGTGCACCGCGTCCGGGTCGATCGCGCCGGGTTCCACCAGCTCCTCCACCTCCGCGATCGTCACCCGGCCGGCCATCGCGGCGAGCGGGTTGAAGTTCCGGGAGGACTTGTTGAACACCAGGTTCCCGTGCCGGTCCCCCTTCACCGCGCGGACCAGGGCGAAGTCGGTGCGGATGCCGCGCTCCAGCACGTACTCGGTGCCGTCGAACTCCCGTACCTCCTTCGGGGGCGAGGCCAGCGCGACACCGCCCTCGCCGTCGTAGCGCCAGGGCAGCCCGCCGTCGGCGACCTGGGTGCCCACCCCGGCCGGGGTGTAGAAGGCGGGGATCCCGGCGCCGCCGGCCCGCAGCCGCTCGGCGAGGGTGCCCTGCGGGATCATCTCGACCTCGAGCTCGCCCGCCAGGTACTGGCGCGCGAACTCCTTGTTCGCCCCGATGTACGAGCCGGTCACCCGGGCGATCCGCCCGGCCGCGAGCAGCACCGCGAGACCCGACTCCATCGCCCCGCAGTTGTTGGAGACGACGCCCAGGCCGCCGACCCCGCGCTCGTACAACGCCTGGATCAGTACGTTCGGCACACCGCTCAGACCGAAGCCGCCGACCGCGAGCGACGCGCCGTCCGGCACATCGGCCACGGCCTCCTGGGCCGTGGCGACCACCTTGTCCATCCGTGAAGCCCCATCCGTTCGAGCGCTCAGGCCAGTGATTAATCAGCGCACTGATTATTTCAGCGAGGTGTCCTTCACGCTGCCACCGGGGGAGCGAGGCGTCAAGACCCTGCAGAAAGACGAGGTCAGTTCATGTTCCCAGCCGGGAGACAGTCGCGGCGTTGACGGGTATCGTTCAGTGCACCAACGAATGTTCCGGGCACCGGCGAAGACGATCGGCACACCGGCGAAGACGACCTCGGGAGCGCACATGGCCGCGGTGGACCTCTCCACCCACCCCGGGCACCTCGCCCGACGGCTGCAGCAGGCGCACTACCTGCTGTGGAACACGATGGTGTCCGAGGAGATCACCTCACCGCAGTTCGCGGTGCTGAACGCGCTCGTCGCCGAACCCGGCCTGGACCAGCGCACGGTGGGCGAGCGGGTCGGCCTGGACCGGTCCACCATCGCCGAGGTGATCAGCCGGCTGGGCCGGCGCGGACTGCTCGACAAGGTCCGCGACCCGCAGGACGGCCGCCGCTTCCTGCTGCGCCTCACCGACGAAGGGCTGCGCACCCACCGCAGGCTCGGCGTGCGCACCGCCCGCATGAACCAGGTCTTCCTGGCCCCGCTCTCCGCCGAGGAGCAGACCGTGTTCTTCGACCTCATCCGGCGGGTCGCGGACGCGGCCGAGGGGCTGCGCCACCCCGCGGAACCCCTCGTCACGCCCTCCTGACCGGCACCCCCTCGCCGGCCCTGCCTCACGCCTTCGCCAGCACGACCCACACCTGGCCCTCGGCGAAGGCGACGCGCCCTCCGTCCCGGGTGGTGAACTCCGTGCCGTCCGTCGCCTTCGGCCGCTTCCAGGTGACGTCGTAGGCGCGCCCGTCACGCAGCACCTCCGCCCGGCCCGAGCCCACCGTCTCGGTGTACGGCGTGTGGTTGCCGAGGTAGTCGCGGAAGTCCGACGTGCGCACCTTGACGTACTGCACGACCACCGTCGCCGGCGCCACCGGTCCCGCGTCGGTCGTCACGGCCGGCGTGCCGTCCGTCGACACCAGCCAGCGCCGCCGTTCCTCGGACCAGGTGAAGGTGAAGCGGGCCGCCGGGTAGCGCACGGTCCGCGAGGTCTCCGGGGTGCCTCCGGCGGGCGCCGCCCCGTGACGGAAGCCGGTCGTCAGCGCCGCCGCGCCCGGTGCGGAGGGCAGGACCCGTTCGGGACGCAGGTACAGGTTGTGGGGCGCGGGACGGTCCCGGTCGCGGTGGTAGGCGCCGTTCGCCGCGCCGGGCGTGGCCGCCTCCAGCGGCGCCCCGTCGATCAGCGGCAGCAGCCTGCCCTGCGCGCCGGAGAAGGCCAGCACCGGCCGGTCGAACTGGCGCAGCAGCTCCAGGTCGGACTCGCGGGCGCTGCGTACCGGCCCGACGACCTCCGGGAGTGTCGTCGCGTACACCGCCATCAGCCGGCTCAGACCGCCCTCGACCGGCTCGACGTACACGATGTCCGCGGCGTTCAGGCCGGTGTGCGGCCGGGCCGGGCGGGCGTTGTCGATCTTCACGGCGAGGACCGGACCGGCGGCGGGACGCGGGCCGTCGCTGCGGCTCGGCTCGCGGTCCGCCCCACCCCTGTCGTCGGCCGGACCGCCTCCCGTGGTGCAGCCCGCCGCCAGACAGGCCAGGAGCGCCACCACGGCGACGGCCGGCCTGGCAGCCCGGGCGGGGCGGCGGCGCCTGCCGCGTTGCGTACCGGTGGGGGTGGTGCGTCTGCGGCGCGCGCCGGGTTCCGTACCGGTGGGCGTGGTGCGTCCACGGCAGGCTCCGGGTTCCGTACCGGTGGGCGTGGTGGGTCTGCGGCGCGTGCGCGGTTCCGTACCGGCCGGCGGGGTGCGCCTGCGGACCGTGCCGGGTTCCGTACCCGTTCCCGTGCCCGCCTCCGCGGCGCCTCCGCGGCGCGGTCCGCGTCTCGCGTCCGCGGTCGCGGCCGTCCTCGTCGCGCCGGTCCTGTGCGACGGTTCCGTTGCTGCCTCGTCCGGCGTTGCCGCAGCGTCCGGCGAAGCCGTGCCTTCCGTCGGCGTGCCTGTCGTGGCCGTGCCCGTCGTCGGCGCGCTCACCGTCGCCGCGCCGTTCGTCACCGCGCCGTTCGTCGCCGCGCCGTTCGTCACCGCGCGGTTCGTCGGCGTGTCGTTCGGCGCGCCGCCTCTCGACGCCGTGTCGCTGGTTGCCACGTCCATGGTCGCCACCCCGTTCCGTGACTTGATTGTGCGCTTATCGGTTCTTCGGTGGCCATACGTGAACGCTTCTGACCGTTCGCGGGAGGTGGGGCCGGATCGTCCGAGTCGCGGCGCGCGGGCGGCGGTTCGGGGACCGGACCGCCGGGTACCCGGGCGGCGACCCAGGTGGGCCAGGCCCCCCGGCACGGCGGGACCCCGAACTCGGTGGAGGGAGCGCGGCACGATGAAGGCAGTGACCTGGCAGGGGAAGCGGGACGTACGGGTGGAGACCGTGCCGGACCCGGCGATCCAGGAACCGACGGACGCCGTCATCCGCGTCACGTCCACCGGACTGTGCGGCTCCGACCTGCACCTCTACGAGGTGCTCACCCCGTTCATGACCCCGGGCGACATCCTCGGACACGAGCCCATGGGCATCGTCGAGGAGGTCGGCCCCGGCGTGCCCGACCTCAGGGCGGGCGACCGGGTCGTGGTGCCGTTCCAGATCGCCTGCGGCACCTGCTGGATGTGCCTGAACGCCCTGCCCACCCAGTGCGAGACCACCCAGGTCGTCGGCGAGGGCATGGGCGCCGCCCTGTTCGGCTACACCCGCCTGTACGGCGCGGTGCCCGGCGGTCAGGCCGAGTACCTGCGCGTCCCGCAGGCCCAGTTCGGCCCCATCAAGGTCCCCGAGGGGCCGCCCGACGACCGCTTCGTCTACCTCTCCGACGTCCTGCCCACCGCCTGGCAGGCTGTCGCCTACGCCGACATCCCCGAGGGCGGCAGCGTCGCCGTGCTCGGCCTCGGCCCCATCGGCGACATGGCCTGCCGCGTCGCCCAGGTGCGCGGCGCCGGAAGGGTGTTCGGCGTCGACCTGGTCGGCGACCGGCTGCGCCGGGCCCGCGCGCGGGGCGTGGAGACGTTCGACCTCAGGAACTTCGACAGCGAGAAGGAACTGGTCGCCGCGATCCGCGACGAGACCGACGGCCGCGGCCCCGACGCCGTGATCGACGCCGTCGGCACCGAGGCCCACGGCAGCGCGGCCGCCCGCCTCGTGCAGAACGCCTCCGCCCTGCTGCCCCGCAAGCTGAGCGGCCCCCTCGCCGAGCGGTTCAGCGTGGACCGGCTCGCCGCCCTGCACACCGCCATCGAGCTGGTGCGCCGCGGCGGCACCCTCTCCCTGGTCGGTGTCTACGGCGGCATGGCCGATCCGCTGCCCATGCTCACCATGTTCGACAAGCAGCTCCAGATCCGCATGGGCCAGGCCAACGTGCGCCGCTGGACCGACGACATCATCCCGTACCTCACCGACGAGGACGTCCTCGGCGTCGACGACTTCGCCACCCACCGGGTGCCGCTGTCGGACGCGCCGAAGGCGTACGAGATGTTCCAGCAGAAGCGGGACGGCGCCGTGAAGATCCTCATGACGCCGTAGGCCGGCCGGGCACGGGAAGCCGCGGGTCGTCAGGTGCCGGTCGCCTCGGGTGTCAGGCGCCGGACGGCGGCGTCCGGGGCGGCGCGCCCAGGATCTCCGTGAGGTCGTAGCGCACCGGCTCCTCCAGTTGCGCGTACGTGCAGCTCTCCGCCGTGCGGTCCGGGCGCCAGCGGCGGAAGCGGGCCGTGTGCCGGAAACGCGCCCCGTTCTCCATGTGGTCGTACGCCACCTCCGCCACCCGCTCGGGCCGCAGCGGCACCCAGGACAGGTCCTTCTTGCCCGACCAGCGGCTCGGCGCGCCCGGCAGCCGGGCCGTCTCGTGGGCGGTCTCGTCCGACCAGGCGGCCCAGGGATGCCCCTCGGCGTCCTCCAGCCGCAGCGGCTCCAGCTCCTCCACCAGCTCCGCCCGGCGCTTCATGGAGAACGCGGCGGACACCCCGACGTGCTGGAGGGCGCCCCGGTCGTCGTACAGGCCCAGCAGCAGCGAGCCGACCACCGGACCGCTCTTGTGCAGGCGGTAGCCGGCCACCACCACGTCCGCCGTGCGCTCGTGCTTGACCTTGAACATGGCGCGCTCGTCCTGGAGGTACGGCAGCGTGAGCGGCTTGGCGACCACCCCGTCCAGGCCCGCGCCCTCGTACTCCTCGAACCACTGCCGCGCCACCTCGATGTCCGTGGTCGCCGGCGCCAGGTGCACGGGCGGTGTCACATCGGTCAGCGCCCTGGCCAGCAGCGCCCGCCGGTCGCTCTGCGGCACGTCCAGCAGCGACTCGTTCGCCAGCGCCAGCAGGTCGAAGGCGACGAACGACGCCGGAGTGCGCTCCGCGAGCGTGCGCACCCGGGAGTCCGCCGGATGGATGCGCTCGGTCAGCGCGTCGAAGTCCAGCCGTCCCTCCCGCGCGATCACGATCTCCCCGTCCAGCACGCACCGCGCGGGCAGACGCTCCCGGACCGCCATCACCAGCTCGGGAAAGTACCTGGTCAGCGGCTTCCCCGTACGGCTGCCCAGCTCGACCTCGGTCCCGTCGCGGAACACGATCGCCCGGAACCCGTCCCACTTCGCCTCGTACTGCATGCCCGGCGGGATGGCCGCCACCGACTTGGCGAGCATCGGCTTCACGGGAGGCATCACCGGCAGGTCCATGGTCCGATTCTGCGCCCGCGACGCCCGGAACGCCCGGCGTGCGAGGTCTGGGAGGTACGCCTACCGTGGCCGGCATGGGTGATGCGGTGGAACTGGAGGCGGGCGGCCGGACCGTACGGCTGTCCAGCCCGGACAAGATCTTCTTCCCGGAGCGCGGATTCACCAAGCTCGACCTCGCCCGGTACTACCAGACGGTCGCCCCCGGGATCCTGCGCGCCCTGCGCAACCGCCCCACCACCCTGGAGCGCTACCCGGACGGCGTCACCGGCGAGTCCTTCTTCCAGAAGCGGGCCCCCAAGAGCATGCCCGACTGGATCCCGACCGCCCACATCACCTTCCCCAGCGGCCGCACCGCCGACGAGATGTGCCCCACCGAGCAGGCCGCCGTCCTGTGGGCCGCCCAGTACGGCACCCTCACCTTCCACCCTTGGCCGGTCCGCCGCGACGACGTCGACCACCCCGACGAGCTGCGCATCGACCTCGACCCCCAGCCCGGCACCGACTACGACGACGCCGTCCGCGCCGCCCACGAACTGCGCGCCGTCCTCGACGAGTTCGGCGGCCTGCGCGGCTGGCCCAAGACCTCCGGCGGTCGAGGCCTGCACGTCTTCGTGCCGATCGAGCCGCGCTGGACCTTCACCCAGGTCCGGCGCGCCGCCATCGCCGTCGGCCGGGAGATGGAACGCCGCATGCCGCGGCACGTGACCATCAAGTGGTGGAAGGAGGAACGCGGCGAGCGCATCTTCATCGACTACAACCAGACCGCCCGCGACCGCACCATCGCCTCCGCCTACTCCGTACGCCCCCGCCCGCACGCCCCGGTCTCCGCCCCCCTGCGCTGGGAGGAGGTCGGCGTCGCCCGGCCCCGCGACTTCGACATCGCGACGATGCCGGCCCGCTACGCCGAGCTCGGCGACGTCCACGCCGGCATGGACGACCACGCCCACTCCCTCGAGGCGCTGCTGGAGCTGGCCGCCAAGGACGAACGCGACCACGGGCTCGGTGATCTGCCGTACCCGCCCGAGTATCCGAAGATGCCGGGCGAACCCAGGCGGGTACAGCCGAGCCGTGCGCGCAAGGAGCCGCCTGCGGCACCGTGAACCGCCGCGGCCCCTCGCTCCGTCGCACCTCCCGCGACCGCTACAGCTCCTTGATCCGGATGTCGCGGTACGACACCACGTCCGTCGTGCCGTGCACCTGGAGCCCGACGTAACCGGAGGCGAACCGCCGCCCGTCCGTGCCCGGGTCGTCCGCGCGCGGCGGGGAGAACGCCAGGCCGCCGATGTTGTCGAACTCGTTGATCAGCACGCCGTTGCGGTACACCGAGTAGTGCTGGTCGACCACGCGGATCTCGTAGTCGTTCCAGGTGCCCTTCTGGGTGACGCCGGCGCCGGCGAGCCCCACCCGGTCGAAGCCGTAGACCGAGCCCGTCTTGTACATGTCGCCGTCCGGGCGGTCCAGCACCTGCACCTCGTGCCCGTACTTGATGGCGACCCACTCCGGACGCGGCTCCTCGGGATGACCGTGGATCCACGGGAAGCGCACGAAGACACCGGAGTTGGCGTTGGCGGTGCCCGGAGCGTCGTCACGCCACTGGAGCCTGAGGGAGAAGTCGCCGTACTTGCGCTGCGGGAACCACAGCATGCCGAGTCCCGGTCTCGTCGTGCCGGAGGTGATCGATCCGTCGGCGTTCAGCGCGAACGATCCGCCGCCGGTCTGCTCCCACTGCGCGAAGGACTCCGCGCTGCCGTCGAGGATCGTGCGGTAGCCCTCGGTCTGGCCCGGCTTGCCGATGCCGGAGGCGCGGGCCGCCTCGAGGACGGCGTCGTACTCCCGCTCGTCGACGACCCCGTCCCGGAACAGCCGGTCCAGGACCGACTTCACGTGCTTGAGGAAGAGCGCGTGGGACGTCCACTCCCTCTCGTCCTCGATCAGCTCGTTGATCCGGCAGCGGTTGTTCGTCACCCGGTTCGGCACGCCCGTGTCGACCGTGCCGACGATCACCGTCAACCGCTCGTCCCACTCGGGGCAGGTGGGCGCGGGCACCCCGCCACCGGCCACCACCGAGAACATGACACTGAGCGCCGCGGAGGTGTTGCCCGCCTTGTCGCTCGCCCGGTAGGCCACCGTGTGTGTGCCGACACGGTCGACGACCACGGGGGCGGTGTATGCGATGTACGGTCCACCGTCGAGCGAGTACTCGATGCCGGCCACACCCGAACCGCCGTGGTCGGTCGCGCCGACGGTCACCCGCGCGCTGCCGACGTACGCCCCGGCGGAGTTGCGTGTGCCGTCGACGGTCGCGCCCGTGACCGGGGGAGTGGTGTCCTGCGGGGGCGCCGAGACGATGGTGAAGGTGACGGTCCTCTCGGGGGAGACGTTGCCGGCCTTGTCGACGGCGCGGTAACGGAGGGTGTGGGTGCCGGGTCGGTGGACCATGACGGGGGCCGTGTATGGGATCCAGTCGCCCGTCGAGCCGACCGCGTACTGTATGCGGTCGACGCCGGACCCCGTGTCGGAGGCCGTCACGGTGACGGTGGCCATGTCGACGTACGTCCCGTCGGCGTTCTGCTCACCGCTCACCGTCGCCGACGTCTCCGGCGGTGTGACGTCGTCCGAGGGCGGCGGAACCACGGTGAACTCGACGCTCTTCTCCGCCGACACGTTGCCGGCCTTGTCGAACGCCCGGTAGCGGTACGTGTGGCGGCCGAGCTGGTCGACGACGACCGGTGCGGTGTACGGGATCCAGTCGCCGGTGGCGCCGACCGCATACTGGATCCTGTCGACCCCCGACCCGCCGTCGTCGTCCGTCGCCGCGATCTCGACGCTCGCCGACCCCACGTACTCGCCCTGCGTGTTCTGCGTCCCGTTCACCCGAGCCGACGTCTGCGGCGGCGTCGTGTCCTCACCGCTGCCATCGGTCACCACGAGGATGCCCTGCATCTGGCCGTGGCCGGGGATCGTGCAGTGGTAGAAGTAGCGGCCCGGAGTGAGCGTGACCTCCGCGGTGTGGCGGCCGCCCTGGTCGTCGCCCGGGTTGGCGAGGATGTTCAGCTCGACGTCGCCGTTGAACTCGGGATCGGACGTCACGAACGTCAGCGTGTGCGGCATCCCGGTGGTGTTGCCGGTCGCCTCGCTGTTCTCGAAGACGATCGTCGCCGGTCCCGCCACCGCCGTCGCGGGCGCCGAGGTGTACTTCGTGATGTCGTCGCCGGCGGTCCAGGTGAGGACCTGGGCGGCGGCCCGCCCGGACGACGGTTCGGCCTGGCCGGCCGCGGGCACCGCCTGCAGCCCCAGCACCGTCAGCAGCGCGGCCAGCAGGGCCGCCAGGACTCCTCGTTGCCGCATCACCGGGCTCCCCCCACCAGGTGGCCGGCGGCGGGCGTGGGTCCGCCGCCCGTGTAAGTGACCCGCCACAGCGCCGACTTGGCGTCGGAGGTGAAGAAGCCGCGGCCGTAGTCGAGGAGGTACAGGGCGCCGTCGGGACCGAACTTCCAGTCCATGAGGTTCTTGATGCCGTCGTTGCCGACCGGCACGATCCGCTTCAGCGACTCCGAGTGGACGGGCAGACCGCCGTCGCCCTGGGTGGCCGGGTTCATCAGGACCGCGTTGCGCGGCTGGTCGGCGTCGTAGAAGTCGCCGACGAACCACTTGCCGTCCCAGTACGCCGGCCACTTGGCGGCGCTCGCGCTCGTGGCGTCGTAGCGGTAGACGGGTCCGTTCATCGCGGCCTGCCCGCCGCCCTTGAGCCACGGCAGCCGGTAGGTGGCCTCCTCCTTCTTGTACGAGGGGACGCCGCTCGCGTCACGCGGGTAGTCGGGGGCGCCGCCCTGGGGCGAGTACCAGATGTTGTTGCCGGTCACCGGCGGCAGGTCGACGAGTCCGTCGTTGTTGGGGGACTCGTTCCTCGGGTGGTCGCAGTCGTACCAGCCCAGCGGCCGCGAGGGGTCCGGCAGGTTGCGGTCACGGTAGGGCTGCTCGTTGCCCATGCAGTAGGGCCAGCCCCGGTTGCCCGCCTCGGTGATGACGGCGAACGTGTCGTACTTAGCCGGTCCCCAGGTCGTCGACGGCTCGCTCGCGTCCGGGCCGACCCAGCCCGCGTACAGGATGTCGGTGGTCCGGTCGACGAAGATGCGCGCGGGGTTGCGCACGCCCATCACGTAGATCTCGCCGCGGGTCTTGCCGCCGCCCTCGTCGGTCTCCCGGCCCGTGAAGAGGTTCCCTTCGGGCAGCGTGTACGTGCCGTCGGGTTCGGGGTGGATGCGCAGGATCTTGCCGTTGAGGTTGTTGGTGTTGCCGGCGGTGCGGCGCGCGTCGGCGAAGGAGACGCCCTTGTAGTTCGGCTGGGGGTTGTTGCCGGAGTAACCACCGCTGAAGCCGCTGGAGTTGTTGTCACCGGTCGCGATGTACAGGTTGCCCCCGGAGTCCCAGGCCATCCCGCCGCCCGCGTGGCAGCAGCTGTGCACCTGCACCGGCCACTTCAGCAGCACCTTCTCGCTGTTCGGGTCCAGCCTGTTCGTGGCCTGGTCCAGCGTGAAGCGGGAGACGCGCCGCTCGGCCATCCGCGTCTCGCGGTCGACCCGGGCGTGGGGTGTGTAATGGAGGTAGATCCAGCCGTTCTGCTCGAAGCGCGGGTCGAGTTCGATGCCGAGGAGACCTTCCTCCACCTTGACCAGCTCGTCGCCGCCGCCCTTGTTGCCGAAGACCGTCAGCTCGCCGGCCAGGGTGACCTTGCGGGTCTTCGGGTCGTAGACGTGGATCTGGCCCTTGCCCTTGCCGACGTCCGGGTTGTTCCAGTCGGTGATCACCGGCTGGGAGGAGTCGGCGCCGCCGCGGCCGATGTAGAACACCCGGCCGTCGGGGGCGGTGACCAGGCCGTGCGGTTCACCGATCTGGTCGTTCTGCCCCGGCTGGTTGGGCTGGGTGAGGCGCTCGGCCTTGTAGTTGCCGGTGATGGTGGCCTTGCAGTCGGCCTGCACCAGCCGAGTCGTCCACAGCAGCGCGCCGCGCAGATGCGTCCGGAAGTCCGTCTCGTCGTACGACGACACCGTGCCGCCCATCCCCGTGTAGAAGGAGCGGCCGCCGTCGTAGTCGCGGCACCAGCTGATGGGGTGGTCCCAGCCGTTGGCGCCCGCCCCCGGCTGGTACGTCGACTCGCGCACCCGGGCGACGGTGTGCACCGAACCGGACGGATTGCGCACCCAGTTCGGCCACCGGTCGGGGCGCTTCCACTCGACCGGCAGACCCCGGGTGGCCGGATGCAGCCGGTCGCCGACCTCGACGGTGGCCCGCTGCGCCGCCGTCGGGCTCGAGGCGGCGGGGCGGGCGCCGATCAGGCCGGTGAACCAGTCCGAGTACGGCTCCGCGCGGGCCGCGTCGTGGATGCCGACGAATCCGCCGCCGGCCTCCATGTAGGCCTCCAGGCCCGCCTCCTGTTCCGGATCGAGGACGTCGCCGCCGCCGGTCAGGAAGACGACGGCGTTGTAACCGCTCAGCTCGGCCTCACTGGTGAAGACGGAGGCGTCGTCGGTGGCCTCGATCGCGAAGCGCTGGTCCGCCGGGCCGGACAGGCCGATCCGTTCGATCGCCTCGATCCCGGCGTTGACCACCGGCGATTCCTCCCCGGCCGCCGCCGACCCGTGGAAGACCAGCACCCGTACGTCGGCACCGCCCGGCGGCGACTTTATCGACATCGTTGTCAGGGGCGGTTCCGGGGTGGGGCGCGCGCTCGCGGCCGGGCCGGACAGCAGTCCGGCGGCGACGGCCCCGGCGGTCACACCGGTCACCCAGACCCGTCTGGTCGTGTTTCTCGCCCTCGGTGTACTTCTCGCGCTCGTCGTCCTCGTCGCGCTGTTCGTGCTCCACCCTCGTAAGCGCACGGGCACCTCCTCGGTCACGGCGACAGCGCCAAGAAGCTAGACCCCTTCGCCGCGGTCGCCAATACCTATGACCGCAATGGCACGAACTTTGTCCTGAGTGTGGATGAACGGCGGAACGGCCGGTACCGTCGCACAGGTTCATCACAGGTACGCCTCCGCATGATCCTTGTCAACTTCCTTACCCGGGTGGGGAGTTCCGTATGGACAGACGCAGTTTCAACCGACGGGTGCTGCTGGGCGGCGCGACGGTCGCGACATCGTTGTCCCTGGCGCCCGAGGCGGTCAGTGTCGACGCACCGGAGCGAACGGCCCCTCCCGGAGGCGTGGTGAGACATCTGAAGCTGTATGCCGAGAAGCTCCCCGACGGGCAACTCGGCTACGGCTTCGAGAAGGGCAAGGCCTCCATCCCGGGGCCGCTGATCGAAGTCACCGAGGGCGACACCCTCCACATCGAGTTCGAGAACACCCTGGACGTGGCGGCGAGCCTGCACGTCCACGGCCTCGACTACGAGACCTCCAGCGACGGGACGACGCTGAACCGCAGCCACGTCGAACCCGGCGGCACCCGCACCTACACCTGGCGCACCCACGCCCCCGGACGCCGTGCGGACGGCACCTGGCGCGCGGGCAGCGCCGGCTACTGGCACTACCACGATCACGTCGTCGGCACGGAACACGGCACCGGCGGCATCCGCAAGGGCCTGTACGGTCCCGTGATCGTCCGGCGCAAGGGGGACGTCCTGCCCGACGCGACCCACACGATCGTCTTCAACGACATGACGATCAACAACAGGCCGGCCCACACGGGGCCCGACTTCGAGGCCACGGTGGGCGACCGCGTCGAGTTCGTGGTGCTCACGCACGGCGAGTACTACCACACCTTCCACATGCACGGACACCGCTGGGCCGACAACCGCACCGGCATGCTGACCGGCCCGGACGACCCCAGTCAGGTCATCGACAACAAGATCGTCGGCCCGGCCGACTCCTTCGGCTTCCAGGTGATCGCGGGGGAGGGGGTGGGCGCCGGCGCGTGGATGTACCACTGCCATGTGCAGAGCCACTCCGACATGGGGATGGTGGGCCTGTTCCTGGTGAAGAAGCCGGACGGCACGATCCCGGGCTACGAGCCGCACCATCCGCACGGATCACACGGAACCACCGGGAAGTCCGGCACCCCCGCCACCCCCGGCGCCGCCGGGGGCGGCGTCACCCACGAGCACTGAGGGGGCGTGGACGAGCCGGGCGGGGTCGGGGTCCTGCCGGGGATGCCGGGAATGCCGGGACTGAGACCGGTCCGCCGACGGGCCGGACGGGACGGCACCTGACGGCGGACCGGCCTGTCGGGCTCGGGCCTGTGGGTCTCGGGCCTGTCGGTCTGGGGCCTGTCGGTCTGGGGCCTGTCGGTCTCGGGCCGCCGGCGGTCACCCGATGTCGTACACGGCCCAGTCGGTGAAGGGCTCCTCCTGGACGTACAGGCGCGGGCCGCGGCTGACGACCCGGCTTCGGCCGGGTTCACCGCCGTCGGGGCGCAGCAGCCGGCCCTCGGTCACGACCTCGACGGTGTCGTCCGTGAGACGGCAGTCGACGAGGCGGCTGCGACTCTCGTCGTAGCCGCCGAAGAAGACCACCCGGTCTGCGTGGACGGCGAAGCCCCGCGCGCCCGGCACCGGCGTGCCGCGCACCAGCGGCGGCCGGCCCTCCCTCACCTCGATGAGGGGAAAGTCGGTGTACGGATACACCCAGGTCGCGCTCCGGGCGACGTTGAGGGCGTAACAGTCGACCAGCCATCCCGCTCCGGGCAGCGGTTCGTAGGTCCACACGGGAGCGCCGGTGCTGCTCCAGCAGCGGACGCCGGGAAAGCTGAGCGGGTCGTCGCCGCACGTGCCCTCGTCGAAGTGGCCGACCCACACCCTGCCCTCCGGGTCGGTCAGCAGGTGCTCGATCGCGTCGCCCACGGGAAAGCCCCATGAAGGGCGCCCCAACGCGTCGAAGACCTGCACCTGCTCGTCGTCGTCGCCGTCCCCGTCTCCGTCCCCCTGCCCCGTGCGTCTGCGCGCGTCGGCGACGACGAAACCCCCGTCGGGGAGGGCGTCGAGCCGTGGGAAGCGGGCGCGGACGGAGTGCAGATGCGTTTCCTCGGAGCGGCCGTCCTCGACGGTGACGACCACGGCGTCGTAGAGGTCGTCGCGTCCTGGGGCGGTGCGGAGCAGCCAGTGGGCGCGGCCGAAGGCGTCGACGGTGCTGTGCAGGACGGTTCGGTCCCGGTACGCGCGGGGCAGCCGGGCGTACGGGGTGAGGAGGTCAGCGGCCATGGGCCTTTCTCGTCGTCATGCCGTGATCTTCGCCGAGGGCCCTTCCGTGTGCAAGCCCCTTCCCGGTCGCGAGAGCGCTCTCTGCGCCACCTCACCTCCGTGTCCCGGCGCGGTTATCCTGGCCCCCATCCACCGAGGAGGAGCCCCGCAGTGACCGACACAGCGCCGCGTCCGACGTTGGAGGCCGTGGCCGCCCGGGCCGGGGTCTCCAGAGCCACCGTCTCGCGGGTCGTCAACGGCGGGGACGGCGTGCGCGAGCCGCTGGTGGAGCGGGTCCGGCGGGCGGTGGAGGAACTCGGGTACGTCCCCAACCAGGCCGCCCGCAGCCTGGTGACGCGGCGGCACGACGCCGTCGCCGTCGTCATCGCCGAACCGGAGACCCGCGTCTTCGCCGACCCGTTCTTCGCGCTGCAGCTCCGCGGCATCAGCAAGGAGCTGACGGCCTGTGACAACCAGCTCGTGCTCCTGCTGACCGAGGGCCGTGACGACCACGCCCGGGTCGCCCGCTATCTCGCCGGCGGCCATGTCGACGGCGCCCTCGTCTTCTCGCTGCACCTCGACGACCCGCTGCCCGGGCTGATCCAGGGCGCCGGGGTGCCGACGGTGTTCGGCGGCCGCCCCGGCTGGAGCGACGGCACGCGGGACGTCGTGTACGTCGACAGCGACAACCGCGGCGGCGCCCGCGAGGCGGTACGCCATCTCGCCGCCCTGGACCGTACCCGGATCGGGCACATCACCGGCCCTCTCGACCAGACGTCCGCGGCGGACCGTCTCGAGGGGTACCGGGACGTCATGGGGGACGGCGATCCGCGGCTCGTCGTGGAGAGCGACTTCACCCCCGGCGGGGGTGAGCGGGCCATGCGGGAACTGCTCGACCGCTGCCCCGACGTCGACGCCGTCTTCGCCGCCAACGACCTCACCGCCTCGGGCGCCCTGCGGGTGCTGCGCGAACGGGGCCGCCGGGTGCCCGAGGACGTCGCCGTGGTCGGCTTCGACGACATGCTGCCCGTCGCCGAGCAGACCGACCCGCCGCTGACGACGGTCCGTCAGGACATCGAGGAGATGGGCCGGATCATGGCGCGTCTTCTGCTGCGCGGCCTGGACCGCCGCACGCCGCCCCCCGCGCCGGGCGACGAGCCCGACGCCCCGTCCCCCGGTGTGGTCCTGCCGACCACGCTGGTGCGCCGCGCCTCGGCGTGACCGGCCGCTGCGGCCCGGCCCGCCTCACGGCTCCTGCCGCGGCGCGGTTCTGATCACCGCGAAGCGGGCCCCGTAGGGGTCGGCGAGGCGGGCGATCCGGCCGACGCCCTCGACGTCCGTGGCCGCCACCCGGACCGTGCCGCCGAGTTCCTCCGCCCGCGCGACCACCCCGTCCACGTCGGTGACCTCGAAGTACGGCAGCCAGGACGCCCCCGACTCCGCCTCCGTGGGATCGTCGGCCAGCGGGACCATGCCGCCGAACATGGCGTCCTCCCCGGCGCCCGCCGGGTGGACGCAGGTGTAGACGCCGCCCGGGAAGGACACGGCCGCGGTCTCCAGGCCCAGCGTGGCGTGGTAGAAGGCGGCCGCCGCCGGGATGTCCGGTGTGTACAGCTCGACCCAGCACAGCGACCCCGGCTCGCCCGCCACGTCGACGCCCTGGATCTGTGCGGGCTGCCAGATGCCGAACGGCGCGCCCGCCGGGTCGGCGAGGATCGCCATGGTGCCCCGGCCCGTCACGTCCATCGGCGGGAACAGCACCCTGCCGTGCGCCTGCTCGGCCGCCTTGCACGTGGCCTCCGCGTCCGGCGAGCGGAAGTACACCGTCCACGACGGCGGACCCTGTTCGGGGGTGGTCTGCATGCCGCCCGCCGCGGTCCTGCCGTCCGACTGGAAGAAGCCGTAGCCGCCGGCGTCGGGCCCCGCCGACCGGAACTGCCAGCCGAAGAGGGCGCCGTAGAAGGCGCGGGCGCGGTCGATGTCGGTCGTACCGACGTCGATCCAGTTCGGAGCGCCGTTGACGAAACGGGTGGTGAGCATCTTCGCCCTCCTCGTGGGAGTCCCGCCTGTGCACTGCCGAGTCTCGCACCCGCCACTGACGATCGCCGCCGAGGCGCGGCCGGGGGCGCGCCTCGGCGGCGCTGCCGTGGTGGGCCCTGCCGTGGTCGGTACGGCGGTGGTGGGTGCTGCGGTGGTCGGTACGGCGGTGGTGGGCCCTGCCGTGGTCGGTACTGCCGTGGTGGTCCTGCCGGAGCGATGGCGCGGGGAGCGGTGGCGCAGGGGGCGGGCCGGCGGTCGCCTTCGGCCGCGGTCCGTCCTGGTCGGTCGCGGGCGGAGGAATTCTTCGTCGTCCCGGCTCCCGCGCGCCGCCGTGCGCGACGGCCCGCGCCGGGGGCACCATCGGGGCGGCCGGAGGCCCTGCACGGCGGCGTATATCCGGCGTTGATCGAACGTTTTTCGCCGCGGGGCACGATCCTCGCCATGTACACCGACACGATCCCCACGCCCGATCTCGCCTGGCAGCTCGAGGCGCTGTGCGCGCAGACCGGGGCGGATTTCTTCTTCCCGGAGCCGGGCAGCTCCGTGCGGGAGGCCAAGCGCATCTGCGGTATGTGCGCGATGCGTTCCGCCTGCCTCGAGTACGCCCTGGCCCACGACGAGCGCTTCGGCGTGTGGGGCGGCCTGTCCGAGAAGGAACGGTTGCAGCTCCGGCGCACATCGCACTGAGCTCGCAAATCCGTGCGACCGCATCGCGGGGGTGCGGTTAAGATCCCTGGGCGCGTCCGGACGTAGCGCAGAGGCAGGCGCGATCGCCTTGCCAAGGCGAAGCACGCCGGTTCGAATCCGGCCGTCCGGATGCGCCTGCGGTCCCGTAGAGCAGAGGCAGACTCGCCGCCTTCTCAGGGCGGTCACGCCGGTTCGAATCCGGTCGGGACCACGGCACGGCGAGCACGGGGCGGGCAGGTCGGGGCGGACACGGATGGGCGAGGACATCACCGGGACGGGCGCGGGGGCGGCCGTCGGGCCGGTGGCCGAGCGGGGCTCGGAGGCGGGGGCGGCCGTCGGGTCGGTCAGCGAGCGGGTCTCGGAGGCGGGGGCGGCCGTCGGGTCGGTCAGCGAGCGGGGCTCGGAGGCGGAGCCGGTCGTCGGGCCGGTCACCGAGCGGGGCTGGGAGGCGGGGGCGGCCGTCGGGTCGGTCAGCGAGCGGGTCTCCGAGGCGGAGCCGGTCGTCGCGACGGTGACCGAGCAGGTCTCCGAGGCGGAGCCGGTCGTCGGGCCGGTCACCGAGCGGGGCTCGGAGGCGGGGGCGGCCGTCGGGTCGGTCAGCGAGCGGGTCTCCGAGGCGGAGCCGGTCGTCGCGACGGTGACCGAGCAGGTCCCCGAGGCGGAGCCGGTCGTCGGGCCGGTCACCGAGCGGGTCTCCGAGGCGGAGCCGGTCGTCGGGCCGGTCACCGAGCGGGTCTCCGAGGCGGAGCCGGTCGTCGGGCCGGTGACCGAGCGGGGCTCGGAGGCGGGGGCGGCCGTCGGGCCGGTGGCCGAGCGGGTCTCCGAGGCGGAGCCGGTCGTCGCGATGGTGACCGAGCAAGTCTCCGAGGCCGAGCTGGCCGTCTTCCACGACCTCGTGGGCAGGCTGCGCGCGCTGCCCGTCGACGATCCCCTGCGGCTGAGGGCCGAGCAGGTCGCCGCGTCCTTCGCGCGGGACGGACGGCTGCGGCGGCGCAAGGCGCGGGGCGCCGAGGCCTCGGCCGCGGACGCCGCCGCGATGGCCGCGACCGCGACCGGCGCCCTGGACCGGCGCGAGGACGCGCCCCTGCCCGAGGCCGGGACCGGCGGCGCCGGCGTTTTCCGGCGACCGCGCACGTGCTATGTCTGCAAGTCGCCCTATCGACAGGTCGACGCCTTCTACCACCGGCTCTGCCCGGCCTGCGCCGCCGACAACACCGCCCGCCGCGCCCTGAGCACCGACCTGAGCGGCCGGCGGGTCCTGCTGACCGGCGGCCGGGTGAAGATCGGTTTCCAGCTGGCGCTGATGATGCTGCGGGACGGCGCGGAGGTCCTCGTCACCTCCCGCTTCCCGCACGACACCGTGCGCCGTTTCCGCGCGGCGCCGGGCAGCGGCGCGTGGCTCGACCGGCTCACCGTCCTCGCCGTCGACCTGCGCGACCCCCGCCAGGTGCTGGGCCTGTGCGAGGAGCTGCGCGCGGAGGGCGAGCCGCTCGACGTCCTGGTCAACAACGCGGCCCAGACGGTACGCCGCCCACCCGAGTCGTACGCCCTGCTGGCCTCCCGCGAGTACGACGCCCTGCCCGGGAGGGCACGCCGGGCGCCCGGCTTCACGCCGATGCGGATGCTGGAGGGACTCGGGGGCTCCGTCTCCGCCCTGCCCGCCGCGCTGCGCGAGGCCGACGAGGCGGGACTGCTGCCCGACCCCTCCCCGGAGAACTCCTGGTCGGCCCGGCTCGGCGCCCTCGACCCGGCGGAGGTCCTGGAGACGCAGCTCGTCAACGCCCTCGCCCCGGCCCTGCTGTGCGACCGGCTGCTGCCGCTGCTCCTCGCCTCCCCGCACCCGCGCCGCTACGTCGTCAACGTCACCGCCGTCGAGGGCCGTTTCGCGGTGCGCCAGAAGATGCCCGGCCACCCGCACACCAACATGGCCAAGGCCGCCCTGAACATGCTCACCCGCACCAGCGCCGCCGAACTCGCCGAGCGGGGCGTCCACATGTGCGCCGTCGACACCGGCTGGATCACGGACGAGAACCCGGCGCCCAAGAAGGCCCGGATGGCCGCGGCCGGCTTCCGCACCCCGCTGGACGTCGTGGACGGGGCGGCCCGCGTCTACGACCCGATCGTGCGCGGCGAGGCCGGTGACCCGGTGTCGGGCGTGTTCCTGAAGGACTACCGGGAGGCGGAGTGGTGACCGGGGAACCCGGACCGGGGACGCGGCCGGACCCGCGGGCGCAGTCGCCCGGCTTCGCCGGCGTGCCGCACGTCGTGCCGCGCCCCCTGGCCGACCTCGCCCCGCTCCTCGCCTGGCTGCGGGCCGGCCGCCCGGCGGGGGAGCGGCTGGACTTCGCCGCGGGCACGGCGTTGCCCGACGGACGTCTCGACCTGTGCAAGCAGGGGCTGGGCGCGGAGGGGGCCGCTCTCGTCGCCGAGGCTCTGGCCGACGGCCCCGCGCCCGTACGGCACCTGCTGCTGGACGGACGCCCTCGGCGACGAGGGCGCCGCCGCGGTGGCGGGCACCGACGCGCCGGTCGAGACGCTCTACCTCGGCTGCAACGGCATCACCGCGGGCGGCGCCTGTCGCATCGCCGACCAGCTGCGCGCCTCGCCGCAGGTCGTGACCGGTGTGTGGCTCAAACGCAACCCGCTGGGCGGCGGGGGAGGCCGGGCGGCCGCCGAACTCGTCGATTCCGCCCGCACCCTGCGCACCCTCGACCTGGTCCAGACGGGCCTCGACCCGGCCGGCGTCGCCGTCCTCGCCGACGCGCTGCTGGCCGCCGCCGGCACCGGGCGGCGCGTCGAGCGCCTCTTCGCCGGCGGCAACCCGCTGGGCGAGGCGGGCGCGGACGCCCTCGCCGAGGTGATCGCCGCCGGGGCGATCGACGAACTGTACGTCTCCGCCGCCCGGCTGGGCGACGCCGGCGCCCTGCGTCTCGCCACCGCGCTGGAACGGGCGCCGCACGGTCGGCTCGACCGTCTGTCGGTCGCCAGCAACGGCATCGGACCGGCCGCCGCGGCCCGGCTGGCCGTCGCGGCCACCACGGCCGGCGTCACCCTGCTGGATCTCGGCCGGGTCCGGGCCGCGGCGGTGCTCGGCGCGGCCGACAACCGGATCGACCTGGCGGCCGCCGAGACCATCGGGCAGGCGCTGGCGGCCGGCGACCACCGGCTCCGCCACCTGGTCCTGCGCCACACGGGCCTGCGCAGCCGCGAGGCCCACCGCCTCCTGGACCACGCGCCCCGCGCCACCACCCCCACCCGTTTCGTCCTCGGCTCGGGCATCGCCGCCAGCGTGAAACGCCGTCTGACGGCCCGCAGCGCCCACATCCCCCCGCCGACCGTGCCCGCCGACGTGGCAGCCGTGCGCAGCGTCCACCGCACGGCACCGGACGGCCCACCACGCCACGAGGACTGAACCACGGTCCGGCCCGGGCGGGCTTCCCCTACCGCCGCATCCCGGTGAACACCCCCGTCCAGAATTTCTGCTGCTGCTCCGACGCCCCTACCAGATACGTCGCCCGCAGCTTCGCCGGCAGAAGAGCCACCAGGCGCGTCACCACCCCGCGGTGCTTCTTCAGCTGGGACAGCTCCGCGTTGGCGAGGATCTGGTGGACCACGTCGCTGTCGTTGCCGCCCTCCGCGGACCGCTCGGCGGCGCGGCGCAGCCGGTCCTCCCACACGTCCACGTCCCGGGCGAGTTCGCGCAGCCCCGTCACCGGGCGGCCCCGCAGCCGGTCGATCAGGGCGGACAGCGGCACGGGCGCGTACTCGCCGTCGCCGAGGTAGACCGTCGCCATCTCCAGCGGCAGGCCCCGCCGGTGGAGCTTGATCAGCCGCTCCAGGGTGCGCTTGGTGATCCAGGCGCGGCCCTCCTCGTCGATGTCGTGCTTCCACCACTCCAGCACCGTCTCGGCGTCCGTCCCGTACCGGGCGAGCAGCCACTCGTTGGCTGGGATGTCCTCCGGCGCCACCTCCAGCGAGGCCGTGAAGCGGGTCGCCTGCGCGATGTTGTTCCGCGAGACCAGCAGCTTGCGGCCCAGGTGGTACGGCGGGTTCTGCACGGCTATCTGCGCCCGCAGGTTCTCGATGCGCCGCCCGGCCAGGGACCACTCCTGGGTGATCTCCATCAGCTTCGCGAACGCGGCCTTGTCCTTGGGCCGGTTGTACTCGTCCCACACGATCGCCTTGGGCTCCGGCCCGGTGAACTTCGCGGCGAGCAGGTTGTCCAGGGTGCCGTCCGCCGACGGCACCGGCGCGCAGAGGTCCTCGACGTTGGTCACCGGCAGCGAGAAGTACAGGGCGTCCCGGCCCAGCCCCTCCCGGACCGTCTCGCGCACCAGCTCCGTCTTGCCGCACCCGGGCGGGCCCTGCAGGAGCACCGTCCAGCGGTTGCGCAGCGCCGCCCGCACCACCTGCCGCACCGGGTCGGGAACCGTGGCCGGGTTGGGCACGCCCAGGGCCTGGGCGATCCGGTCGAGGATCTCGGCGGTGCGGTGGTGGCCCGGTCTGCCGTCCCGGCCGGGCTCGGCCAGCCGCAGCCGCTCGCCGTCGACCAGGGGCAGGCCCCAGCGCAGCGGGAAACCTTCACGGGCGTTGGCCAGGACGTGGTCGAGCGTGCGCGGGGAGAGCAGCTCGCGCAGCGCCGGGGAGAGCGACGCCCACAAAGAGAACACCGGACGCAGGTCCCACGGGCGGTACTTGGCGGCCAGATGCCGGCGCCAGGAGGTGTCGTTCGCCGTGATCCGCATCGTCACCATGCGGTCCAGGAGCGCCAGGTCGCCGCGCCGGGCCGAGGTCTCCGCGAGGGACTCGTTGTCGGTGAGGAAGACCCCGACGCAGCCCAGGGCGCGCAGGTCGTGCTCGCCGAGCGTCCAGTTGCAGGCGATCTGCATCAGCTGCGACTGGATGGTGTCCCCGGCCTGCAGGGAGTCGTCGATGAGCAGCACGAACGGCCGTCCCGGCTTCAACTGGCTCATCACCAGCTGCCGCAGCACCAGCTCGCCGGAGTGCGGGTCGCGCACCGGCGCGTTGACCAGCAGGTCGTCCGGGGTCAGGTTCGCCGCCGGAACGTACACCAGCGTGGTGTCCGGACGGGAGCGCGCGACGTAGGAGAAGAACGTCGCCGTCTTGCCGATGCCGTGCTCGCCGAAGACCTGCCCGGTCTGCCCGAGGTCGATCATGGCGTCGATAAAGGCCTCCAGCCGGTCGACCTCGGCGGTGCCGCCGTGGTCACCCGTGCCGGCGGAGCGTTGTGCCCGCGTGCTCATCTCCCCGTCCCCCGCTGGTTCCCGTGCCGTCGTCTTCCTTCACCGCGATGCCGTGGTCACCCGATGGCAGGCCATCGCCGGGGTGTGCGTCTCGGGCCACTCGCTGCCGCCCTCCGTGATCAGCCAGATCCATGTGTCCGGCTCGGCGGGTGTGATCGGCGGCGCGTACCCGTCGGTGAGGACGACGACCGCGTCCGGAGTCACCTCGCACCGGCGGCCGTTCACGTCCGTGCGGCCTTCCACGTAGTCCGCGACCGCCCGGAAGCTGGTGCCGCCCCCGCCGTAGACCCGTTCGCCCGGCCGAAAGGGCATCACCACGGCGTCGAAGGACAGCCAGTGCGCCTCCACGCCGTCGATCCGGCCGACCAGGTCGGTGAGCCAGCGGATCACCCGGTCGGGCATCGAGCCCGACGTGTCGTAGGCGATCACCAGGACCTTCTCGCGGACCGGGCCGCGGCGCGCCAGCATCGGGTCCTGGCCGAGGGCCGCGAGCAGCGCGCCGCGCTTCTTCGGATACACCAGCCGCTCGCCGTCGCGGAGTTTCGAGCCGAGCACGTCGACCAGCCAGCGCTGCCACCAGTCGACGGTCCGCGTGCGGGTGGTCTCTCCCCGGAGCGCCCCGGCGCCCAGGTTGCCCCACAGGCGGGCGGCCCGCGCCGAGCCCTCCTCGGTGCGCCCCATGAGGTCCAGCAGTTCGCGCTCCGCGCCGGCGTGTCCGCGCCGGGCCGCCAGCAGGGAGTTGAGCAGTGCGGAGGACGTCACCGCGTCGACGGTCTCCTGGTCGGCGGGGACACCGTCCTCCACCAGGTGCAGGCACAGCCGCTCGTCGGGGACGGGCGGGTGGTGCATCCGCCTCAGCTCGCCGTACACCCGCGTGTCCGTCTCGGTGAACGTCTCGTACGCCACCGGCTCGAGGCCGTGGGTCGTCAGGTCCTCGACGTAGGCGTCGTAGATCCGGCGGGGGTCGACGCCCGTGGGCCGGCCGTCCAGCAGGGGGAGGTCCTCGCGGCCGAGCCGCACCAGGGCCACGTGGTTGATGGAGACCTCGGCGGCCAGGGTGAACACCGGGTCGTCGCGCAGCTCCGGGTCGGCGAGCAGATGCCGGTGCACGAGGTGGCGGGCCTCGTGGAAGAGGACGAACTTCACGCCCGCCAGGCCCAGTCCGACGAAGAAGTCGGGGTTGTACAGCAGCAGGCAGGTGCCGTCGCCGGAGGCGACCACGGCCGCCGTGTCCACCGCCGTCGTCGGGATCTGGTGATGGCACTTGGCGTACAGCCAGGACGCCACCGCCGACTCGGTCAGCCCGAAGTCCAGCAGCGCGGCCTCCTTGAGCCGCCTCGCCTCCTCCACGACCGCCGGAACGGCCGGCCGGTACGCCTCCAGCGCCCGGCGGTCGGCGAGGTCCACCACCGGCGGACGCCGTCGCTCCCGCTCCCCGTACCCCATGTCAGGCCCCCCGTGCCGTGCTCTTCCCCAGTGCCTCATGAGTACCAGGCCCTGCTGACAACGGGCCAAGGCATTACGCTGAGCCGCAAGGGCGGGGTCGTAGCGCAGAGGCAGGCGCACCGGTCTCCAAAACCAGAACACGCTGGTTCGAATCCAGCCGCCCCGCCCCCTCCCCGAGGCGGCTCTCAGGCGATGGCGCCCGCGGCCACCACCAGCTCGGGCGCGGTCCCGTGGAACGTGCCGACGATCTGCGCCAGCACCGCCCAGGCCTCCTCGTCGTCGCCCAAGTGGTGGCGCACCAGCGGCCGCAGGGCGTCCTCGGCCTCGCCGATCCGCGTGGGGAACATCAGACGACCCATGGCCAGGACCTCGAGGACGCCGGCGGCGGGGCCGTGGTCCGTCGCATACGCGGCCGGGCCGGCGAGTACACCCGCCTGGCGCACCCGGTGGGCGAACTTGGGGTGCGAGCCGAACTGCGCGCGCAGCGCGGGCGGGCAGTCGGGACGTACCGACAGCGCCCAGCGCGCGTAGCCGGGCAGAGGGCGTTCGGCGTCGGCCTCGGTGACGGTGTGCCAGTCGGCCGGGGTCAGGACCATGGACGCGGCGGCGCGGCCGGCGGCCATGCCGGTCGTCGCGCGCAGTGCGCCGACGAGGCCGTGGCGGACGTAGCTCTCGGGGACCTCGGGTTCCTCGCCCGGCAGGTCGCGTTTCACCGGCACGGGTTCGGTGCGGCCCGGTCCGAAGGGGATCCCGCGGGCGACGGCCCGGCGCAGGCCGGCGTCGAGGCCGATGTGGTACCACACGACGGCGTTCAGCTCGGGATCGTCCTCCTGCAGGATCCACAGCGGCAGGGAGGCCGGCACCCGCGGCCACGACCAGACGCGGTACATCCTGCGCCGGGTCTCCGCGGGGCTCTCCGGTGCGGGCGCGGGCAGGCCGATGCGCTCCCTGATCCGCCCGGCCGTGTCCTCGTCGGTCAGACCGAGCAGGAAACCGAGCGCCTGCTGGACCGTGTGGCTGTAGTGCATGGCGGCATGATGCCGCAGGCCGCGAACGGCCCGCACCGGGAAATCGGTTCCCCGTGCGAGCCGTCGGCCGGGCGGACGGGGCCGGGTCAGCCGCCGGCCCGCGCCGCCATCCGCGCCTTGCGCGCGGCCAGCTTCTCGTCGAACTTGGCGGCCTCCGCGTCCAGGCCGCCCAAGAACAGGCCGAGTTCCTCCTGCGCCTGCCGTCCCTCGGCGCCGAGGCCGTCGATGTCCATGACCTTCAGGTGGCGCAGCACGGGCTGGAGGACGTCGTCGTGGTGGATGCGCAGGTTGTAGACCTCGCCGATCGCCATCTGCGCCGCGGCCCGCTCGAAGCCGGGCATGCCGTGGCCGGGCATGCGGAAGTTCACGACGACGTCGCGCACGGCCTGCATGGTGAGGTCGGGGGCGAGCTCGAAGGCCGCCTTGAGGAGGTTGCGGTAGAAGACCATGTGCAGGTTCTCGTCGGTCGCGATGCGCGCCAGCATGCGGTCGCAGACCGGGTCGCCGGACTGGTGGCCGGTGTTGCGGTGCGAGATGCGGGTGGCGAGCTCCTGGAAGGCGACGTAGGCGACCGAGTGCAGCATCGAGTGCCGGTTGTCCGACTCGAAGCCCTCGCTCATGTGGGCCATCCGGAACTGCTCCAGCTTGTCCGGGTCCACCGCGCGCGAGGCGAGCAGGTAGTCGCGCATCACGATGCCGTGCCGGCCCTCCTCCGCGGTCCAGCGGTGCACCCAGGTGCCCCAGGCGCCGTCCCGGCCGAAGAGGGTGGCGATCTCGTGGTGGTAGCTGGGGAGGTTGTCCTCCGTCAGGAGGTTCACCACCAGCGCGATCCGGCCGATCTCGGTGACCTGCGACTGCTCCTTCTCCCAGGCCTCGCCGTCCTCGAAGAAGCCGGGGAAGTTGCGGGCGTCGCTCCAGGGGACGTACTCGTGGGGCATCCAGTCCTTGGCAACCTTCAGATGCCTGTTCAGTTCCGTCTCCACCACTTCCTCCAGGGCGTACAGCAGCTTGGCGTCGGTCCAGACGGAGGGGCTGCCGAGGTGCGGGGAAGTGATCGTCACGGGTACTCCAGGGGACGTGATGCAGAGCGGTAACCGTCCGGCAGGCGGTGCCGGAACTTACGGGATCGTAGGCTACGAGTCCGTAGGTTACGAAGCCGTAGGTTAAGAGCGCCGTAAGGATCGCTGATCAGCCGCCGTTCGGGTCATCCCCCAAGAGATTCACGGGCGTGCGGAACAGCCCCGGGATCCGCAGGTCCCGGGGCTGAGAGCGGAATGGGGTCGGCCCGGTCAGGAGTACAGCTCCCGCAGGCGCACCGAGAGGCATGTCACACACCCCTCGAGCTTCTCGAACTCGCCGATGTCGACCACGACGGGCTCGTACCCGAGATCGGTGAGCAGGTCGGCCGTCCTCGGCGCGCTCGCCGCCATCAGCAGTGCGGGGCCGCCCAGCAGCACCACATGGGCGCCGGCCTCCTCGGGCACCGACAGGAACCGCGGGAACAGCGCCGGCCGGTCCACCTTCGGGATGTGGCCGATCACCGTGCCGTCGGGCAGCGCGGTCACCGCCGACTTCAGATGCAGCACCTTGCTCACCGGTACCGCCACGACCCGCGCCCCCAGCGGCTCGAAGGCCTCCCGCACCTGCTGCACCCCGGCCGCGTTGGTGCGGCCGCCCCGGCCGACGTAGATCGTGTCGCCGATCTTCAGGACGTCCCCGCCGTCCAGGGTGCCCGGCTCCCAGATCCAGTTCACCGAACAGCCCAGACGGGCGACGGCCTCCTCGACGCCGGCGGTCTCGTCCCGCCGGGACTCGGCGCCCGGCCGCGCGATCAGGGCGACGTTCTTGTACATCACCACCGTGTCCTCGACGAACACGGAGTCCGGGCAGTCGTCGGCGGGGTCGACCTCGACGGTCTCCCAGCCGTGCGTGCGCAGGGCCTCGACGTAGGCCTCCCACTGCTCGAGGGCGCGCCCGACGTCGACCTTCTCCCGCTCCAGGTGCGTCACCAGACCTTCGGCGAGGCGCGGGCTGGGGCGGCGGATGAGGGCCTTCTTGCTGGGCACGTCCAGGTCTCCGAATCGGTGGTGGCTCAGGGCGGACCCTGACCGGCGCCCCTGACACGGCGCCGGTCAGCCATCATGCAGGGCCGGTCCACGAGGACAAAACCCTCGCGGCCGGCCCTGCCACTCCCGGGCCCCGCGGGTCAGGCCGGGTCCGCCACCTCCTCCGCCGAGGTCTCCCGCAACCGCCGGTCCAGCAGCAGCCACCGGGTGATGCCGATGGACTCCAGGAACGGCAGGTCGTGGCTGGCCACGATCAGCGCCCCCTCGTACGACGCCAGGGCCGTCGTGAGCTGCCGGACGCTCGCCATGTCGAGGTTGTTCGTCGGCTCGTCGAGCATCAGCAGCTGCGGCGCGGGCTCGGCCAGCATCAGGGCCGCCAGGGTGGCCCGGAACCGCTCGCCGCCGGACAGCGTCGCCGCCTTCTGGTCGGCGCGGGCGCCGCGGAACAGGAAGCGGGCCAGCCGGGCGCGGACCCGGTTGTTGGTGGCGCCGGGCGCGAACCGGGCGACGTTCTCGGCGACGGTCAGCTCGCCGTCGAGGACGTCCAGCCGTTGCGGCAGGAACCGCAGCGGCACGTGCGCGCGTGCCTCGCCCGCCACCGGCGCCAGCTCCCCGGCGATGGTGCGCAGCAGTGTCGTCTTGCCCGCCCCGTTGCGCCCGACCAGCGCGACCCGCTCCGGCCCGCGCAGGTCGAAACCGCCCTCCACGCGCGCGCCGTACGCCAGTTGCAGGTCCTGGAGCGTGAGGACGTCACGGCCCGGCGGTACGGCCGTGTACGGCAGGTCGACGCGGATCTCGTCGTCGTCCCGTACGGCCTCCACCGCCTCGTCGAGACGCTCCTTGGCCTCGGCGAGCTTCTCCTCGTGCATGACGCGGTGCTTGCCCGCGGACTCCTGTGCCGCGCGCTTGCGCGCCCCCATGATGATCTTCGGTTCGCGCTTGCTGTCCCACATCTTCTGCCCGTACCGCTTGCGGCGGGCCAGCTTGAGATGGGCGTCGGCCAGGTCGCGTTTCTGCTTGCGCAGGTCGGCCTCCGCGACGCGCACCATGCGCTCGGCGGCCTCCTGCTCGATGGCGAGTGCCTCCTCGTAGGCGGAGAAGTTGCCGCCGTACCAGGTGACCTCCCCGGCGCGCAGGTCGGCGATCTGGTCGACGTGTTCCAGCAGTTCCCGGTCGTGGCTGACCACGACCATCACGCCCGGCCAGGACGCGACGGCCGTGTACAGCCGGCGACGGGCGTGGAGGTCGAGGTTGTTGGTGGGCTCGTCGAGCAGCAGGACGTCCGGGCGGCGCAGCAGCAGCGCGGCCAGCCGCAGCAGCACCGACTCGCCGCCCGACACCTCGCCGATGGTGCGGTCGAGGTCGACGTGGCCGAGTCCGAGCTCGCCGAGGGTGGCGAGGGCGCGTTCCTCGACGTCCCAGTCGTCGCCGAGCGTCTCGAAGTGCTCCTCGGACACGTCACCCGCCTCGATCGCGTGCAGCGCGGCCCGCCGGCCGGCGATGCCGAGGGCCTCGTCGACGCGGAGGGAGGTGTCGAGGGTGACGTTCTGCGGGAGGTGGCCGACCTCGCCGGCGACGCGCACGGTGCCGTCGGTGGGGCCGAGTTCCCCGGCGATCAGCTTCAACAAGGTGGACTTGCCGGAGCCGTTGACGCCGACGAGTCCGGTGCGGCCGGGGCCGAAGGCGACGTCGAGTCCCTCGAAGACGGAGGTGCCGTCCGGCCAGGCGAAGGAGAGGGAGGAACAGGTGATCGAAATGGACAAGCGGGCCTCGCGGTTGCGTGTGCGGTCAAGGGCAACGCGTATCGAGACACCGGAGGGGGCGACCATCGTGGGATCGGGCGAGCCGGGGGTCACGGACAGGTCCGTGCGTCGCCGGGAACGGCGGATCCAAGGGAGAGGCGGATCCACGGGAGAGCGAACCCATGGGAAAGCCCCTGCTCCGCAAGGACGGCTCGAGCGCCGAGGTCGCACGCGGCATCCACACCTGACGGGTGTGGTGCGGTGTCTCAGGACCTCAGACGAGCAACGTCCTTCTCCAATCGGCGGCAACAGAAGCGTTCTACACCGTAGGAGGGCGAGGAAGGGCTGTCAACGCATTAAAGGTCAGGCGTCCCGCATCAGCTCCGCCAGGTCGTGGTCTAGGTCGAGCTGGAGGTGCTCCAGACCGGCCGGCACCAGCTCGCTGGTGGCCCGCAGGAAGCGCCGGATCTCCTCCGAGTGCACGTGCACGATCGCGGTCCCCTCGGGCGCGTGGAACTCCAGCACCGTACGGCCGTAGCCGTAGGGGCGGACGCGGACGTCGCCGTGTCCCTCCGCCTCGTGCAGCCCCCCGGAGAGCAGCTCGCGGGCGAAGGTCCAGCACACCTCCACGCCTTCCAGGGTGGCCGGGGCCGGGAAGGTCATGCGGACGGCGAAGGGATCACGCCGGTCGTAGTGCAGCGTGGCGGGGATGCTCTGCATCCGAGGCGCGGCGGCGACCAGGCGGGCCTCAACGGGCTGCTCGATGACGGTGGACAACGCCTTGCTCCCTCGTGACGGCGGGACGAACTTCCGGGCGGTGGGGCCGGACACTGGAAGAGACGCCGGAACCGGCCGATCCGTGCACACGCAATGCGAGTGACCTCGGTCACCGCCTTTCATGCACGGGAGTGACTCACTTCTCCTCCCGTGCCCCACAGGGCGGTTGAGGCGCCGGAGGTCCTCTGGACGGCATCGCGGGCCTGGGCTAGCTTCGCCCGCCATGAGGCGCTTGGGGAAGACGCGACGCACGGTGGGATCGGCACGGGCGCGACGCGGGGGGCGGAGGGCGGCGGCCGCCGCAGCGGCCTGTGCGGCGGCGCTGGCCGTCCTGACCGCGGCACCCGCCCAGGCGCGGGACGACGCCACCGCGTCGGCGCACGGCCCCGCAGGGGCGCACGGCCCCGCGTGGGCTCTCAAGGACACCGGCACCCCCTCCGTGCGCTTCCGCGGCCTGGCCGCGGTCGACCGGAGGACCGCCTGGGTGGCCGGCAGCCAGGGCACCGTGCTGCGCACCACCGACGGCGGCGGGAGCTGGCGCAACGTCTCACCGCCCGGCGCCGCCGCACTGCAGTTCCGGGACGTCGAGGCGTTCGACGCGTGGCGCGCCGTGGTGCTGGCCATCGGCGAGGGCGAGGCCTCCCGCGTGTACCGCACCGAGGACGGCGGCGCGACCTGGACGGAGTCCTTCCGCAACACCGACGCACGGGCCTTCTACGACTGCCTCACCTTCTTCGACCGCCGCCACGGCCTCGCGATGAGCGACCCGGTCGACGGGAGGTTCCGCATCCTGTCGACCAGCGACGGCGGCCGCTCCTGGACGGTGCTGCCCGACGACGGCATGCCGCCCGCCCTGGACGGCGAGGCCGGGTTCGCCGCCGGTGGCCAGTGCCTGGTCTCCGCCGGCTCCCACGACGTCTGGCTGGCCACCGGCGGCGCCGCACGCGCGCGCGTACTGCACTCCTCCGACCGCGGACTGACCTGGACGGCCACCGACGCCCCGATCCCCGCGGGCGATCCCGCGCGCGGGGTCTTCGCCCTCGCCTTCCACGACCGCGCCCACGGCCTCGCGGTCGGCGGCGACTACCGCCCGGACCAGCCGTCGCCGCGGGCCGCCGCCGTGACCGGCGACGCGGGCCGGACCTGGCGGTCCAGCGCCACATCCCCGCCCGCCTACCGCTCCGGCGTCGCCTGGCTGCCGCACAGCCGCACCGCCGCCCTCGCGGTCGGCCCGACCGGCACGGACCTGACCACCGACGCCGGCCGCACCTGGCGCACGGTCGACACCGGCTCGTACGACACCGTCGACTGCACCCCCGACCTGGCGTGCTGGGCCGCCGGTGAACAGGGGAGGGTGGCGCGGCTGGAGAGTTGAGCCGCTCGAAGCGCCGTTTCGGGGTACCCGTCGGGTGCAGGCGAAAGGAGTGAGCGCACATGCCACGCGGTTCCAGCCCCAAGCGGGAGCGCCAGTACGAGCACATCAAGGAGAGTGCGCAGGACCGGGGGGAGAGCACCGAGCGGGCGAAGGAGATCGCCGCTCGGACGGTGAACAAGGAACGCGCCCGGTCCGGTGAGTCGAAGACCGCCAGCCGCACCTCCACGAAGGACATGTCGTCCGGCAAGCGCGGCGGCCAGCGGTCCGGCAAGGGCTCGCAGGGGCCCACGTACGACCAGCTGTACGAGGAGGCCAAGCGCCGCAACATCCACGGTCGTTCGGACATGAACAAGAGCCAGCTGCAGCGGGCGCTCGGCAAGGGCTGACGCGGCCGCACCGGAACAGGATCGCGGGCCGGCCCCCGTGATGCGTACGCTCGTCACCACCATGACGACCGTAGACATTCCGGCGGGCTGGCCCGCGGACGAGGAAGAGGCCCGAGCCGTCCAGGACGAGCTGCGGGCCGAGGTGGTGCTCGACGAACCCGGACCCCCGCCCGGCACCGGGCGGGTGACGGGGGTGGACGTCGCCTACGACGACGAGCGCGACGTCGTGGCGGCGGCGGCCGTGGTGCTGGACGCGGGCAGCCTCGACGTCGTCGCCGAGGCCACGGCCGTCGGGCGGATCTCCTTCCCGTACGTGCCCGGCCTGCTCGCCTTCCGGGAGATCCCCACCGTCCTGGCCGCCCTCGAGGCCCTGCCCTGCCCGCCCGGCCTGATCGTCTGCGACGGCTACGGCCTCGCCCACCCCCGCCGCTTCGGCCTCGCCAGCCATCTCGGGGTCCTCACCGGCCTGCCCACGATCGGCGTCGCGAAGAACCCCTTCACCTTCACCTACGACGACCCCGACGCCCCGCGCGGATCCACCTCACCGCTGCTGGCGGGCACCGAGGAGGTGGGCCGCGCCCTGCGGACCCGTCGGGGCGTGAAGCCGGTGTTCGTGTCCGTCGGCCATCGGGTGAGCCTGGACAACGCCTGTGCCCACACCCTCGCCCTCACCCCGCAGTTCCGCCTGCCGGAGACGACCCGCAGGGCGGACGCGCTGTGCCGCCGGGCGCTTCAGGAGGCGACGACCCGCCCCTGACCGATCCTTCGGTACTCCGAATCGCGGATCGACGACCCGCCGCGAGGCTCCACGGTGTGGTGGCGAAGGTTCCCGCGCGGGTCCGGGGGAGTGGGGTGGCACGTCTCGAACGGGGGGTCAGGACGCGGCCCGGCCACGGGCCGCACGGGTCCGAACTGGTCGTTTGAGTACGCCGCCTGAGTACGTTGTCTGAGTACCCGTACGGATGTGAGCGCGACCGCCGCCCGGCAGGCTGACCCGCATGACGACGCACCGCTCCCCGAAGCCCCTCGCCGACCCCGACCGTCCCGTCGAGCGCGCCGTGAACGCCGCGCTGATCCTCGCCGTCCTGGCCGGGCTGGGCTGGATCGCCGGGATGGTCTACACGCTGGTGGAGTGGCCGGTCTGAGCCAAGGTGGGCCGGTCCGACGCACTCGTGGCCTGGTGAGGGGCAGGCGGGCCCCCGTCTGACGCACCGGTACCCCGGCCCGACGCACCGCGGGCCGGCCCGAGGCACGGGGACCGGCCCGACGGACCGCGGGCCGGTCCGACGCGGGGCGGTACCGGTCAGCGGCGGGCGGCCACCCGGAAGCCGATGCCCGCCGCGCGCAGCCGTCCGGTCAGCGCGTCGCCCATCGCCACCGCCGTCGTGACCTGGCCGGCGGTCTCCGGAAGGTCGTCGAAGGCCAGGGCGAGCGCCGCCTCGGCGAACATCTTCGCCGTCTCGTCGTAGCCGGGGTCGCCGCCCGAGACCTCCGTGAACACGCGCCGGCCACCGCCCTCGCCCACGAACCGGACCGAGAACCAACTGCGCGCCCGCTTCTCGGCGCTCGGCCCCTCGCCGGGCTTCAGCCGGTCCGACAGCCAGCGCCGGGCGGGCGGCAGTTGGGCGGCGGCGAACAGCGCCCCGACGGCCGCGGTGCCGCCCACGGCGACCGGCAGCCGCCGTACGGCGGCGTAGTGGCGGTAGCGGAAGTCGGGGCCGTAGCGCTCCAGCGCCTTCGCGGACCGGCGCACGATCTGCGGGTCGATGGTCGGCAGGGGCAGCGCCCACGCACCGACCTCCGGCGCGAACCGGGGCGTCCCGAGCGGTGCCGTGGCCCGGCGGCCCATCAGCCGTGGCTCGTGCCGGCGGCGTTCCCGCGCGGCGGCCGCCATCTGCCGGCCCCGGGCGAACTGGCCGAGCGCGGACGCGAACGTGCCGCCCGAGAAGGCGGCGTCGGCCGTCACGAAGCCGTCCACGGTCAGCGGCACACCCTCCGGCAACTGCCGGACGGTGAAGTACACGCCCAGGTCGTGCGGGACGGAGTCGAACCCGCACGCGTGCACCAGGCGCGCGCCCGTCTCCCGCGCGCGGGCGTCGTGCCGGACGTACGTCAGGTCCACGAACTCCGGTTCACCCGTGAGGTCGAGGTAGTCGGCGCCGGCGTCGGCGCAGGCGGCCACCAGCTCCTCGCCGTAGCGCACGTAGGGCCCGACCGTCGTCGCCACCACGCGCGCCTGCTCGGCGAGGGCGCGCAGCGACGCAGTGTCCGACACCTCGGCCCGCAGCACCCCGGGCCGTGCGCCGCCGGGCAGCCGGTCCCGCAGCCGCCGCAGCCCGGTCTCGTCCCGGCCGGCGATCGCCCAGCGCAGGTCCTCGGGCGCGTGGGCCGCGAGGTACTCCGCGGTGAGCGTCCCGACGAAGCCGGTGGCTCCGAAGAGCACGATGTCGTACGGACGATCCGTCCTTTTCAGCCTGCTCATGACACCCCTTGGTCCCGCAGCACGCGCCGCTGTCGGTGGCTGAGGCTAGCGTGAGGAGTGCGGAGCCCGACGACGAGCCCGGAGGCAGCAGGTGGCCGTACCCAGGAACGCCCTGAGAAAGCGGGAGAAAGTGCGCGCGTTCGCCCTCGGCCTGCCGGGCGCGACCGAGGAGTTCCCGTGGGGCGAGACCGTCGCCAAGGTCGGCAGGAAGGTGTTCGTCTTCCTCGGGGTCGACGACGGCACTCACCCGCTGGGCGTCACGGTCAAGCTCAGGGACGAGACGGCCCACGCCCACGCACTGTCCTGCCCGGGCGCCGAACCGGCCGGATACGGCCTCGGCAGGGCGGGATGGGTGAGCATCCCGCTGGAGCGGCAGGGCGCCCCCGCGGCCGACCTGCTCTGCGACTGGGTGGAGGAGAGCTACCGGACCGTGGCACCCAAACGGCTGACGGCGGAGCTGGACGGTCACCGGGAGAGCCGGGCGACCTAAACTGGCTAAGCGCTTGCTCGCTCAGGCCTTGTGTCCACTGGAACACGTTCCTAGCATCACTGGTGTTACATCGGTTGTGTCACAGCGAGGGGGCTGGATGACAACGGCAGGCACGGCGGGTACCGCCGCCACCGCAGGCCACGGCCCGCTCACCGGTGTGCGCGTGGTCGAACTGGCCGGCATCGGCCCCGGCCCGTTCGCGGCCATGCTCCTCGCCGACCTCGGCGCCGACGTCGTGCGCGTGGACCGCCCCGGCGGGTCCTCCCTCGCGATCGACCCGGCCCACGACGTGACCAACCGCAACAAGCGTTCGGTGATCGTCGACCTCAAGTCCCCGGACGGCCCCGCGCGCGTGCTCGACCTCGCCGCCCGCGCCGACGTGCTGATCGAGGGCAACCGCCCCGGCGTCGCCGAACGGCTCGGCGTCGGCCCCGAGGCCTGCCACGCCCGCAACCCCCGCCTGGTCTACGGCCGCATGACCGGCTGGGGACAGGACGGCCCGCTCGCCCACCGCGCCGGTCACGACGTGGCGTACATCGCCCTCACCGGCACTCTCGGCATGATCGGCGCCCCGGACACGCCCCCGGCCGTCCCCGCCAACCTCCTCGGCGACTACGCCGGCGGCTCCCTCTATCTCGTCGTCGGCGTCCTCGCGGCCCTGCACCACGCGCGCGCGACGGGCACCGGCCAGGTGGTCGACGCCGCCATCGTCGACGGCACCGCGCACCTCTCCGCCATGATCCACGGCATGCTCGCCGCCGGCGGCTGGCAGGACCGCCGCGGCGCCAACCTCCTCGACGGCGGCTGCCCCTACTACGGCACCTACGAGACCGCCGACGGCGGCCACATGGCCGTAGGCGCCCTGGAGCCGCAGTTCTACGACGAGTTCGTGCGCCTGCTGGACCTGGAGGACTTCGCCGACGCCCGCAGGGACTGGACCCGCTGGGGCGACCTGCGCGAAGCGGTCGCGGCCCGTTTCAAGTCCCGTACCCGGCAGGAGTGGACGGCCGTCTTCGAGGACTCCGACGCGTGCGTGGCCCCCGTGCTGTCGCTGCGCCAGGCCCCGCACCACCCGCACCTGGCCGCCCGCGGCACCTTCACCGACCACGGCGGCATCACCCAGCCCGCCCCCGCTCCCCGCTTCTCCGCGACCCCCACGGCCGTCCGCAGCGGTCCCGCGCGGCCCGGCGCCGACACGGCCGGCGTGGCCCGCGACTGGGACGCACCCCGCCTCGTGACCGACCTCCCGCAGGGCGACTGACCCGCTCGGCCCACCCTCTCCGAAAGGCTTGCCAGTGAGCACCGAAGCGTACGTGTACGACGCGATCCGCACCCCGCGCGGTCGCGGCAAGGCGAACGGCGCCCTGCACGGAACGAAGCCGATCGACCTCGTCGTCGGCCTCATCCACGAACTGCGCGACCGCTTCCCGGGCCTCGACCCGGCCGCGATCGACGACATCGTGCTCGGTGTCGTCGGCCCCGTGGGCGACCAGGGCTCCGACATCGCGCGGATCGCCGCGATCGCCGCGGGCCTGCCCGACACCGTGGCGGGCGTGCAGGAGAACCGCTTCTGCGCGTCGGGCCTGGAGGCCGTCAACCTGGCCGCCACCAAGGTCCGTTCGGGCTGGGAGGACCTGGTCCTCGCGGGCGGCGTGGAGTCGATGTCCCGGGTGCCCATGGCCTCCGACGGCGGCGCCTGGTTCAACGACCCGATGACCAACCTCGCCGTCAACTTCGTGCCGCAGGGCATCGGCGCCGACCTCATCGCCACCATCGAGGGCTTCTCCCGGCGCGACGTCGACGAGTACGCGGCCCTGTCCCAGGAGCGGGCGGCCACGGCCTGGAAGGAGGGCCGCTTCGACCGCTCCGTCGTACCGGTCAGGGACCGCAACGGCCTCGTCGTCCTCGACCACGACGAGCACCTGCGCCCCGGCACCACCGCCGACTCCCTCGCCAGGCTGAAGCCCTCCTTCGCCGACATCGGAGACCTGGGCGGCTTCGACGCCGTGGCGCTGCAGAAGTACCACTGGGTGGAGAAGATCGACCACGTCCACCACGCGGGCAACTCCTCCGGCATCGTCGACGGCGCCTCCCTCGTCGCGATCGGCTCCCGGGAGGTCGGCGAGCGATACGGCCTCACCCCGCGCGCGCGGATCGTCTCCGCCGCCGTCTCCGGCTCCGAGCCGACCATCATGCTCACCGGCCCCGCCCCCGCCACCCGCAAGGCGCTGGCGAAGGCCGGTCTGACCATCGACGACATCGACCTCGTCGAGATCAACGAGGCCTTCGCGGCGGTGGTCCTGCGCTTCGTGAAGGACATGGGCCTGTCCCTGGACAAGGTCAACGTCAACGGCGGCGCGATCGCCCTCGGCCACCCCCTCGGCGCCACCGGCGCCATGATCCTCGGCTCGCTCGTCGACGAACTGGAGCGCCAGGACAAGCGCTACGGCCTCGCCACCCTCTGCGTGGGCGGCGGCATGGGCATCGCGACGATCGTCGAACGCGTCTGACCACCCCGGCGGAACCACGAGACTTCAACGGAGACCCTGTCATGACACAGAGCACCACCATCCGCTGGGAACAGGACCGCACCGGCCTCGTCACCCTCGTCCTGGACGACCCCGACCAGTCCGCGAACACCATGAACCAGGCGTTCCGCGACTCCCTGGCGGTGATCACCGACCGCCTGGAGGCCGAGAAGGACAGCATCCGGGGCGTCATCATCACCTCCGCGAAGAAGACCTTCTTCGCCGGCGGAGACCTGCGCGACCTGATCCGCGTCACCCCCGAGACCGCCCAGGAGCTCTTCGACGGCGGACTGGAGATCAAGCGCAACCTGCGCCGCATCGAGACCCTCGGCAAGCCGGTCGTCGCCGCCATCAACGGCGCGGCCCTCGGCGGCGGTTACGAACTCGCCCTGGCCTGCCACCACCGGATCGCCCTCGACGCGCCCGGCTCCAAGATCGGCTGTCCCGAGGTCACCCTCGGCCTGCTCCCCGGAGGCGGCGGCGTGGTGCGCACCGTACGCCTGCTGGGCATCGCCGACGCGCTCCTGAAGGTCCTGCTCCAGGGCACCCAGTACAGCCCGCGGCGCGCCCTGGAGAACGGCCTGGTCCACGAGGTCGCCGCCACCCCCGAGGACATGCTCGCCAGGGCCCGCGCCTTCATCGACGCGAACCCCGAGTCGCAGCAGCCCTGGGACAAGCCGGGCTACCGCATCCCCGGCGGCACCCCGTCGAACCCGAAGTTCGCGGCCAACCTGCCCGCCTTCCCGGCCACCCTGCGCAAGCAGACCAACGGCGCCCCCTACCCGGCCCCGCGCAACATCCTCGCCGCGGCCGTCGAGGGCGCCCAGGTCGACTTCGAGACCGCGCAGGTCATCGAGGCCCGCTACTTCGTGGAGCTGGCCGCCGGCCAGACCTCGAAGAACATGATCCAGGCCTTCTTCTTCGACCTCCAGGCCGTCAACTCCGGCGCCAACCGCCCGCAGGGCGTCGAGCCCCGCCAGGTCCGCAAGGTCGCCGTCCTCGGCGCCGGGATGATGGGCGCCGGCATCGCCTACTCCTGCGCCCGCGCCGGCATCGACGTCGTCCTGAAGGACGTCTCCCCAGAGGCGGCCGTCAAGGGCAAGGGCTACTCCGAGAAGCTGTGCGCCAAGGCCGTCTCCCGGGGCCGCACCACGCAGGAGAAGGCGGACGCGCTGCTCGCCCGCATCACGCCCACCGCCGATCCGCAGGACCTCGCCGGCTGCGACGCCGTCATCGAGGCGGTGTTCGAGGACACCTCCCTCAAGCACAAGGTCTTCCAGGAGATCCAGCAGATCGTCGCGCCGGACGCCCTGCTGTGCTCCAACACCTCCACCCTCCCCATCACCGTCCTCGCCGAGGGCGTCGAGCGCCAGGCCGACTTCATCGGGCTGCACTTCTTCTCACCCGTCGACAAGATGCCGCTCGTCGAGATCATCAGGGGCGAGCGCACCGGCGACGAGGCGCTCGCGCGCGCCTTCGACCTCGTCCGGCAGATCAAGAAGACGCCGATCGTCGTCAACGACTCGCGCGGCTTCTTCACCTCCCGGGTGATCGGCCACTTCATCAACGAGGGCGTCGCCATGGTCGGCGAGGGCATCGAGCCCGCGTCCGTGGAGCAGGCGGCGGCCCAGGCGGGCTACCCGGCCAAGGTCCTGTCCCTGATGGACGAGCTGACGCTGACCCTGCCCCGCAAGATCCGCAACGAGTCGAAGCGCGCCGTCGAGGAGGCCGGCGGCACCTGGCCCGGGCACCCCGCGGAAGCCGTCATCGACCGCATGGTCGACGAGTTCGGCCGCACCGGCCGCAGCGGCGGCGCCGGCTTCTACGACTACGCCGACGGCAAGCGGGCGGGTCTGTGGCCGGGCCTGCGGGAGCACTTCACGCGGGAGGGCGCGGAGATCCCGTTCGAGGACATGCAGGAGCGCATGCTCTTCTCCGAGGCCCTCGACACCGTCCGGCTCCTCGAGGAAGGCGTCCTGACGTCGGTCGCCGACGCCAACATCGGCTCCCTCTTCGGCATCGGCTTCCCCGGCTGGACCGGCGGCGTGCTGCAGTACATCAACGGCTACGAGGGGGGCCTGCCGGGCTTCGTGGCACGCGCGCGGGAACTCGCCGAACGCTACGGCGACCGCTTCACCCCGCCCGCGCTGCTGGTGGAGAAGGCCGAGCGGGGGGAGACCTTCACGGACGGGCGCTGACCCGCCCGCGGGTCGGGAGGAGCCGCCCGCGGATCAGGGCTGCCGCCCGCGGGCAAGGGGGTTTCTGCCCGCTGGTCATGGGGACCAGTCCGCGGGTCGGGGAAACCGTCCGCGGGTCAGTGAAACCGTTCGCGGTGAATCGTCCGCGGGTCAGTGAAACCGTCCGCGGGTGAGTGAAGCCGTCCGCGGGTCAGGGAACCCGCCCGCGGTGCAAGGGAGCCGCCGCGGGTCACGGGGAGCCGTCCGCCGGCGGCTCCCCGAGCCACTCCCGCAGCTCCTCCTTCAGCGACCGCTGGAAAGCCGTCAGCAGGGCCTGGACGACCAGGGGCTGCATGTGCGCCGACAGCGACTTGACCGCCCGCGCGTCACGTTCCGTGACCTCCTCGCGCAGCAGCCGGGACAGCTCGTGGGCGGCGGCGCGCGCATGGTCCAGGAGCACGGTGCGGGCCGCGTGGATCGCCTCCTGCGACAGGGGGACGTCCAGCAGCCGGACGCCCAGCCGCAGCAGCCCGGAGTCGACGCGGTAGGAGCCGTCGCCGCCCCCGCCGCCGTCCTCGGCGCCGACCGCGACCACGCCCATCGCCACGAGCCGGTCGACGTCCTCCTCGCTCAGCGGCCGCCCGGCCCGCCGCCGCAGCTCCTCCCGCGTCACCGCCTCCACCGCGTCCGGCGCCCAGGAGGCGACCACGGCCCGGTGCAGGGCGAGATCGTGCGGGCCGAGGTCCGGCGGCAGCCGCCGCAGATAGCGCTCGATCGCGGCGAGCGTCATGCCCTGTCGTTGCAGTTCCTCGATCAGCGCCAGGCGCGCGAGGTGCTCCGGACCGTAGTGACCCACCCGCCGCGGACCGATGACCGGCGGCGGCAGCAGACCTCTGGTGCTGTAGAACCGCACCGTCCGCACCGTGACCCCCGCCCGGGCGGCCAGCTCGTCGACCGTGAGGGCCGGCTCCTCGGTCTCGATCGTCATGGGCAGCAGTATCGCTGTCACACCGGTGCTGTGACACCTCACGGGGTTGCGGGGACGGGACGGCGATCCCGTGACCGTGGTGTGAGAAGCAACGCTAAGTGACGTGAGCCACCGCATGAGCGCGACCGCTCTGGGAAGCTGCTGCCTTGGTCTGTGCCCCGACCCGGGAGCCGCGGGCCATGACCGTAAGGACACCCGGGCCACGACGCCCGGGCGCACCAGAGAGTGGAACAACCCGTGAGCAAGGACACCGTGCACACGGCCAGGGTCGCCGCCCATCCCCAGGCGACCGCGACGCCCGCGGACGCGGGCGACGCCGGCTACAGCAAGGACCTCAAGCACCGCCACGTCAACATGATCGCCATCGGCGGCGCGATCGGCACCGGCCTCTTCCTGGGTGCCGGAGGACGCCTCCACAACGCGGGCCCGGCGCTCGCCCTCGCCTACCTCGTCTGCGGCGTCTTCGCCTTCTTCGTCGTCCGCGCCCTCGGCGAGCTGGTCCTGTACCGCCCGTCCTCCGGGTCGTTCGTGTCGTACGCGCGCGAGTTCCTCGGCGAGAAGGGCGCCTACGTCGCCGGCTGGATGTACTTCCTGAACTGGTCGACCACCGGCATCGCCGACATCACCGCCATCGCGCTCTACACGCACTACTGGAGCATGTTCACGAGCGTCCCCCAGTGGGTGCTCGCGCTGATCGCCCTCGCCGTGGTGCTGGCCGTGAACCTGATCTCGGTGAAGATCTTCGGTGAGATGGAGTTCTGGTTCGCGATCGTCAAGGTCGCCACCCTCGTCGCCTTCATGTGCGTCGGCATCTTCCTGCTCGCCACCCAGCACGAGGTCGGCGGCCAGACACCCGGCCTGCACGTGATCACCGACAACGGCGGCGTCTTCCCGCACGGCCTGATGCCCGTCGTCCTCGTCATGCAGGGTGTGATCTTCGCGTACGCGGCCCTTGAGCTGGTCGGCGTCGCCGCGGGCGAGACCGCCGAGCCGGAGAAGGTCGTCCCGCGCGCGGTGAACTCCATCATGTGGCGCGTGGGCCTCTTCTACGTCGGCTCGGTCGTCCTGCTCGCCCTGCTGCTGCCCGGCTCGGTCTACTCCGCCGACGAGAGCCCCTTCGTCACCGTCCTGTCGAAGATCGGCGTATCCGGCGCGGGTGACGTGATGAACCTGGTCGTCCTCACCGCCGCCATGTCGTCCCTGAACTCCGGCCTGTACTCCACCGGCCGCATCCTGCGCTCCATGGCCATGGCGGGCTCGGCCCCGAAGTTCACCGCGCGCATGAACCGCAGCCAGGTCCCCTACGGCGGCATCCTCCTCACCTGCGCGGTGTGCGTCCTCGGCGTCGGCCTGAACTTCCTCATGCCCGACCAGGCCTTCGAGATCGTGCTGAACGTCGCCTCCCTCGGCATCATCAGCACCTGGGTGATCATCATGGTCTGCCACCTGGTCTTCGTGCGCCGCGCCAGGGCCGGCCTGGTCGCCCGTCCCTCCTTCCGCCTCCCCGGCAGCCCGGTCACCGAGATCGTCACGATCGCCTTCCTGCTGGCCGTGCTCGGCCTGATGTGGAACGACCCCGAGGTCGGCCGCAAGACCGTCCTGCTCGTCCCGGTCATCGCGGCCGCGCTCGTCGGCGGCTGGTTCGCCGTCCGCCGCCGGGTGGCGAGGACGGCCGAGCAGGAGCTCGCCGACCTCACCAAGTAGCGGACCCGGCCACTGTCGGTGGCATCGCCTACGGTGGCGTCATGTCGGAGATCACTTATGTCCGGGGTGACGCCACCGCGCCGTCGGTGAAGGGCGTCAAGGTGATCGCCCATGTCTGCGACGACATCGGGGGATGGGGGAAGGGTTTCGTCCTGGCGCTCTCACGCCGCTGGCCGGAGCCGGAGGCGGCCTACCGCGCCTGGCACCGGCGGCGCGCCTCGAACGACTTCGGGCTGGGCGCGGTCCAGCTCGTCCAGGTCGAGCCGTACGTGTGGGTGGCCAACATGGTCGCCCAGCGCGGCGTCCGGACGGGCAGCAAGGGCGTCCCCGTCCGGTACGAGGCGATCGACGCGGCGCTGGCCCGCCTGGCCGGCGAGGCGGCGGAACTCGACGCCTCCGTGCACATGCCCCGGATAGGCTGCGGCCTGGCCGGGGGCAAGTGGTCCCGCGTCGAACCGCTGATCACCGAGCGGTTGGTGCGGCGGGGGATCGCGGTCACGGTCTACGACCATGGGGAGGGTTCGAGTTGAGCCGTGACACCGACGTCCTCGTGCTGGGCGGCGCGGGCGTGGACACCATCGTGTACGTGCCGGAGCTGCCGCTCCCGTACGCCGACAGCTACATGATCGACAGCGGCATCCGCCCCCGCGCGGGACAGACCGGGGACTTCGTCACGCTCGGACTGAGCGCGCTGGGTCTGCGCACGCATCACGTCGACTTCCTGGGCGAGGACCCCGAGGGGGAGCTGGTGCGCGCGCTGCACCGCGACAAGGGCCTCGCCCTGACCGCGATCCCGCAGCCCGCCGGCACCAAGCGCGCGGTGAACCTGGTCGGCCCCGACGGGCGGCGCCTGTCCCTGTACGACAGCAGCCGTTCCCACCCGGACGACCGGTTCCCGCCGGACGTCCTGCGGCCCCTGGCCGAGTCGAGCCGGCACGCCCACGTCTCGATCACCCAGCCCTGCGCCCAGGCCCTGCCCGTGCTGCGCGCGGCCGGCGTGAGCATCTCGACCGACCTGCACAACTGGGACGGGGAGAACGCCTACCAGGAGGAGTTCGCCCTCGCGGCCGACGTCGTCTTCCTGTCGACGGCGGCCCTGGCCGACCCCGAGCGGACCATGCGCCGCATCGTCGAGCGGGGCCGGGCCGAGGTGGTCGTCGCCACCGCCGGTGCCGAGGGTGCGTACCTGCTGGCCGACGACGAGCTGACGCACGTGCCGGCGGTGACCCCGCCCGCCCCGGTGGTGGACAGCAACGGCGCCGGCGACGCCTTCGCCGCCGCCTTCCTCTACGGCCGCCTCACCGGCGAACCACCCCGCAGGTGCGCCCTGTACGGCGCGGTGGCCGGAGCGTACGCCTGCACGGTGCCCTCGACGGAGACCGACGCCATCGGCACGGCGGAACTCCTCGCCCGGGCGGCCCAGGGAAGCCTCGCCCCCTGAGCCGCCCGCCGGTCCCTCAGTGCCCGCCCTCGGGCGCGTGTTCGTCCGCGCGCTCGGGTGCGTGTTCACCGGCGTCCTCGTGCGCGGGTGCGTGCGCGTGCACACCGTTCGTCGCGGCGATCTTCTTCCACGACCTCGGCCGCGTGGGCGCCCCCCGCGTGCCGAGGGTTCGGGTCGTGATCGACGCGTCCGCCGCCGCGGGCGCCGCCGGCTTCGACGCCTGGAACAGCCAGGTGTCGAAGAGCGTGCCCAGCGATGTGCCGGACACCTCCTCCGCGTACCGCCGGAAGTCCGCGACGGTCGCGTTGCCGTGGGCGTGCTTCCGCGGCCAGCCCTTCAGGACGGTGAAGAACGCCTCGTCCCCGATCTCGTTGCGCAGCGCCTGGAGGGCGAGCGCGCCCCGGTCGTACACCGCGAGATGGAACTGGTTGTCCGGACCCGGGTCCCCGGGCCTCACCGTCCAGAACGGGTCGTCCGCCGGGCGTGAGGCGTACACGTAGTCCGCGATCTCCTGTGCCGTGCCCTCGCCCTCGTGCTCGGACCACAGCCACTGCGCGTACCGGGCGAAGCCCTCGTTGATCCAGATGTCCTTCCACCCGGCGACGGACACCAGGTCGCCGTACCACTGGTGGGCCAGCTCGTGCACGACCACGGAGGTGTTCGAGCCGTTCGCGAACTGCCGCGGGCTGTAGAAGGGCCGGGTCTGCGTCTCCAGCGCGTACCCGGTGGTGGTGTTCGGGACGTATCCGCCGAGCGCGTTGAAGGGGTACGGCCCGAAGTACCCGGCCAGCCAGTCGGCGATCTCCCCGGTGCGTTCGATGCTCGCGCGCGCCGCACCGGCGTTGTCGCCCAGGTCCTTGCTGTAGGCGTTGACGACGGGGATGCCGCTGTCGGTCGTGCCGGTCGTGAGGTCGAACCTGCCGACCGCGAGCGTGGCCAGATAGGTCGCCTGCGGCTTGTTGGAGCGCCAGTTGAAGCGGGTCCAGCCGGCGCGTGAACTCGTCGACTGGAGCGTGCCGTTGGAGATGGCCTGTGTGCCGTCCGGGACCTGGACCGACACGTCGTAGGTGGCCTTGTCGAGCGGGTGGTCGTTGCTCGGGAACCACCACCACGCCGCCTCGGGTTCGTTCGCGCCGACCCCGCCGTCGGGGGTGCGGTGCCAGCTGGTGAAGCCGTACGCCCGCTTCGACGACGGGACGCCGCTGTAGCGCACCACCACGGTGAGCGCGGTGCCCTTGGCCAGGGGTGTTCGGGGCGTGATCTCCAGCTCGTGCTCGCCGGAGGCCGTGAACGCCGCTTCGGCGCCGTTGACCCGTACCTCCCCGACGTCGAGCAGGAAGTCCAGATTGAACCGCGACAGGTCCTGCGTGGTCCTCGCCAGGATCGTCGCGGTCCCCTCCAGTTCGTCCGTGGCGGGCCGGTACTTCAGCCGCAGGTCGTAGTGGGAGACGTCGTATCCGCCGTTGCCGTAGGCCGGGTAGTAGGGGTCGCCGATGCCCGGGGCGCCGGGGGAGACGCTCGCGGCCGATGCCGGGACCGCCAGCAGGACGGACGCGGCGGCGCATGCGCCCGGCGCGATGAATCTGCGGTGCACGAGAGCTCCAAGTCGTGGGGGGTGGAAGTCTGTTCGGAGCCTATTGACTTCCTGTGCCCGAGACCTGCCCACGGCCGGCCCTGTCACACGAACGCCATCCGGCCGTCATGACCGAACCCTTTCCCCCCGGGCGCCTCCGGTCACAGCCGACGCGGAATCGCCCTCTTCTGCACGGGAGTTGACCGGGGTACCGTCCCGCGCATGCCGACACGCACGCGCTTCACGATCTGGAGACCGCTCGCGGCCGCCGCCGTCACCGCCCTGGTGGCCGCCGTCCTCACCCCGGCGACGGCCCACGCCACCACCCCACGCGAGAGCCGACCCGTCTACTCCTACGAGAACGCCGTCCGCGAGGCCGTCTGGGTCGACACCCGCCTCGACGGCGACGGCGACGGCAGGACCGACCGGGTCGCCGTCGACATCGTCCGCCCCCGCGAACCCGCCGAGCGGGGCCGCAAGGTGCCCGTCATCATGGACGCCAGCCCCTACTACTCCTGCTGCGGACGCGGCAACGAGAGCCAGCGCAAGACGTACGACGCGAACGGCGACGTCGTCCAGATGCCGCTGTTCTACGACAACTACTTCGTGCCCCGCGGCTACGCCTTCGTCGGCGTCGACCTGGCCGGCACCAACCGCTCCGACGGCTGCGTCGACGTCGGCGGCCGCTCCGACATCCTCTCCGCGAAGGCCGTCGTCGACTGGCTGAACGGGCGCGGCACGGCGTACACCACCCGCACCGGAGCCACCACCGTCGCGGCGGGCTGGACCAACGGCAGAACCGGCATGATCGGAAAGAGCTGGGACGGCACCATCGCCAACGGCGTCGCCGCCACCGGTGTGAAGGGCCTGAAGACCATCGTCCCGATCAGTGCCATCTCCTCCTGGTACGACTACTACTTCCAGCAGGGCGCCCCGCTGTACGACTCCGGCCCCGACTGGCTCTCGAACTACGTGAACAGCCCCGACGCCCGCGCCAGGTGCGCCGCGACCCAGCGGAAGCTCGTCGACGGAGCCCCCAGGACCGGCGACCGGACGCCGCTGTGGTCCGAGCGCGACTACGTCGAGGACGCCGGCAAGGTGAAGGCCAGCGTCTTCCTCATCCACGGCCTCCAGGACCTCAACGTCCGCATGAAGCACGTCGGCCAGTGGTGGGACGCCCTCGCCGAGCACGGCGTCGAGCGCAAGATCTGGCTCTCCCAGACCGGCCACGTCGACCCCTTCGACTTCCGCCGCGCCGACTGGGTGAAGACCCTGCACCGCTGGTTCGACCACGAACTCCTCGGCTACGACAACGGCATCGACCGCGAGCCCATGGCCGACATCGAACGCCACCCCGACCAGTGGGTCACCGCCGACGTCTGGCCGCCGAAGGGCGCCCGGGCGACGACGCTGCGCCCGGCCGCCGGCGAACAGGCGGGCGTCGGCACCCTCGGCCTCCGCAAGGGTGGGGGCACCGCGACCTTCACCGACGACCCGCGGCTCGGCGAGACCGACTGGGCCGCCCGGATCGACACCCCGACTCCCGACAAGGCCGGCTTCGTGACCCGGCCCCTCACCCGGGACCTGCGCCTGTCCGGCTCCTCCACGGTCACCGTCACCGCCACGCCCACCACGGCGACGGCCCACCTGAGCGCCGTCCTCGTCGACCTCGGCCCCGCCACCATCCGCGACTACGCGGCGAGCGGCGAGGGCATCACCACGCTCACCGACCGCACCTGCTGGGGCGAGAGCACCCCCGGGGACAGCGCCTGCTTCAAGGAGACGAAGGCGCGGACCGCCGACGTCGACCACACGGTCGTCAGCCGCGGCTGGGCCGATCTCGGCACCCATGCCGACGCGGGGAAGGGCGGCCCCCTCACCCCGGGCAGGGCCTACACCCTCACCCTCGACCTGGCGGCCACCGACCACGTCGTACCGGCGGGCCACCGGCTGGCGCTGATCGTGGCGGGCACCGACAAGGACCTGATCGACCCGCCGGCCGACACCCCGACCCTCACCCTGGACCTCTCCCGCACCTCCGCCCGGGTCCCGCTGGTCGGCGGTGCCGGGGCGTTCGCCGCCGCCACGACGGGATCCGCGGCGACGGCCCCCGGCGCCGGGCTGCTGGACGGCGTGCGGGCGACGCAGAACCCCTACCGGGTCCCGTAAGGCGCACACCGTCAGGCAACTGTCGGCCCGTCAGGAGGGGGCGGCCAGTGCGGCCGCCTCCTCCGCGCAGCCCCAGGCCACGGTCACCCCGCCCCCGCCGTGCCCGTAGTGGTGCACCAGCACCCGCCCTTCCGGCGTCGCCTCCCGCTCCAGCCGCACCGCGTCCCGCACGGGCCGCAGCCCCACCCGGTGCTCCAGCACCCGCGCCCCGGCGACCTCCGGCCGGAGCGCGGCACAGCGCCGCACGATCTCCTCGGCGACCGCGGGATCCGGCTCCAGCGACCACACGTCGTCCTCCGCGGTGCCGCCGAGGACGAGCCGTCCGGGCTGCGGGAAGAGGTAGGCCGGTGCACTGTCCGGGGCGGCGGACACGAGCCAGGTGTGGATCCCCGGGTTCTCCACGACGACCAACTGCCCCCGCTGCGGCCGCAGCGACGTGTCCCCGGCCAGCTCCCGCGCTCCCAGGCCCGCGCAGTTGACGACGACCGGCGCGTCGGCCTCCGCCAGGTCGGTCACCGTGCGCTCCTCGACCGTGCCGCCCGCGCGCAGCAACCGCTCGCGCAGCCACGGCAGATGGACCGCCATGTCGATCAGCGGCAGCCGCGCCCGGACGGCCGTCCCCGTGCCGCACTCCCGCGCGGTCGCCCGGCGCAGCCCGGTCAGCCGGCCGGCCGTCCAGCTTTCGACGTCGGCGGGCTCCGTGCCGCCCATGACGCCCTCGACCAGCCGCACACCGGTCTCCCCGGGCCGCTGGGCCAGCTCCTCGTACACCTCCAGCGAGCGCAGCGCCCACCGGCGGGCCGACGCCATCGGCTCGATGTGGTACGGCCACCACAGGGCGCCGGCGACGGCCGAGGTGGTCCGCTCGGCCGGGTCCCGCGTCCACACCCGCACACGACGGCCCCGCTCGGCCAGGACGACCGCCGTCGTCAGTCCGATGACCCCGCCCCCGACCACGACGACCCCGCCGTTCGCACGCATGTCCACGTCCGCACGGTAACCCGGCGTCCCGCCCGGCGGCGACGGGGCGAAACCGCCGCGACCGCGGCACGGCGGGCCGACTAGGATCCACCTACTGTGACCGCCACTCTCGTCGCCAAGAACCTCGCCGCCGGGCACGGCGACCGCTCCCTCTTCTCCGGCCTCGACCTCGTCGTCGCCCCCGGGGACGTGATCGGGCTGGTCGGAGCCAACGGCGCCGGCAAGTCCACGCTGCTGAGGCTGCTCGCCGGGCTCACCGCGCCGGAGGGTGGCGAGCTCAGGCTCTCCCCGCCGACCGCGACCGTCGGTCATCTGCCCCAGGAGCCGGAGCGCCGTCCCGGCGAGAGCGTGCGGGAGTTCCTCGCCCGCCGCACCGGTGTCGCGGAGGCGCAGCGCGCGATGGACGAGGCCACGCAGGGACTGGTCGACGGGGCCCCGGGTGCCGACGACGCCTACGCGGCGAGTCTGGAGCGCTGGCTCGGCCTCGGCGGCGCCGACCTCGACGAGCGGGCGGAGGAGGTCGCCGACTCCCTCGGCCTCGGCGTCGGCCTCGACCAGCCGATGACGTCCCTGTCCGGCGGCCAGGCCGCCCGCGCGGGCCTGGCCTCCCTCCTCCTGTCCCGCTACGACGTCTTCCTCCTCGACGAGCCCACCAACGACCTCGACCTCGACGGCCTCGAACGCCTCGAACGCTTCGTGACCGGCCTGCGCGCCGGCACCGTCGTGGTCAGCCACGACCGCGAGTTCCTCACCCGCACCGTCACCAAGGTCCTCGAACTCGACCTCGCCCAGCGGCAGATCAACCTCTACGGCGGCGGCTACGACGCCTACCTGGAGGAGCGCGACGTGGCCCGCCGGCACGCCCGGGAGGACTACGAGGAGTACGCCGACAAGAGATCCGCCCTCCAGGACCGCGCGCAGATGCAGCGCGCCTGGATGGACAAGGGCGTGCGGAACGCGCGCCGCAAGGCGGGCAATGACAACGACAAGATCGGCCGCAAGTTCCGCAGCGAGGCCAGCGAGAAGCAGGCCGCGAAGGCCCGGCAGACCCAGCGCATGATCGAACGCCTGGAGGTCGTCGAGGAGCCCCGCAAGGAGTGGGAGCTGCGGATGGAGATCGCGGCCGCCCCGCGCTCCGGCGCGGTCGTGGCCACGCTGCGGGACGCGGAGGTGCGGCGCGGCGCGTTCACCTTCGGCCCGGTGTCCCTGCAGATCGACTGGGCGGACCGGGTCGCCGTCACCGGTGCGAACGGCGCCGGCAAGTCGACCCTGCTCGGCGCGCTGCTCGGCCGGATCCCGCTGGACGCCGGGCACGCCGCTCTCGGCTCCGGCGTCCTGGTGGGCGAGGTCGACCAGGCCCGCAAGCTGTTCCACGGACCCGAGGCGCTGCTCGACGCGTTCCGCGTGGCCGTCCCCGACACCGAACCGGTCGAGGTACGCACGCTCCTGGCCAAGTTCGGCCTGAAATCCGACCACGTCCTGAGGCCGGCGGCGACCCTGTCACCGGGCGAGCGCACCCGCGCCGCCCTCGCCCTCCTGCAGGGCCGGGGCGTCAACCTCCTGGTCCTCGACGAGCCGACCAACCACCTCGACCTGCCGGCCATCGAGCAACTGGAGTCCGCCCTCGACGCCTACGAGGGCACCCTCCTCCTGGTCACCCACGACCGGCGCATGCTCGACGCGGTCCGCGTCACCCGCCGCCTGGAGGTCGCCGACGGCAAGGTGACGGAGCGGTAGCGCTCCGCGGGGGCGGGAGCACAGGCGCCCGCTGCGGGTGGGCCGTGGCCGCTCGCGCGGTGCGGGCGCCGCATGGCCGGTCGCGCGGTTCCCCGCGCCCCCGGCGGGGCCTGTCCCTGACGACTTCGGACCTCGGCGTCGGCTCACGACCCGCCGGCCTCCTTCGCGGCCCGCTCCACGCGGTCCCGGTGCGCGGCCCACCACAACGCGTTCCCTTCAGGCGTGTTGAGGCCGCCGGGGCGCTGTCCGGCCGCCCCGTCGATCAGCTCCCGCACGATGTCGGCGTGCCCGGCGTGCCGGTGCGTCTCACCGATCATGTGGGCGAGGGCGCGGTGCAGCGTCACCTCACCCTTCCCGGCACCCGGGATCCGGCCGACCGCGTCCAGGGGCAGCGCCGCGACCGTCCCGTCCGCGTGCGCGCAGGCCCGCCGGTACAGCCCGACGACCTCCTCGCGCGTCTCGTCGGCGCGGGCCCACAGGTCCGCGTTGGGCTCGGCGTCCCCGGTGATCCACAGGGGCGCGCCCGGGAAGGGCCGCCCGAACACCGTGCCGAAGGAGAACGCCTCCGCACCGGCCAGATGTTTGACCAGTCCCAGCAGATTGGTGCCGGTGGGGGTCATGGGCCGCCGCACGTCGTACTCCGGCAGCCCGTCGAGCTTCCACAGCAGCACATCGCGGGCGTCCTGCAGATTCGTCCGCAGGTCCGCCTTGGGATCCGGCTCGGTCATGCGGACCAGTCTGCCGACCGGACGATCTCCGGCAAGCCGTTTTCAGACCAGGCGCGCGGCAAGCCCCGGGTAGTCGAGGACGAAGCCGTCCTCGTCGAACTCGATCTCGCTGCGGAAGGTCCCGGAAGCGAACCGGACCCGTGCGCCCGAGCCCGTCGGCCCGAGATACGTGTACGTCTGCCACGACGGCCGCACGGTCAGTGCCGGCACCGACACCCAGGCCGTCAGCAACCGCCGCTCGCCCGGCCCCCGGTGCAGTCCGTGCCGCAGCACCGGCATCGTGTTGGTGAGCGGGCACAGTCCCAGGTCGCAGTCGAGGGCGTCCTCGAACCCGGGCAGCCGCTCCCCGTCGGCCGTCCAGCCTCCCCGGCCGTCGTGCCGCAGATCGAGCGACCGCTTCCGCTGCGCCGTCTCGACCGTGACCGCCAGCCGTCGCGTCACGAACCGGTCGGCGGTCTCGAGCTCGTACGAGACCCAGTACGGCTCCGGCACGGTCCCGACCGCACGTCCCCGCGCCCGGAGCACCCCGTCGCCGACCTCGGTCCACGCGGTCTCGTATCCGCCGCTCGCCGTGACATCCCACGTCAGGACACGTGAAGTGGTCATACCGTCACTGTACGAGCGCTCCCGGCCCAGGCGGCCTCCCGAGGCCAAACCCACCCCAGCCGTGGGCCCCGGCGGCTCGCCGGAGTCAGACTCGCCCCAGCCGCGGGTTCCGGCGGCTCGCCGGGGTCGGTCCTGCGCTCGTGAGCCGTGGGCTCCGGCGGCTTGCCGGGACCCGTCCCGCAGCCGTCAGTTGTGTGTGTCGGCGGTTTTCGGGGTCGGGCCCGCGTCTCGGCCGTGGGTCCCGGCGGCGTGTCGGGGTCGGGCCCGCGCTGGTCGGTCGTGGGTCCCGGCGCCGTGCCGGGACCCGTCCCGCAGCCGTCAGTTGTGTGTGTCGGCGGTTTTCGGGGTCGGGCCCGCGTCGTCGGCCGTGGGTCCCGGCGGCGTGTCGGGGTCGGTCCTGCGCTGGTCGGTCGTGGGCCGCGGGCGCCGTGCCGGGACCCGTCTCGCAGCCGTCAGCCGCGGGTTCCGGCAGCTCGCCGGGTCGGTCCTGCGCTCGTCGGCCGTGGGCCGCGGGCGCCGTGCCGGGACCAGTCCCGCAGCCGTCAGCCGCGGGTTCCGGCAGCTCGCCGGGTCGGTCCTGCGCTCGTCGGCCGTGGGCCGCGGGCGCCGTGCCGGGACCCGTCTCGCAGCCGTCAGCCGCGGGTTCCGGCGGCTCGCCGGGTCGGTCCCGCGCTCGTGAGCCGTGGGCTCCGGCGGCTTGCCGGGACCCGTCCCGCGGCCGTGGGCCCGGCGGCTTTTGAGGTCGGGCCCACACCCGTCAACCGCGGGCCCCGGCGCCCGCCGGGACCCGTCCCGCGGCCGTCAGCCGCGGCCCTTCTTCGGGTCGAGCAGTCCCGCGCGGCGCAGTGCGTCGGCCATCGCGCTGTTCGCCGGTGCCGGAGCCTGGCGGGCGCCGCCGCCGCGCTGACCGCCGCCCTCGCCGCGCCGGCCGGAGCCCTGCCGCTGCTGCGGCGGGCGCCCGCCCCCGCCGCGCTGCGGCCGGCCCTCGCCGGAGGCGCCCTTCGGGGCCGCCTCGTCGTCCAGGCGCAGGGTCAGCGAGATCCGCTTGCGCGGGATGTCGACGTCGAGGACCTTCACCTTGACGATGTCACCGGGCTTGACCACGTCCCGCGGGTCCTTCACGAACGTCCTCGACATCGCGGAGACGTGCACCAGACCGTCCTGGTGGACACCGACGTCGACGAAGGCGCCGAAGGCCGCCACGTTCGTCACCACGCCCTCCAGGATCATCCCGGACGACAGGTCGGAGATCTTCTCCACGCCCTCCTTGAAGGTGGCCGTCTTGAAGGCGGGCCGCGGGTCGCGACCGGGCTTCTCCAGCTCCTTGAGGATGTCGGTGACGGTCGGCAGACCGAACGTCTCGTCGACGAAGTCGTCGGGCCTGAGCGAGCGCAGCACCGACGTGTTGCCGATGAGGGCCGCCACCTCCTGCCCGGACGTCTTCACCATCCGCCGGACCACCGGGTACGCCTCGGGGTGCACGCTGGAGGCGTCCAGCGGGTCGTCGCCGCCCCGGATCCGCAGGAAGCCCGCGCACTGCTCGTACGCCTTCGGGCCGAGCCGCGCGACCTTCTTCAGCTCCTGCCGCGACCGGAAGGGCCCGTTGGCGTCGCGGTGCGCCACGATGTTCTCCGCGAGGCCGGAGGTGATGCCGGAGACGCGGGCGAGCAGCGGGGCCGACGCGGTGTTCACGTCCACGCCGACGCCGTTCACGCAGTCCTCCACCACCGCGTCCAGCGAGCGCGACAGCTTCACCTCGGACAGGTCGTGCTGGTACTGGCCGACGCCGATCGACTTGGGGTCGATCTTGACGAGCTCGGCCAGCGGGTCCTGCAGCCGCCGTGCGATCGACACCGCGCCCCGCAGCGACACGTCCATGTCGGGCAGTTCCTGGGAGGCGAAGGCGGAGGCCGAGTACACGGAGGCGCCCGCCTCCGACACCATCACCTTGGTCAGCTTCAGCTCCGGGTGCTTCGTGATGAGTTCACCGGCGAGCTTGTCGGTCTCGCGGGACGCGGTGCCGTTGCCGATCGCGACCAGCTCGACCGCGTGCTCCTTCGCCAGCCGCGCGAGCTTGGCGATCGCCTCGTCCCACCGGTTCGCCGGGACGTGCGGGTGGATGACGTCGGTGGCGACGACCTTGCCGGTCGCGTCGACCACGGCCACCTTCACACCGGTACGGAAGCCGGGGTCCAGGCCCAGCGTGGCGCGGGTGCCGGCCGGGGCGGCCAGCAGCAGGTCGCGCAGGTTGGCGGCGAACACGTCGACGGCCTCGTCCTCCGCGGCCGTACGCAGCCGCAGGCGCAGGTCGATGCCGAGGTGCACGAGGATCCGCGTCCGCCAGGCCCAGCGGACCGTGTCGGTCAGCCACTTGTCGGCGGGGCGGCCGCGGTCGGCGATGCCGAAGCGGTGCGCGACGATCCCCTCGTACGACGAGGGCCCGTCCGTCGGCTCCTCCGGCTCCAGGACGAGGTCGAGGACCTCCTCCTTCTCGCCGCGCAGCATCGCCAGGATGCGGTGCGAGGGCAGCTCCGTGAACGGCTCGGCGAAGTCGAAGTAGTCGGCGAACTTCGCGCCCGCCTCCTCCTTGCCCTCCCGCACCTTCGCGGCGAGGCGCCCACGCACCCACATGCGCTCGCGCAGCTCGCCGATCAGGTCGGCGTCCTCCGAGAACCGCTCGGTGAGGATCGCCCGCGCGCCGTCCAGCGCGGCCTGCGGATCGGCGACGCCCTTGCCGGCGTCCACGAAGGCGGCCGCCGCCGCGAGGGGCTCCACGGTCGGGTCGCCGAGCAGCCCCTCGGCCAGCGGCTCCAGCCCGGCCTCCCGCGCGATCTGCGCCTTCGTCCGCCGCTTCGGCTTGTACGGCAGGTAGACGTCCTCGAGCCGCGCCTTGGTCTCGGCGCCGAGGATCCGCGCCTCGAGCTCCTCGGTGAGCTTGCCCTGCTCGCGCACGGACTCCAGGATCGCCGCCCGGCGCTCCTCCAGCTCCCGCAGATAGCGCAGCCGCTCCTCGATCGTGCGCAGCTGCGCGTCGTCGAGCATCTCGGTCGCTTCCTTGCGGTAGCGGGCGATGAAAGGCACCGTCGAACCGCCGTCGAGCAGCTCCACGGCGGCCTTCACCTGCCGCTCCCGTACGCCGAGCTCCTCGGCGATCCTGCCTTCGATGGACCCTACTTCGATGGACCCGGGTGTCGTCACGATCCCGTACCGCCTTCTCCACTGAGGTTGCGCGGCAATTGTGGCAGGTGACACCGACACTCGGGGATCAGGGCGGACTCCCGGCGGGCCGGGGAGGCGGGCAGGGCGGGCGCGAGCGTCCTCGTCCGCCGCGCCCCCGCCTCCCGTCGGCGCCGGGTCCCGGCGCGTCCCGTGTCGCGGGCGCCCCACCGCCCCGGCGGCCCGGACCGCTCAGGCCCTGCCGTGCCGAGTCGAGGCCGACGCCCCGCCGAAGAGCCGGGCCAGGGCCCGGAAGGGCAGGGTCACCACGGTGGCGGCGGCGCCGCCGATCTGTCGCAGGACGTCTGCGATCGCACGGAACACGTGACTCTCCTTTCGTCTCCGGCCGCCACGGCCGGAGAGGCACGGGTACCTCGAGGGCGCCCGGGCATGCCCGTCATCCCTCGGGGAGGCATGGCAGGAAAGGTGGGGAACCGGTCATTGCCGCCATCTGTCGGTCCGTCAAGAATCGACCGCATGGCGCAGCGAACCGTTCTCGTCGTCCTCTTCGACGGCGTCCAGAGTCTCGACGTCACCGGGCCCGTGGAGGTCTTCGCGGGAGCCGAGCAGCTCGTCCCCGGGACGTACCGCATCGGCACCGCCTCCCTGGACGGCGCGCCGGTGCGCACCTCCAGCGGCCTCACGCTCGTACCCGACGGGACGCTCGCCGGCGCGCCCGGCCCGCACACCCTGCTCGTCCCGGGCGGCCGCGGCACCCGCCGTCCCGACCCGCGCCTGACCGGCTGGCTGCGCGAGAACGGCCCCCGGGCCGAACGGCTGGTCTCCGTGTGCACCGGCGCGATCCTGCTCGCCGAGGCCGGCTTGCTGGACGGCCGACGCGTCACGACCCACTGGGCGTACTGCGACACCCTGGCCCGCGACCACCCGGCCGTCGAGGTCGACGCCGACCCCGTCTACGTACGGGACGGGCACGTGTCGACGTCGGCCGGCGTCACCTCGGGCATCGACCTGGCCCTGGCCCTGGTCGAGGAGGACCTGGGCCGGGAGGCGGCCCTCACCGTCGCCCGCCACCTGGTCGTCTTCCTGCGCAGGCCCGGCAACCAGGCCCAGTTCAGCGCCCAGCTCGCCGCCCAGACCGCGCAGCGCGAACCGCTGCGGGAAGTCCAGCAGTGGATCACCGAGCATCCCGCCGACGACCTGACCGTCGAGGCGCTCGCCGCCCGCGCCCGCCTGTCGCCCCGCCACTTCGCCCGGGCCTTCCGCGCCGAGACCGGCACCACGCCCGGCCGCTACGTCGACCGGGTCCGCCTCGAACACGCCCGCCGCCTCCTGGAGGACACCGGCGACGGCGTCGAGGAGATCTCCCGGGCGAGCGGCTACGGCACCCCCGAGGCGATGCGCCGCGCCTTCGTCAGGGCCCTCGGCACCGCCCCGGCCGAGTACCGGCGCCGATTCCACCCGGCGCACACCCACTGACCCACGCCGGCGGCACACCGCCCCCGACACCGAGAGAGGCCCTCATGCAGATCGCCATCGTCCTCTTCGACCGCTTCACCGCCCTGGACGCCGTCGGCCCCTACGAGACCCTGGGCCGTCTCCCGGACGCGCGGACCGTGTTCGTCGCCGAGCGGGCCGGCCCCGTGCGCACCGACACCGGGACCCTCGCGCTGGTCGCCGACCGGACGTTCGCTGAGGTGCCGAGTCCCGACATCGTGGTGGTGCCCGGCGGGCCCGGGCAGACCCCGCAGATGGAGAACACCGTGCTGCTGGACTGGCTGCGCGCCGCCGACGCCGCCAGCACCTGGACGACCTCGGTGTGCACCGGTTCCCTGCTGCTGGCCGCCGCCGGACTCCTCGAAGGCCGCCGCGCGACCTCGCACTGGCTCGCGCTCGACCACCTCAGGCGGTTCGGCGCCGAGCCGACGGGGGAGCGGGTGGCGACCGACGGGAAGTACGTCACCGCGGCCGGCGTCTCCTCGGGCATCGACATGGGCCTCACCCTGCTCGGCAGGCTCGCGGGCGACGAGCACGCCCAGGCCGTACAGCTGTTGACCGAGTACGACCCGCAGCCGCCCTACGACGCCGGGTCCCCGCAGAAGGCGCCCGCGCACCTCGTCGAGGAGTTCCGGTCCAGGAGCCGCTTCATCCTGACGTAGTCCAGGTGAAGCGCGGCTCCCTGCGCTGGAGGAACGCGGCGACGCCCTCGGCGGTGTCGCCGCTGCCGCGGGCCTGCGCGGCCCAGTGCGCGTCCCGGTCCGTGCGGCCGTTCGCGAACTCCTTGGCGGCGGCCTGCGTGAGCTGTGAGCGGGACACCAGCACGCGCGCGAACTCCGCGACGCGCTCGTCGAGTTCGCCGGCCGGCAGCACCTCGTCGACGAACCCGGTGCGCAGCGCGCGCTCCGTGTCGATCAACTCGCCGGAGAACAGCAGGTACTTGGCGGTGGCCGGCCCCACCAGCGCCACCAGCCTGCGCGTCGCGGACGCCGGGTAGACGATCCCGAGCTTGGCCGGTGTCACCCCGAACAGGGCGCCGTCCTCGGCGAACCGCAGGTCGCAGGCGGCCGCGAGCTGCGCGCCGCCGCCGACGCAGTGGCCCTTCACCGCCGCCAGCGTCGGCTTGGGGAACGCGGCGAGGGCCTCCTCGGCGCGCACGGCCAGGTTCTGCGCCTCGTCCGGCGACCCCTGGAGGGTGGAGATGTCGGCCCCCGCGCAGAAGGTGCCGCCCGCGCCGGTCAGCACGAGCGCCCGTACGCCCGGGTCGGCGGCCAGCTTGTCCAGCAGCGGCGGCAGCGCCCGCCACATCGCGGCCGTCATGGCGTTGCGCTTGGCCGGGTGGTGCAGGACGACGGTGGCGACGTCGTCGGCGACGCCGTGCAGCAGCTCGGGCTCCATGCGCCGGATGCTAACCGCCCGCTCCCAGGCGTCATCGACCGCGTCCGGGTGAGCGCCGCCACATCGAGGGACGAACCGGGCGAGCGTGTCCCGCCGAACCCGTACAACCCGATTAGTGCGCGAAGGCGGCGCGAACGCGGCAGGAGACGCCGAATGCCGGACCGTCTCGGACATCACCGGTCGGGAGCAGTCGATAAGTGCTGACTTGTGTTCAGTCATTCGGAGGGGAGCGCCGCGTTACCAACACTCGACGTGTGGTGACAATCGAGCGCGAGGGTGGCGACCGGACGATGGACGACCACGGGCGCGGGCCCGCCCCACGCCCGGAGGGCGGGACAGGCACACCTCCCGGAGACCCGGAGCACACCGAACCCCTCGGGACCGGCGTGGCGCGACCGCTGCCGTACGAAGGGGTCTGGCGGTTCACCGCCGCCGCCGTGGACGCCTCGGTCCCGCAGGCGCGGCACGCCGTGCGGGACCTGCTGTTCCGCCAGGGGGTGCCGGTCTCGGAGGACCTCGTCCAGGGACTGCTGCTCATCGTCTCGGAACTGGTGACCAACGCCGTCCGGCACGCGGCGCTGCTGTCGCCGGTGCTCGCGGTGGAGGTCGCCGTCGGCGCCGAATGGGTGCGGGTGTCCGTGGAGGACAACCACCCCTACCGCCCGACCGCCCTGGAGACCGACCACGGCCGGACGGGCGGCCGCGGACTGCTCCTGGTACGGGAGATCACCAGGGAGGCGGGCGGGGTGTGCGACGTCGAGCACACCGCGAGCGGCGGAAAGGTGATCTGGGCCGCCCTGCCGCTCAAGACCGCGGGCGCCCTCTAGACCGGCCGGCGCTCAGGTCACCAGCCGGCCGACGGGCCCGTCAGCTCCCGGACCGCCGGCCGGGCCGCGTCCAGCACGGTCATGAACCACGCGGAGAACGTGTCCTTCGCGTGCCGCTCGGCCAGCTCTGCGGGCGTCACGAACGCCGTGCCGCCGACCTCCTCCGGGTCCGGCCGCAGCGGTTGCTGCACCATCCCGACGAACAGGTGGTTGTACTCCTGCTCCACCAGGCCCGAGGCCGGGTCCGGGTGGTTGTAACGGACCGTGCCCGCCTCCGCGAGCAGCGACGGGGACACCCCCAGCTCCTCGAAGGTGCGCCGCGCGGCCGCCGCGAACGGCGCCTCACCCGGGAACGGATGACCGCAGCAGGTGTTGGACCAGACACCGGGGGAGTGGTACTTGCCGAGCGCCCGCCGCTGGAGCAGCAGCCGGCCGCGCTCGTCGAAGAGGAACACGGAGAACGCCCGGTGCAGCCGCCCCGGCGGCTGATGGGCGTCGAGCTTCTCCGCGGTGCCGATGGTCACGCCGTCCTCGTCGACCAGCTCCAGCAGAATCGCGTCCGCGGCGCCGTTCGACGAGCCGGTCGTCGCGGTGGCAGGTGTGATCGGCATACCCATCCTTAGCATCGGTCCTCGCGCCCCCAGTCTGCCGTACGCGTCGGGCACTCCCGGCACTCCACACGAACGACCGCATGTCCCGCCACGGCAGGAGGGCCCGCTTGAGCTTCCCCGCGCGGGTACGCGGGGAACCGCACGGAACGGTTGTGCGGATCGCGGACCTCGGGCCCGGGCCGGAGCCGCTCAGTGGCAGAGCCGCGCCTCGTGCTCGGCGTGCCCGCCCGGCTCGAGCTGGAAGGTGCAGTGGCCGACGTCGAAGTGGTCGCCCAGGCAGCCCTGGAGCTCGTGCAGCATCTTCTCGTGGCCGATCGCGCTCAGCGCCTCCGAGCTCACCACCACGTGCGCGGACAGCACCGGCATCCCCGAGGTGATCGTCCAGGCGTGCAGGTCGTGGACGTCCTCCACCCCGTCCAGCGCCAGGATGTGCTCCCGCACCTCCGCCATGTCGACGCCCTTGGGCGCCGCCTCCAGCAGCACGTCCAGCGTCTCGCGCAGCAGCTTCCACGTCCGCGGCACGATCATCAGGCCGATGACGAGCGAGGCGATCGGGTCCGCGGCCTGCCAGCCGGTGGAGAGGATCACCGCCGCCGAGAGCAGCACCGCCACCGAGCCCAGCGCGTCCGCCGCCACCTCGAGGAACGCGCCCCGCACGTTCAGGCTCTCCGCCTGGCCGCGCAACAGCAGCGTGAGCGACACCATGTTCGCGACCAGGCCGATCCCGCCGAACACGAGCATCAGCCCGCCCTCGGTGGGCGCCGGCGTGAAGAACCTCTGGACCGCCTCGTACAGGACGTAGCCGCCCACCCCGAGCAGCAGCAGACAGTTGGCGAGGGCGGCCAGGATCTCCGCGCGGGCGTAGCCGAACGTGCGGTTGGTGCTCGCGGGCCGGTTGGCGAAGTGGATGGCCAGCAGCGCCATGCCGAGGCCCACCGCGTCCGTCGCCATGTGCGCCGCGTCCGCGATCAGGGCGAGGGAGTCCGCGAGGACCCCGCCGACGATCTCCACCACCATCACGGTGAGCGTGATCGCCAGCGCCACCCGCAGCCTTCCGCGGTACGCCGCCGCCGCCGTGCCGTTCGTCGGCGCGTGCGCGTGCGTATGGCCGTGGTCGTGCCCAGCCCCCATGCGGAAAGCCCTCCTGTGATCCGTCCGGAAGCTTCAGTGAACTACGGGCGGGGGGTACCGGGCAACGCGGCACTGAACACCGTTGTCATCTGCTCTGACCTGCGGAAACGAACCGCAGGTCAGGCTGGCCTCCCCTCCGGTCCGGCCGCCTCGCGCGAGCTGCCCGGACCGCGGTTTGTCGGCCGGGCCGCCGATCACCCATGATGATCTCGGCAAAGAGCGGTGCACCGTGCCGCCGGACCGCGCACCGACCTGAACGGCCGGTGAACACGGCCTTCGCGGCATCCGATAGCCTCTGCCGACATGCCGCCCGGCTGGTTCAGCCAAGGGGCGCCCACCATGCGAATGACCGACGTGGACGCGTCGGGACCCAGGGAGTGAGTTCGGTTGCCGACCGCCATCCTCACCGGTCAGCCGGTCCCCGGATCGTCGATCGAGTCGGACCTGCGGTCCCTCGGCTTCGACGTCCGGACCGCCGCCGACGCCGCCGAGGCGGAGACACTCCTCGCCGCGGTCCCCGGTGACCAGCGCGTCGCCGTCGTCGACCCGCGCTTCGTCGGTCACCTGCACGCGCTGCGCCTCGGCCTGACCGACCCGCGCTTCCCGCTCGCCGCGATCCCGGGCGCCGTCGCCGCCCAGCCCGCCGGCCGTCAGGCGCTCACCCGCGCGATGGCCCGCGAGCACTCCGCGACCGGCGGTACGGCGCACGGGGGTGCCCCCGCGCGAGCGAAGTCGAGCGTGGGGGACGTCGACAGCCTCGCCGACCGCGTCGTCACCGCCCTGGACGCCGACGGGGCCGGCGTCCACCGGCCCGAGCTCGGCAGCCTCGTCGCCGCGGTACCCACCGACCCGCAGGCCCGCAACGAGGCACGGCAGGCCGTCTCCGCCGTCGACGACGAGGCCGTCCGCCTGAAGTCGGCCGTGAAGGCCCGCGACGGCTTCTTCACTACCTTCTTCATCAGCCCGTACTCCCGCTACATCGCCCGCTGGTGCGCCCGCCGGGGCCTCACCCCCAACCAGGTCACCACCGCCTCGCTGATCACCGCGCTCATCGCGGCCGGCTGCGCGGCCACCGGGACGCGCGGCGGCTTCGTCGCCGCCGGCCTCCTGCTGATCTGCTCCTTCGTCCTGGACTGCACCGACGGGCAGCTCGCCCGCTACTCCCTGCAGTACTCCACCCTCGGCGCCTGGCTCGACGCCACCTTCGACCGGGCCAAGGAGTACGCCTACTACGCCGGCCTCGCCCTGGGAGCCGCCCGCGGCGGCGACGACGTCTGGGCGCTGGCCCTCGGCGCGATGGTCCTGCAGACCTGCCGGCACGTCGTGGACTTCTCCTTCAACGAGGCCAACCACGACGCCACCGCCAACACCAGCCCCACCGCCGCGCTCTCCGGCAGGCTGGACAGCGTCGGCTGGACGGTGTGGGTGCGGCGGATGATAGTCCTGCCCATCGGCGAACGATGGGCCATGATCGCCGTCCTGACGGCCGCGACGACCCCCCGCATCACCTTCTACGCCCTGCTGATCGGCTGCGCCTTCGCGGCGACGTACACCACGGCCGGGCGCGTGCTGCGCTCCCTGACCCGCAGGGCCGAGCGCACCGACCGTGCGGCGCAGGCGCTGGCGGACCTGGCCGACAGCGGCCCGCTCGCCGGGCCGCCGGCCCGCCTGCTCCGGGGCCGCGTCCCCTCCATGGCGCCGCTCGGCGCCGCCCTCGGCGCCGCCACGGTGGTGACGGTCGCCTGGACCGCCGGACCGGGCTGGTGGGTCGTCCTGGCCGCCGGCGCGTATCTGCTCTTCTCCGCCCAGGCCGTCTCCCACCCCCTCCGGGGCCCCCTCGACTGGCTGGTCCCCCCGCTGTTCCGCGCCGGTGAGTACCTCACCGTCCTGGCCCTGGCGGCCAAGTCCGATGTGAACGGAGCGCTACCGGCGGCTTTCGGACTGGTTGCCGCCGTCGCCTACCATCACTACGACACGGTGTACCGCATCCGCGGGAACGCCGGAGCGCCGCCGGCCTGGCTGGTGAGCGCCGTCGGGGGGCAGGAGGGGCGCACGCTGCTCGTCGCCGTACTGGCCGCGCTGCTCACCGCCTCGCAGTTCACGGTCGCGCTCACGGTCCTCGCCGTGGCCGTGGCCCTGCTGGTGCTCGCCGAGAGCATCCGCTTCTGGGTGTCCGCAGGGGCCCCCGCCGTACACGACGAAGGAGAACCCGCATGATCGGCCTCGTGCTGGCGGCCGGCGCCGGACGGCGTCTGCGCCCCTACACCGACACCCTGCCGAAGGCGCTGGTGCCGGTGGGGCCCGCGGGCATAGAGGGCGAACCCACGGTCCTGGACCTGACCCTCGGCAACTTCGCCGAGATCGGACTGACCGAGGTGGCGGTGATCGTCGGCTACCGCAAGGAGGCCGTGTACGAGCGCAAGGCGGCCCTGGAGCGGAAGTACGGCCTCAAGCTCACCCTCATCGACAACGACAAGGCCGAGGAGTGGAACAACGCCTACTCCCTGTGGTGCGGCCGTGACGCCCTCAAGGACGGCGTGATCCTCGCCAACGGCGACACCGTCCACCCGGTCTCCGTCGAGAAGACGCTGCTCGCCGCCCGCGGCGACGGCCGGCGGATCATCCTGGCCCTCGACACGGTGAAGTCGCTGGCCGACGAGGAGATGAAGGTCGTCGTCGACCCCGAGAAGGGCGTCCGGAAGATCACCAAGCTCATGGACCCCGCCGAGGCCACCGGCGAGTACATCGGCGTCACCCTCATCGAGGGCGACGCGGCGCCCGAGCTCGCCGACGCGCTGAGGACCGTGTGGGAGACCGACCCGCAGCAGTTCTACGAGCACGGCTACCAGGAGCTCGTCAACCGCGGCTTCCGGATCGACGTGGCGCCGATCGGCGACGTCGCGTGGGTCGAGATCGACAACCACGACGACCTCGCCCGGGGACGGGAGATCGCGTGCCAGTACTGACCCGGCTCATCCCCTCGCCGGTCGTCGTGGACATCCGCCCGGGTGCCCTCGACGACCTGGCCTGTGTCCTCGCCGACGAGCGCATCTCGCACTCCGGCAAGCTCGCCGTCGCCGTCAGCGGCGGCTCGGGCGCCCGGTTGCGCGAACGGCTCGCCACGTCGATGCCCGGTGCCACCTGGTACGAGGTCGGCGGCGGCACCCTCGACGACGCCGTACGGCTGGCGAGCGACATAAAGGCCGGCCACTACGACGCGGTCGTCGGGCTCGGCGGCGGGAAGATCATCGACTGCGCCAAGTTCGCCGCCGCACGCGTCGGCCTGCCCCTGGTCGCCGTCCCGACGAACCTCGCCCACGACGGCCTGTGCTCGCCGGTCGCCACGCTCGACAACGACGCGGGCCGCGGCTCCTACGGCGTCCCGAACCCGATCGCGGTCGTCATCGACCTGGACGTCATCCGCGAGGCCCCGGTGCGCTTCGTGCGCGCGGGCATCGGCGACGCCGTCTCCAACATCTCCGCGATCGCCGACTGGGAGCTCGCGCACCGCGTCAAGGGCGAGAAGATCGACGGCCTGGCCGCCGCGATCGCCCGGCAGGCGGGCGAGGCGGTCCTCAGGCACCCGGGCGGCGTCGGGGACACCGACTTCCTCCAGGTTCTCGCCGAGGCGCTGGTCCTCAGCGGGATCGCCATGTCCGTGTCGGGCGACTCCCGGCCGTCCTCCGGCGCGTGCCACGAGATCAACCACGCCTTCGACCTGCTCTTCCCCCGGCGTGCCGCCGCCCACGGCGAGCAGTGCGGACTGGGCGCGGCCTTCGCGATGTATCTGCGCGGAGCCCACGAGGAGTCGGCCTACATGGCCGAGGTGCTGCGACGGCACGGTCTGCCGGTGCTGCCGGAGGAGATCGGCTTCACCCCGGACGAGTTCGTCCGCGCCGTGGAGTTCGCCCCCGAGACCCGGCCCGGCCGCTACACGATCCTCGAACACCTCGACCTCAAGACCGAACAGATCAAGGACATCTACGCCGACTATGTCAAGGCCATCGGTAGCTGAACTCAGACCGGTCGTCCACCCCCCGGGGGTGAAGGACCGGCGCAGCGGTGAGCACTGGATGGGACGCCTCTACATGCGCGAGGTGTCCCTGCGGGTCGACCGCTACCTGGTCAACACCAGGGTCACGCCGAACCAGCTCACGTACCTGATGACCGTCTGCGGCGTCCTCGCGGCCCCGGCCCTGCTGGTGCCGGGGATCGCGGGCGCCGTCCTCGGCGTGGTCATGGTCCAGCTGTACCTGCTGCTGGACTGCGTCGACGGCGAGGTCGCGCGCTGGAAGAAGCAGTACTCGCTCGGCGGGGTCTACCTGGACCGGGTGGGCGCCTACCTCACCGACGCGGCGGTGCTCGTCGGCTTCGGTCTGCGCGCCGCCGACCTGTGGGGCTCCGGGCGGATCGACTGGCTGTGGGCCTTCCTCGGCACCCTGGCCGCCCTCGGCGCGATCCTGATCAAGGCGGAGACCGACCTGGTCGGCGTCGCCCGCCACCAGGGCGGCCTGCCGCCGGTGAAGGAGGCGGCGTCCGAGCCGCGCTCCTCCGGCATGGCGCTGGCCCGCCGGGCCGCCTCGGCGCTCAAGTTCCACCGGCTGATCCTCGGCATCGAGGCGTCCCTGCTGATCCTGGCCCTCGCGGTCCTGGACCAGGTGCGCGGCGACCTGTTCTTCTCGCGGCTCGGCGTCGCGGTGCTGGCCGGGATCGCGCTCCTGCAGACCGTGCTGCACCTGGTGTCCATCCTCGTCTCCAGCAGGCTGCGGTGAGCGCCATGGCCCCTTCCTCCTCCCTCAAGGTGGGCGCGGTCGTCATCACCATGGGCAACCGCCCCGACGAGCTGCGCGCCCTGATCGACTCGGTGGCCCGGCAGGACGGCGACCCGGTCCAGGTGGTCGTGGTCGGCAACGGCTCACCCGTCCCCGACGTCCCCGAGGGCGTACGGACGGTCGAGCTGCCCGAGAACCTCGGCATCCCCGGCGGCCGCAACGTCGGCATCGAGGCCTTCGGCCCCAGCGGCCGCGACGTCGACATATTGCTCTTCCTCGACGACGACGGCCTCCTCGCCCACCACGACACCGCCGAGCTGTGCCGCCGGGCCTTCGAGGCCGACCCCCGCCTCGGCATCATCAGCTTCCGCATCGCCGACCCGGACACCGGCGTGACCCAGCGCCGCCACGTGCCCCGGCTGCGCGCCTCCGACCCGATGCGCTCCTCCCGGGTCACCACCTTCCTCGGCGGCGCCAACGCCGTCCGCACCCGGGTCCTCGCCGAGGTCGGCGGACTCCCGGACGAGTTCTTCTACGCCCACGAGGAAACCGACCTGGCATGGCGGGCCCTCGACGCGGGCTGGATGATCGACTACCGGTCCGACATGGTGCTGCACCACCCGACGACCGCGCCCTCGCGGCACGCGGTCTACCACCGCATGGTCGCCCGCAACCGTGTCTGGCTGGCCCGTCGCAACCTGCCCGTCCCGCTGGTCCCCGTCTACCTCGCGGTCTGGCTGCTGCTCACGCTGGCGCGCCGCCCTTCGGGGCCCGCCCTCAAGGCGTGGCTCGGCGGATTCAGGGAAGGGTGGGCCACACCGTGCGGACCGCGCCGGCCCATGAAGTGGCGTACGGTGTGGCGGCTGACCCGACTGGGCCGGCCTCCCGTGATCTGACAAGCTCGTCCCCGAGGGCCCCGGAGCGTGCCGCGGCCCCCCGGCTCATGCCAGACCCGTCCAGGCTGCGCATCCCGAAGACGAAAGTTTCCTACTGGTGAGTGAGACAACGCATGACGGCGGAGTCGCGGTGAGTGCGCCCCCGTCGCCCGACGAGGGCCTCACGGCGGCGCAGCTGGCCGCCAAGTACGGGCTGGCCGTGAGCGGTGCCCGGCCGGCGCTGCGGGAGTACGTCCGCCAGCTGTGGGGGCGCCGTCACTTCATCCTGGCCTTCTCCCAGGCGAAGCTGACCGCCCAGTACAGCCAGGCCAAGCTGGGTCAGCTGTGGCAGGTGGCGACTCCGCTGCTGAACGCGGCCGTCTACTTCATGATCTTCGGCGTGATCCTCAACGCCAGCCGCGGGATGGACAAGGAGGTGTACATCCCGTTCCTCGTCACGGGCGTGTTCGTCTTCACCTTCACGCAGAGCTCGGTCATGAGCGGTGTCCGCGCGATCTCCGGCAACCTCGGCCTGGTGCGCGCCCTGCACTTCCCGCGCGCCTCGCTGCCGATCTCCTTCGCGCTCCAGCAGCTGCAGCAGCTGCTGTACTCGATGATCGTGCTGTTCGCCGTGGCGATCGGCTTCGGCAGCTACCCGGACGCCTCCTGGGCCCTCATCGTGCCGGTGCTCGTCCTGCAGTTCTGCTTCAACACCGGTCTGGCGCTGATCTTCGCCCGGGCCGGCGCGAAGACCCCGGACCTGGCGCAGCTGATGCCGTTCGTGATGCGCACCTGGATGTACGCGTCCGGCGTGATGTTCTCCATCCCGGTCTTCCTCGCCGACAAGCCGCAGTGGATCGCGAACATCCTCCAGTGGAACCCGGCCGCCATCTACATGGACCTGATGCGCTTCGCCCTCATCGAGGAGTACGGCGCCGAGAACCTCCCCGACCACGTCTGGGCGGTCGCGGGCGGCTGGGCCGTGCTGTTCGCCGTCGGCGGCTTCGTGTACTTCTGGCAGGCGGAGGAGAGGTACGGCCGTGGCTGATCAGCTTCCCGGGCAGCGTATTCCCACCGTCATCGCCGACGACGTCCACATCGTCTACCGCGTCAACGGCGCCAAGACGGGCAAGGGCAGCGCCACCGCCGCCCTGAGCCGCATCGTCAAGCGCGGCGAGGAGCGCGGCGTGCGCAAGGTGCACGCGGTGCGGGGCGTCTCCTTCGTCGCCTACCGCGGCGAGGCCATCGGTCTGATCGGCTCCAACGGCTCCGGCAAGTCCACGCTGCTGCGCGCCATCGCCGGCCTGCTGCCGCCCGAGAGCGGCAAGGTCTACACCGACGGCCAGCCCTCGCTGCTCGGCGTGAACGCGGCACTGATGAACGACCTCACCGGCGAGCGCAACGTCGTCCTCGGCGGTCTGGCGATGGGGATGTCCCGGGAGCAGATCAAGGAGCGCTACCAGGGGATCGTCGACTTCTCCGGCATCAACGAGAAGGGCGACTTCATCACCCTGCCGATGCGCACCTACTCCTCCGGCATGTCGGCCCGGCTGCGCTTCTCCATCGCCGCGGCCAAGGACCACGACGTCCTGATGATCGACGAGGCCCTGGCCACGGGTGACGCCAAGTTCCGCAAGCGCTCCGAGGCCCGGGTGCGGGAGCTGCGCCAGCAGGCCGGCACGGTGTTCCTGGTCAGCCACAGCAACCAGTCCATCCGAGACACCTGCGACCGCGTGCTCTGGCTGGAACGCGGCGAGCTGCGCCTGGACGGCCCCACCGAAGAGGTCCTCAAGGAGTACGAGAAGTTCACGGGCAAGTAGCCCGGTTCGTCCAGGGCCCCGCCGGAACCGTCCGGCGGGGCCCGGCGTCTGCAAAGGAAACGTCAACTCCGGCCTTTTCCGGGAAGCTTGACGCCAATCGGTGTGTTGTTGTGATCCGCGGGACACCCCCGCGATCCCCGCTGCGTTGTACAACGTAAGCTGTACCGGTCCCGAAACGCGTCAAGTGGGTCGATAATGCGCGACACCCTCGGACGGGGCTGCCGTGCGGACGGTTGGGCGGCGTGTCCGAAATAGTGGGTATCGGGTTGTCGGTGTAGAACGGGAGATGTGACGGCAATGGCTACGGAAACTCCCCAGCTCAACGCAGCATGCGCCGTCCCTGCCCCGGGCAGCCGGCGGTGACGGCCCCGACCCTGTCGCGCACGGTGGATCCGGAGCGCGGCACCCTCGCCAAGGCCGCGGCCGAGAACTTCCCCGTGGCCCCGTTCTTCCTCCCCCGCGCCTGGCGCGACGACCTCATGGCCGTCTACGGCTTCGCCCGCCTCGTCGACGACATCGGCGACGGCGACCTTGCCCCGGGCGGCTCCGACGCCCGGCTGCTCGGCGTGTCGGCCACCGACGCCGAGGACCGCCTCGTCCTGCTGGACGCTTTCGAGGCCGACCTGCGCCGTGTCTTCGGCGGCGCCGACGGCCCGCCCCGCCACCCCCTGCTGCGCCGCCTCCAGCCGACCGTGCGCCGTCGCGCGCTCACGCCCGAGCCCTTCCTCGGCCTGATCGCCGCCAACCGCCAGGACCAGCTCGTCAGCCGCTACGAGACCTGGGACGACCTCCTCGCGTACTGCGAACTGTCCGCCAACCCCGTGGGCCGGCTCGTCCTCGCCGTCACCGGCACCTCGACCCCCGAGCGCGTCCGCCGCTCCGACGCGGTCTGCACCGCCCTGCAGATCGTCGAACACCTCCAGGACGTGGCCGAGGACCTCGGCCGCGACCGCGTCTACCTGCCCGCCGAGGACATGAGGCGCTTCCACGTCCGGGAGGCCGACCTCGCCGCGCCCACCGCCGGCGCGTCGGTGCGCGCCCTGGTCGCCTACGAAGCGCAACGCGCCCGCGAGCTGCTGAATGAGGGCGCCCCCCTGGTGGGTAGCGTCCACGGCAGACTGAGGCTGCTGCTCGCGGGGTTCGTGGCGGGGGGAAGGGCGGCGATCCGGGCGATCGCCGCCGCCGAGTACGACGTCCTTCCCGGCCCGCCCAGGCCCGGCAAGCTCCGGTTGCTGCGCGAGGCGGGCGTGACCCTGCGAGGAGAGGGGTGATCCGGACCGTGGACTCACCGCCACACGTGTCCGCGCCGGTACTCGCCGCCTACAGCTACTGCGAGGCCGTCACCGGGCAGCAGGCCCGCAACTTCGCCTACGGCATCCGGCTGCTGCCCACGCCGAAGCGGCGCGCGATGTCCGCGCTGTACGCGTTCTCGCGCCGCGTCGACGACATCGGCGACGGCGCGCTCGGCGACGACGTCAAGGTCGCCCGGCTCGAGGACACCCGCGCCCTGCTCACCCGGGTCCGCGCGGGCGAGGTCGAGGAGGACGACACCGACCCCGTCGCGGTCGCCCTCGCGCACGCCGCGCAGGTCTTCCCGATCCCGCTGGGCGGTCTGGACGAGCTGATCGACGGCGTCCTGATGGACGTCCGCGGCGAGACCTACGAGACCTGGGACGACCTGAAGGTGTACTGCCGCTGTGTGGCGGGCGCCATCGGCCGGCTCTCGCTCGGCGTGTTCGGCACGGAACCGGGGGCACGCGGCGCCGAGCGCGCGCCGGAGTACGCCGACACCCTCGGCCTCGCCCTGCAACTCACCAACATCCTCCGGGACGTCCGTGAGGACGCCGTGGGCGGCCGCACCTACCTGCCCGCCGACGACCTCGCCAAGTTCGGCTGCTCGGCCGGGTTCGACGGGCCGCGACCGCCGGAGGGCTCCGACTTCGCGGGCCTCGTGCACTTCGAGGTACGGCGGGCCCGCGCCCTCTTCGCCGAGGGCTACCGGCTGCTGCCCATGCTGGACCGGCGCAGCGGCGCCTGCGTCGCCGCGATGGCCGGCATCTACCGGCGCCTCCTCGACCGCATCGAACGCGACCCCGAGGCGGTCCTGCGCGGCCGGGTCTCCCTGCCCGGACGGGAGAAGGCCTATGTCGCCGTGCGCGGGCTGTCGGGCCTCGACACCCGGCACGTGTCCCGGCTGACCGTCAGGAGGCAGCCCTGATGGACACCCAGGACGCGTCGGCGGGCCGGGGCGACGGCACCGGCGAGAAGCGGCACGCAACCCTCCGGCGCGGCGCGGCGTCCCTGACTGCGACGACCCGCCGGGCACGGTGCCGGCGCCACGGCGGGCGTGCGGGGGAGGGTGCACCATGAGCGACGCGCTGATCTCCGACGTCCCGAAGGGCTCCGGGACGTCCGGCCGGGAGGCCGTCGTCGTCGGCGGCGGGCTCGCCGGCGTCACCGCCGCGCTCGCGCTGGCCGACGCGGGGGTGCGCGTCACCCTGCTCGAAGGCCGGCCCCGGCTGGGCGGCCTGGCCTTCTCGTTCCGGCGCGGCGGTCTCACCGTCGACAACGGACAGCACGTGTACCTGCGCTGCTGCACCGCCTACCGCTGGTTCCTCGACCGGATCGAGGGCGCGTCGCTGGCACCCCTGCAGGATCGCCTCGACGTGCCCGTCGTCGACGTCGCGAGGCCCGAGGGGCGGCGGCTCGGCAGGCTCCGGCGCGACGCGCTGCCCGTCCCCCTCCACCTGGGGCGCAGCCTCGCCACGTACCCGCACCTCTCGCTCGCCGAACGCGCCGGGGTGGGCCGGGCCGCCCTCGCGCTCAAGGGGCTCGACCTCGCCGATCCGAGCCTGGACGCACAGGACTTCGGCAGCTGGCTGACCGCGCACGGCCAGTCCGCGCGTGCCGTCGAGGCCCTGTGGGACCTGGTCGGGGTCGCCACCCTCAACGCGGTCGCGGGCGACGCCTCCCTGGCGCTCGCCGCGATGGTGTTCAAGACCGGTCTGCTGTCCGACCCGGGCGCGGCCGACATCGGCTGGGCGCACGTCCCCCTCGGCGACCTGCACGACCGGCTCGCGCGCAAGGCGCTCGACGCCGCGGGCGTGCGTACCGAGGTCCGCACCCGCGTCACCTCCCTCTCCCGCGACGGCGACGGGACGTGGAGCGTCCGGGTTCCCGGCGGGACGCTCCGCGCGGACGCGGTCGTGCTCGCCGTACCGCAGCGCGAGGCGTACGACCTGCTGCCGGACGGGGCGTTGGACGCGCCCGAGCGGCTGCTGGAGATCGGGACCGCGCCGATCCTCAACGTGCATGTCGTCTACGACCGCAAGGTGCTCGACGCACCCTTCCTCGCCGCGCTCGGCACGCCCGTGCAGTGGGTGTTCGACCGCACCGGGCCCTCGGGTCTGGACCAGGGGCAGTACCTCGCGCTGTCGCAGTCCGCCGCCCAGGACGAGATCGACGAACCCGTCGCCGCGCTGCGCGCGCGTTACCTGCCCGAGCTCCGGCGGCTGCTGCCGGGCGCGCGTGGCGCCGAGGTGAAGGACTTCTTCGTGACCAGGGAGCGCACGGCGACGTTCGCCCCCACCCCCGGCGTCGGACGGCTCAGGCCCGGCGCCCGCACCGAGGCCCCCGGCCTGTTCCTGGCCGGAGCGTGGACCGCCACCGGGTGGCCCGCGACCATGGAGAGTGCGGTCCGCAGCGGTGTGAGCGCGGCGCACGCCGCGCTCGGCGCCCTCGGCCGGCCCCGCCCCCGCCACGTCTTCGCGTTCGACGAGGCGGCGTACTGCATCGTTCCGGGGGACGCCCCCCGGACCCCCGGCCGAGAACCGGAGGGAACCGGCGTTCCACTGCGAGGTGGTAACCGGTGAAGTTCGATCAGAATCAGCACGGCTCGGCACATCCCCGCACCCCCTCCGGTACCGCAACAAGAGGAGAAACTGTGCCCACTGTGCCCCCGGCCTCGACGGTCGCTCAAAGGCCCGCGGTGGACGTGACCGCGCTCCTGGAGCGCGGCCGGACCCTGGCCACGCCGGTGCTGCGGGCGGCCGTCGACCGTCTGGCGCCGCCCATGGACACGGTCGCCGCCTACCACTTCGGCTGGATCGACGCCCAGGGCAACCCGACCGACGGGGACGGCGGCAAGGCCGTGCGTCCCGCGCTCGCGGTGCTCTCCGCGGAGGTCACCGGCGCCGGGCCCCAGGTGGGCGTGCCCGGTGCGGTCGCCGTCGAGCTGGTCCACAACTTCTCGCTCCTGCACGACGACCTGATGGACGGCGACGAGCAGCGCCGCCACCGCGACACCGTCTGGAAGGTGCACGGCCCCGCCCAGGCCATCCTGGTCGGCGACGCCCTCTTCGCCCTCGCCAACGAGGTCCTGCTGGAGCTCGGCACCGTCGACGCCGGACGGGCCACCCGCCGTCTGACCACCGCGACCCGCGCCCTGATCGACGGTCAGGCACAGGACATCTCCTACGAGCACCGCGACCGCGTCAGCGTCGAGGAGTGCCTGGAGATGGAGGGCAACAAGACCGGCGCCCTGCTGGCCTGCGCCAGCTCCATCGGCGCCGTGCTCGGCGGCGCCGACGAGCGCACCGCCGACACGCTGGAGACGTACGGTTACCACCTCGGCCTGGCCTTCCAGGCCGTCGACGACCTCCTCGGCATCTGGGGCGACCCGGTCTCCACCGGCAAGCAGACCTGGAGCGACCTGCGCCAGCGCAAGAAGTCCCTGCCCGTGGTGGCCGCGCTGGCGGCGGGCGGACCCGCCTCCGAGCGGCTCGGCGAGATCCTCGCCGCCGACGCCAAGAACAGCGACGTCGCGCACTTCTCCGAGGAGGAGTTCGCGGCCCGGGCCGCCCTCATCGAGGAGGCGGGCGGCCGCGAGTGGACCGCCGAGGAGGCACGTCGTCAGCACACCATCGCCGTCGAAGCCCTGAACGCCGTCGACATGCCCGAGCAGGTGCGGGACCGGTTCACGGCGCTGGCCGACTTCGTCGTCGTACGAAAGAGATGATCACCAACGGGCGAATAGCCCTCGCGTAGTCGCCGGCCGGTGTCGCGGGAGGAGACGCACACCGGCCGACGGCGGACCCACAGCAGACGCAACGACATGCACACTGCACGAAGGGGAAGCCATGACAGCGACGACCGACGGAAGCACCGGGGCGCTGCCGCCCCGCGCTGCCGCGGCCAGCGAAACCGACATCGACACCCCCGTGGCGGCCGGGGTACAAGAAGCCGCCGAGCGCGCGGTGCGGCGTGCGACCGACTTCCTGCTCGCTCGCCAGGACGCCGAGGGCTGGTGGAAGGGCGACCTCGAGACCAACGTCACGATGGACGCCGAGGACCTGCTGCTCCGTCAGTTCCTGGGAATCCGCGACGAGTCGACAACCCGTGCCGCCGCCCTCTTCATCAGGGGCGAGCAGCGCGAGGACGGCACCTGGGCCACCTTCTACGGCGGCCCCGGGGAACTCTCCACGACCATCGAGGCGTACGTCGCCCTGCGCCTGGCCGGTGACGCGCCCGACGCGCCCCACATGGCGAGGGCCTCCGCCTGGATCCGCGACCAGGGCGGTATCGCGGCCGCCCGGGTCTTCACCCGGATCTGGCTGGCTCTCTTCGGCTGGTGGAAGTGGGAGGACCTGCCCGAACTCCCGCCGGAACTGCTGTACTTCCCGAAGTGGTTCCCGCTCAGCATCTACAACTTCGGCTGCTGGGCCCGGCAGACCATCGTCCCGCTCACGATCGTCTCGGCGAAGCGCCCGGTCCGCCCCGCGCCCTTCCCGCTGGACGAGCTGCACACCGACCCGGCCCACCCCAACCCTCCCCGGCCCCTCGCGCCGGTGAACAGCTGGGACGGTCTCTTCCAGCGGCTGGACAAGGTCGTGCGCGGCTACCGCACGGTCGCGGTGCGCCGGCTGCGCCGGGCCGCCATGAACTCCGCGGCGCGCTGGATCGTCGAACGGCAGGAGAACGACGGCTGCTGGGGCGGTATCCAGCCGCCGGCCGTGTACTCGGTCATCGCCCTGCACCTGCTGGGCTACGACCTGCGGCACCCCGTGATGCGGGCGGGACTGGAGTCCCTGGACCGGTACGCGGTGTGGCGCGAGGACGGCGCCCGGATGATCGAGGCCTGTCAGTCGCCGGTGTGGGACACCTGCCTGGCCACCATCGCGCTGGCCGACGCGGGGGTGCCCGCCGATCACCCCCAACTGGTCAAGGCGGCGGACTGGATGCTCGGCGAGCAGATCGTGCGCCCAGGTGACTGGTCCGTGCGCAGACCCCAACTTCCGCCCGGCGGCTGGGCGTTCGAGTTCCACAACGACAACTACCCCGACATCGACGACACCGCCGAGGTCGTCCTGGCGCTGCGCCGGGTCCAGCACCACGACCCGGATCGGGTGGAGAGCGCGATCGGCCGCGGGGTGCGCTGGAACCTCGGGATGCAGTCGCGCGGCGGCGCCTGGGGCGCCTTCGACGTCGACAACACCAGCCCGTTCCCCAACCGCCTGCCGTTCTGCGACTTCGGCGAGGTCATCGACCCGCCGTCCGCGGACGTCACCGCGCACGTCGTCGAGATGCTCGCCGTCGAAGGGCTCGCGCACGATCCGCGCACCCGGCGCGGCGTCGAGTGGCTGCTGGCCGAGCAGGAGCCGGACGGATCGTGGTTCGGGCGCTGGGGCGTCAACTACGTCTACGGCACCGGCTCGGTGGTGCCGGCGCTGACCGCCGCGGGACTGCCCGCCCAGCACCCGGCGATCCGCAAGGCGGTGGCCTGGCTGGAGCGGGTGCAGAACGACGACGGAGGCTGGGGCGAGGACCTGCGCTCCTACCACGACGCCGGGAGGTGGAGCGGCCGGGGCGCCTCCACCGCCTCCCAGACCGCGTGGGCGCTGATGGCGCTGCTGGCGGCGGGGGAGAAGGAGTCCAAGGCCGTCGAGCGGGGCGTCGCCTGGCTGGCGACGACCCAGCGGGAGGACGGCTCCTGGGAGGAGCCCCACTTCACCGGCACCGGCTTCCCGTGGGACTTCTCCATCAACTACCACCTCTACCGGCAGGTGTTCCCGCTCACCGCGCTCGGCCGGTACGTCCACGGGGAGCCCTTCGCCGCCAAGGCCACGATCCCCGTTCCCGTCGAGGTCGAGGGGGGCTGATGAGCGCGCGGCCCGCCTCCGCCCCGCTGCTGATCGCCTGCGCGCTCGGCATCGAGCACCTCGCCCTGCGCATGGGCGAGCACGGCGGAGCGGGCGGGCCGGTCACCGTCCTGCGCACGGGCATGGGGCCCAGGGCGGCCGAGCGCTCCGTCACCCGGGTCCTGGCCGACCCGGTGCTGGGCGGCGCGGCCGTGCTGGCCACCGGCTTCTGCGCCGGTCTCGCGCCCGGCATGCACCCCGGCGACCTGGTCGTCGCCGAGGAGACCCGCGACCCGCGCGGCACCGTGCCGTGCGTCGCCACCGAACTGCTCGTCAAGGAACTCGTGCGGACGCTGCCCGGACGCACCGTCCACACCGGCCCTCTCACCGGCTCCGACCACGTCGTGCGCGGCCCCGAGCGCTCCGACCTGCTCGCTACCGGCGCGATCGCGGTCGACATGGAGTCGGCGGCCACGCTGCTGAGCGCCGTCGGCGCGGGGACGCGCCCGGTTGCGGCCGTCCGGGTGGTCGTGGACGCTCCTGAACATGAACTCGTCCGGATCGGCACGGTACGCGGTGGAATATCGGCTTTCCGTGTCCTTCGTTCCGTCCTGCCTGCATTCTTCGAATGGCACCGCAATGTGCTGCTCCCCCGGAGGTGAGCCAGATGGCCATGCCGCTGCGCCAGTCCATCAAGGTCGCTACATACTTGGCTGAACAGAAGCTTCGCAAGCGGGACAAGTTTCCGCTCATCGTCGAGCTGGAACCCCTCTTCGCCTGCAACCTCAAGTGCGAGGGCTGCGGCAAGATCCAGCATCCGGCGGGAGTGCTCAAGCAGCGCATGCCGGTCGCCCAGGCGGTGGGGGCGGTGCTCGAGTCCGGCGCGCCCATGGTGTCGATCGCCGGCGGTGAACCGCTGATGCACCCTCACATCGACGAGATCGTGCGGCAGCTGGTGGCGAAGAGGAAGTACGTCTTCCTCTGCACCAACGCCATGCTGCTGCGCAAGAAGATCGACAAGTTCCGGCCCTCGCCCTACTTCGCGTTCGCCGTGCACATCGACGGGCTGCGGGAGCGGCACGACGAGTCGGTGGCGAAGGAAGGCGTGTTCGACGAGGCCGTGGAAGCGATCAAGGAGGCCAAGCGACGCGGCTTCCGGGTCACCACCAACTCCACCTTCTTCAACACCGACACCCCGCAGACCATCGTCGAGGTGCTCGACTTCCTCAACGACGACCTCGAGGTCGACGAGATGATGATCTCGCCCGCCTACGCCTACGAGAAGGCGCCCGACCAGGAGCACTTCCTGGGCGTGGAGCAGACCCGCGAACTGTTCAAGAAGGCCTTCGCGGGCGGCAACCGCCGCCGCTGGCGCCTCAACCACTCGCCGCTCTTCCTGGACTTCCTCGAGGGCAAGGTCGACTTCCCGTGCACGGCCTGGGCGATCCCCAACTACTCGCTCTTCGGCTGGCAGCGCCCCTGCTACCTGATGAGCGACGGGTACGTGCCGACGTACCGCGAACTCATCGAGGAGACCGACTGGGACAAGTACGGCCGCGGCAAGGACCCGCGCTGCGCCAACTGCATGGCGCACTGCGGCTACGAACCCACCGCCGTCCTCGCCACCATGGGCTCGCTGAAGGAGTCGCTGCGCGCCATGCGCGAGACCGTCTCCGGAAACCGGGAGTGACGCCGTGACCGCCGTCTCCCTGGGCGTCCCCGAGGTACCGGTCCGGCCGATCGCCGAGCGGCGCGCGTCGCGGCGGATCCAGGTCGGTCCGGTGGCGGTCGGGGGCGGGGCCCCGGTGTCGGTGCAGTCGATGACGACGACCCGTACGTCCGACGTCGGCGCCACCCTGCAGCAGATCGCGGAACTCACCGCGTCCGGCTGCCAGATCGTCCGCGTCGCCTGCCCCACGCAGGACGACGCCGACGCCCTCGCGACCATCGCGCGCAAGTCGCAGATCCCGGTGATCGCGGACATCCACTTCCAGCCGAAGTACGTGTTCGCCGCGATCGAGGCCGGCTGCGCGGCGGTCCGCGTCAACCCGGGCAACATCAAGCAGTTCGACGACAAGGTGAAGGAGATCGCGCGGGCCGCGAAGGACCACGGCACGCCGGTCCGGATCGGGGTCAACGCGGGATCGCTGGACAGGCGGCTGCTGCGCAAGCACGGCAGGGCTACCCCGGAGGCGCTCGTGGAGAGCGCCCTGTGGGAGGCGTCCCTCTTCGAGGAGCACGGCTTCCGGGACATCAAGATCTCCGTCAAGCACAACGACCCGGTCGTGATGGTCGAGGCCTACCGGCAGCTCGCCGCCCAGTGCGACTACCCCCTCCACCTCGGTGTGACCGAGGCAGGCCCCGCGTTCCAGGGCACGATCAAGTCGGCGGTCGCCTTCGGCGCCCTGCTCTCGCAGGGCATCGGCGACACGATCCGCGTCTCGCTGAGCGCGCCGCCCGCCGAGGAGGTCAAGGTCGGCATCCAGATCCTGGAGTCGCTGGGACTGCGGCAGCGGCGGCTGGAGATCGTCTCCTGCCCGTCCTGCGGCCGTGCCCAGGTCGACGTCTACCGGCTCGCCGACGAGGTCACGGCCGGTCTGGAGGGCATGGAAGTCCCGTTGCGCGTCGCGGTCATGGGTTGTGTGGTCAACGGCCCCGGCGAGGCGCGGGAGGCGGACCTGGGGGTCGCCTCCGGCAACGGCAAGGGGCAGATCTTCGTGAAGGGCGAGGTCGTCAAGACCGTCCCCGAGTCGAAGATCGTCGAGACCCTCGTGGAGGAGGCGATGAAGATCGCCGAGCAGATGCGACAGGACGGCGTCGCGGCGGGGGAGCCGGCCGTCACCGTGAGTTGAGCAGCACGGACCGAAGGGGGCCCGAGCGTGACGATCCTGGAGAACATCCGGCAACCACGCGACCTGAAGGCGCTGTCCGAGGCGGAACTCGGTGAACTGTCCGACGAGATCAGGGATTTCCTGGTGCACGCGGTCGCCAGGACCGGCGGCCACCTCGGGCCCAACCTGGGCGTGGTGGAACTGACCATCGCGCTCCACCGGGTCTTCGAGTCGCCGGCCGACCGCATCCTGTGGGACACCGGCCATCAGAGCTACGTCCACAAACTCCTGACGGGACGGCAGGACTTCTCCAAGCTGCGGGGGAAGGGCGGCCTGTCCGGCTACCCGTCCCGGGAGGAGTCCGAGCACGACGTCATCGAGAACAGCCACGCCTCCACCGCCCTCGGCTGGGCCGACGGGCTCGCCAAGGCCCGCCAGGTGCAGGGGGAGAAGGGGCACGTCGTCGCGGTCGTCGGCGACGGCGCGCTGACCGGCGGCATGGCCTGGGAGGCACTGAACAACATCGCGGCCGCCAAGAACCGGCCGCTGATCATCGTCGTCAACGACAACGAGCGCTCCTACGCGCCGACCATCGGCGGCCTCGCCAACCACCTGGCCACCCTGCGCACCACCGACGGCTACGAGAAGGTCCTGGCCTGGGGGAAGGACGTCCTGCAGCGGACCCCGGTGGTGGGCCCCACGCTCTACGAGTCCCTGCACGGCGCGAAGAAGGGCTTCAAGGACGCCTTCGCCCCCCAGGGCATGTTCGAGGACCTCGGCCTGAAGTACGTCGGCCCGATCGACGGGCACGACATCAGGGCCGTCGAGTCGGCGCTGCGGCGGGCCAAACGCTTCCACGGCCCGGTGCTGGTCCACTGCCTCACCGAGAAGGGCCGCGGCTACGAACCGGCCCTCGCACACGAGGAGGACCACTTCCACACCGTCGGTGTGATGGACCCGATGACCTGCGCACCGCTCGTGCCCGCCGGTGGGCCGTCCTGGACGTCGGTGTTCGGCGAAGAGATCGTCCGGATCGGGGAGGAGCGCGAGGACGTCGTGGCGATCACGGCGGCCATGCTGCACCCGGTGGGCCTCGGCACGTTCGCCGAGCGCTTCCCGGAGCGGGTGTGGGACGTCGGCATCGCCGAGCAGCACGCGGCGGTCAGCGCGGCGGGGCTCGCGACCGGCGGACTGCATCCCGTCGTCGCCGTCTACGCCACCTTCCTCAACCGCGCCTTCGACCAGCTGCTGATGGACGTGGCCCTGCACCGCTGCGGAGTGACGTTCGTGCTCGACCGGGCCGGGGTGACCGGCGTCGACGGCGCGTCCCACAACGGCATGTGGGACATGTCCGTCCTCCAGGTCGTCCCGGGCCTGCGGATCGCGGCCCCGCGCGACGCCGAGCAGCTGCGCGCCCAGCTGCGGGAGGCCGTGGCGGTGGACGACGCGCCGACCCTGGTCCGCTTCCCGAAGGAGTCGGTGGGACCGGAGATCCCGGCGGTCGACCGCGTGGGCGGCATGGACGTCCTGCACCGTGGCGAGCGGGCCGACGTGCTGCTGGTGGCCGTCGGCGTGATGGCGCCGGTGTGCTTGCAGGCCGCCCGGCTGCTGCGGGCGCGGGGCATCCACTGCACCGTGGTGGACCCCCGCTGGGTCAAGCCCGTCGACCCGGCCCTGCCCGCCCTCGCCGCCGGACACCGCCTGGTGGCCGTCGTGGAGGACAACAGCCGTGCCGCGGGCGTCGGTTCGGCGGTGGCGCTGGCCCTGGGCGACGCGGACGTCGACGTGCCGGTACGGCGGTTCGGCATCCCGGAGCAGTTCCTCGCGCACGCCAAGCGGGCCGAGGTGCTGGCCGACATCGGCCTCACGCCCGTGGAGGTGGCCGGCCGGATCAGCGCGAGCCTGGCCGTGAAGGAAGAGCAGTCCAAGGAGCAACAGGAATGACGACCGCCGCATCCGAGTCGCCCTCGCCGCGGGCCGGGCAGTTCGACCTGCGCGCCCTGCTGGCCGAGCGCGGAGCCGAGCGCTACGCCCTGCACGGCAAGTACCTCAACCACCAGCTGCCGCGCGTGCTGCACACGATCGGTTTCGACAAGGTGTACGAGCGGGCCGAGGGCGCCTACTTCTGGGACGCCGACGGCAACGACTACCTGGACATGCTGGCCGGGTTCGGGGTGATGGGCCTGGGCCGCCACCACCCCGTCGTCCGCAGGGCGCTGCACGACGTCCTCGACGCGCAACTCGCCGACCTCACCCGCTTCGACTGCCAGCCGCTGCCCGGACTGCTCGCCGAGAGGCTCCTCGCCCACAGCCCGCACCTGGACCGGGTGTTCTTCGGCAACAGCGGCACCGAGGCCGTCGAGACCGCGCTGAAGTTCGCCCGGTACGCGACCGGGAAGCCGCGGATCCTGTACTGCGACCACGCCTTCCACGGACTGACCACCGGCTCCCTGTCGGTCAACGGCGAGCGGGGTTTCCGGGACGGGTTCGCCCCCCTGCTGCCCGACACCGCCGTCCCGCTCGGTGATCTCGACGCACTGGCGAGGGAGGTGGGGAAGGGCGACGTCGCCGCCCTGATCGTCGAGCCGATCCAGGGCAAGGGCGTGACCGAGGCCCCGCCCGGCTATCTGCGCGCCGCCCAGGAGGTGCTGCACAGGAACAAGGCGCTGCTCATCGCGGACGAGGTGCAGACCGGCCTCGGCCGGACCGGCGCCTTCTACGCCCACCAGCACGAGGAGGGCGTCGAGCCCGATCTGGTCTGCGTGGCCAAGGCGCTCTCCGGCGGCTATGTGCCGGTGGGCGCCACGCTCGGCACGGACTGGATCTTCAAGAAGGTCTACTCGTCCATGGACCGGGTGCTGGTGCACTCGGCGAGCTTCGGCTCCAACGCGCAGGCCATGGCGGCGGGCCTGGCCGTGCTGTCGGTGATGGAGAACGAGCGGATCGTGGCCAACGCCCGGGCCACGGGAGACCTGCTGAAGACGCGGCTCGCGGAACTCGTCGGCAAGTACGAGCTGCTCGCCGACGTCCGGGGCCGCGGGCTCATGATCGGCATCGAGTTCGGCCGGCCGAGGTCGCTGAAGCTGCGGAGCCGCTGGGCCATGCTCCAGGCCGCCCGCAAGGGCCTGTTCGCGCAGATGGTGGTGGTGCCGCTGCTCCAGCGGCACCGGATCCTCACCCAGGTCTCCGGCGACGAGCTGGAGGTGATCAAGCTGATCCCGCCGCTGGTCATCGGGGAGAAGGAGGTGGACCGGTTCGTCGACGCCTTCACCGAGGTGATGGACGACGCGCACAGCGGGGGCGGTCTGATGTGGGACTTCGGCAAGACGCTGGTCAAACAGGCGGTGGCCAACCGCTGAGCACGCGGGCGAGGGCGCCCGGACAGGTCCCCGGGCACTTTGCCTCTGAGGCAAGAAATTTGTCCCAGGGGCAAAGTTCGGGCTCAATGGAGTCATGAACTCCTCCGACGCCGACGCCGACGCCGACGCCGACACCGGCACCGCTTCCGGCATGGGTCCCGGCCCGGGCGACGGCCTCGCCGTCGTCGCACCGCAGCTGCGGGCCCTGCGCCGACGGGCCGGACTCACCCTGGAGGCCGCCGCCCGCGCCGCCGGGCTGTCGCCCGCCCACCTCTCCCGCCTGGAGACCGGGAACCGGCAGCCCTCGCTGCCGATGCTGCTCGCGCTCGCCCGTGTCTACGGTACGACCGTCTCGGAACTGCTCGGTGAGACGGTCGCCGGCCGGGACGCCGTCGTGCGCGCCGCCGACATGGAACCGAGCCCCGCCGGCGGGTGGACGTACTGGCAGGCCGGTGCGTCCGGGCGCGGCATGCAGGCCCTGCGCCTGCAGGTGCCGTACGGCTCGCAGGGCGACATCGTGCGGGTGCACCCCGGTGAGGAGTGGTTGTACGTCCTCACCGGACGGCTGCGGCTGCGCCTCGGGGACGCCACGCACCTGCTCGGACCCGGCGACGCGGCGCACTTCGACTCGCTGACCCCGCACCGCATCGCCGCGCAGGACCCCGGCGGGGTGGAGCTCCTGTTCGTCCACACCCTGCTGCAGAGCCCGACGGCCGCGCTGTGCCTCGGCATCACCCCTGGGGAGACACCATGAGCGACAAGGAGGAGAGGTTCCCGCGGAGCCTCTGGATCCGGCTGATCATCTACATCGCGGTGGGGCACGTCTTCGCCGCCTTCCTCTGGCTGCTGTTCGAGGTCGGCGCGAAGCAGTAGCCCGCGGCCGGCCTCAGTCGAGCAGGCGCTCCCGCAACCGCCCGCGCGTCTCGGGGGTGAGTCCGAGACCCTGCTCCAGGTAGGCGTCGACGCCGCCCCACGTCTTCTCGATGGTCTCGATCGCCGCGAGGAGGTACTCGGCGCGGGCGTCGAACAGGGGATTGAGCAGCTCCATCACCTCGGGGGAGTAGGCCGAGGCGGAGGAGCCGCTGCGGTGGACCTTGTAACGGCGGTGCTTGGCGTTCGACTTCAGGTAGTCGTCGAGGATCGCGTCGCGCTCCACCCCGAGGGCGAGCAGCGTCACCGCGATGGACAGGCCCGCCCGGTCCTTGCCGGCCGCGCAGTGCATCAGGGCGGGCACGCTGTCCTCGGCGAGGGCGTGCACCACCTGGGAGTGTTCGGCGGTGCGCTCCACGACGATCGTGCGGTAGGACGCGATCATCCGGTCCGCGCCCTTGCCGTCCGCGAGGATCCCGCGCAGCTGGTCGAGGTCGCCGTCGCGGACCATCTTCCAGAACTCGGCGCCGTCCGCGGGGTCCGACAGCGGCAGGTTCACGTTGCGCACGCCCGGCAGCTCGACGTCCGGGCCCTCCAGCTTCTGGTCCGCCGCGTTGCGGAAGTCGAAGATCGTGTGCAGGCCCAGGGAGGAGAGGAACGCGGCGTCCTCGTCGGTCGCGTGCGCGAGGTGGCCGCTGCGGAACAGGACGCCGTGGCGCACCCGCCGTCCGTCGACGGTCGGCAGGCCGCCCACGTCACGGAAGTTGCGCACACCGGACAGATCGGGCTCGGTCGACGGGATCTGCTGCGTCACAGGGGCTCCTCCAGTCGTCGGTCCGGCCGGCGCGGCTCGGGTGGCCGTCGGAACACTTCCCCGACGATACGACAAGGATTCACGGGGCAACCGGTCGCCCGCGGGTGAGAGGTGTCTGGTTGCCCACAGGGGCGCGGCCCCGCCCCTGTTCGTGACGGGTGGTCACAAGTTTGCCCCGTGGGACACCGGCCCCTGATGATGTTGGTGCTTGATCGCACCTGTTCGAATCAGTGGGGGTTTGTGATGCCCGAGTCCGCCGCCGACGGCCGTACCTGGCTCCTCTCGGGGCCCGCCAGCAGCTACGCCGTCCATGTCACCGAGGCCGACGAGCTCGTGCACCTGCACTGGGGCCCGCGGCTCGCGCTCGCCGACGCCGAGGCCCTCGCCGTGCGCCCGCTGCCGGACTACTGGCCCTTCGAGTCCCCGCTCGACGGCCGGGAGGAGTACCCGGTCGAGGGCGGCGCCCGCTTCGTACGGCCCGCCCTGTCCGTGCGCACCGCCGAACGGCGGGGCACGGAGTGGTCCTTCGCGGGGCACGAGACCGAGGGCGACGAGCTGCGGCTGCGCTTCCGGGACGCCGGCCTCGCCGTCACCCTCCACTACCGGATGCGCGACGACGTCGTGGAACGCTGGGCGACCCTGGTCAACGAGGGCGAGGAGCACCTGGAACTGCTGCGCGCCGACTCCGCGACCTGGACCCTGCCCGACCGCGACGGCTGGCGCCTGTCCCAGCTGCACGGCCGCTGGGCCGCCGAGTCCCGCCTCGCCCGGGCCCCGCTCACCTACGGTGAGAAGGTCATCGGCAGCCGCCGCGGCCACACCGGCCACCAGCACCTGCCCTGGGTCGCCCTGGACACCGACGCGACCGAGGAGCGCGGCGAGGTCTACGGCTGCGCGCTCGGCTGGTCGGGCTCCTGGCGGATCGCCGTGGCCCAACTCCCCGACGCGCGGGTGCAGATCACCGGCGGCGCCGGATACGACGACTCCGGCCTGCTGCGGCTCGCGGCGGGGGAGTCCTTCACCACGCCCGTCTTCGCCGGACTGTGGACCGACGGCGGCTTCGGCGGCGCGAGCCGCGCCTGGCACGCCTACCAGCGCGCGTACGTCATCCCGGACGCCGGGCGGGACCGGCCCGTGCTGTTCAACTCCTGGGAGGCCACCTACTTCGACATCTCCGAGGAGCAGCAGACGGCCCTCGCGCGCCGCGCGGCGGACATCGGCGTCGAACTGTTCGTGGTGGACGACGGCTGGTTCGGGGCGCGCACCGGCGAGCACGCCGGGCTCGGCGACTGGCACCCCAACCCCGACCGCTTCCCCGAAGGCCTCGCGCCGCTCGCCCGCCACGTGCACGAGCTGGGGATGCAGTTCGGCATCTGGGTCGAGCCGGAGATGGTCAACCCCGACAGCGACCTGTACCGGGCGCACCCCGACTGGGTGCAGTTCCAACCGGGACGAAAGCGGACGGAACTGCGCAATCAGCTCGTCCTCAACCTCGCGCGCGAGGACGTCCAGGAGTACCTGTGGCAGCAGCTCGACACGCTCCTGTCCAGCGCGCCCATCGACTACGTCAAGTGGGACTTCAACCGCTGCTTCACCGACGCGGGCTGGCCGGACGACGCCTATCCGCAGCGGCTCTGGGTCGACCACGTGCGTGGCGTGTACACCCTGCTGGACCGGTTGCGGGCGGCCCACCCCGGCGTCGCCTTCGAGTCCTGCTCGGGCGGCGGCGGCCGGATCGACCTCGGCGTGTTGAGCCGCACCGACCAGGTGTGGACCTCCGACAACACCGACCCCCTGGACCGGCTCGCCATCCAGCACGGCTTCAGCCAGGTGCATCCCGCGCGCGTGATGGCCGCCTGGGTCACCGACAGCCCCAACACCCAGCTCAACGGCCGGGCCAGTTCGCTGCGCTTCCGGTTCGTCAGCGCGATGGCGGGCGTGCTCGGCGTCGGCGGCGACCTCTCCGAGTGGACCGAGGAGGAGCTCGCCGAGGCGCGGCGCTGGGTCGAGCTCTACAAGGAGATCAGGCCCCTGGTGCAGCGGGGCGACCTCTACCGGCTGCGGCCCCCGGAGGGCGGACTGAGTGCCGTGCAGTACGTGCGCGGGGGCGAGACCGTCGTTCTCGCCTGGCTCCAGGCGCAGCGCTACGGAGAACCCGTGCCGGCGCTGCGGCTGCGCGGCCTCGACCCGGCGGCGGCGTACGAATGCCTCGAAACGGGCGAAGTGCACCGGGGTGCGGTGCTGCTGCACCACGGGTTGCGTACCGGGCTGCGCGGTGACCTCGATGCGGCGGTTATCCGTCTGCGTCGCATCTGAGAGATCTGTCCGAATTGAATCCTTCGTTACAACTCGCTGTGTAATAAGGAAACCTGGAGACGTGTCACGTGAGGAGCGTCATATTCGTGACCGTGCGTCGCCCGTCATGCTCACATAATTCTGCTGTTTCTCAGGGGTGTTAGGTGAATTGCGGGCCGTGTGATGCACGGAGGGTGACCGGGAATTCCCACAGCGGATCAAGAGAACGGCGTGACGGGTACAACCTCTGCTTGTCCCTGTGCGTCGTGGTCGCTTACGTTCCACACCAATCCGGACGGACGCCGAATCCTGCCGCCGCCCGGAGCCCGCACACACTCACCCGTGCACGGCAGGAGCGGGGGACCCACAGGTAGAACCGCCTGTTCCGGTCTCCGGAACGGCTAGGGGTAAAGCCGTGCCTCGGCGCGGCCGGGCATCTCCAGCCCGCACCCGACAGCTCACCTCGCAGGCGCCGGAGAGGAATTCGTCATGCCCGCGAAGGGTAAGCACCGCCGCCCGAAGACCCAGCGCTTCACCCGCTCCATCGCCGTCGCCGGAACCGGCGGCGCCGCGCTCGCCCTCCCGCTCATCGGCGCCGCCGGCGCCCAGGCGGCGCCCGCCGAGTCGGCGGCCCGGTCGGTTTCCTCGATGCCGGAGAAGGCCGTCCAGACCGTGCCGGTCGCGCAGCAGAGCGCCGACGGGTCGAAGGCCGCCACGAGCACCCGGACGTACACGGTGCGGGCCGGCGACTACCTCTCGAAGATCGCGGACGAGCAGAACGTCAGCGGCGGCTGGCAGCGGCTGTACGAGGACAACCGCGAGGCCGTCGGCGGCGACCCGTCGCTGATCCACCCCGGCCTCAAGCTGTCGATCGGCAAGAAGGCCACGACCGGCGCCACCAAGTCGCCGTCGGCCACGTCCGGTTCCTCCTCCTCGTCGAAGGCCGGCGGGTCCTCGAAGTCGGCGACGTCCCAGAAGTCGGCGCAGTCGTCGAAGGCCTCGCAGTCGACGAAGGCCTCCCAGTCCTCGCAGTCCTCGTCGTCGAACACGTCGACCGCCCAGGCCGCCGGAAGCGCCGCCGCCTCCAGCGGCTCCAGCCTCCCCGTCGCCGGCGCCACCGTCGGCACCCCGTACCGCATGTCCGGCAGCATGTGGTCCAGCGGCTACCACACCGGCGTCGACTTCGTCGTCCCGACCGGCACCTCGCTCAAGGCCGTCGGCGCGGGCACCGTCGTCTCCGCGGGCTGGGGCGGCGCGTACGGCAACCAGGTCGTCATCAGGCTCGCCGACGGCTACTACGCGCAGTACGCCCACCTGTCCTCGCTCTCGGTCTCGGCCGGCCAGACCGTCTCCGCCGGTCAGCAGATCGGCCTGTCCGGCGCGACCGGCAACGTGACCGGCCCGCACCTGCACTTCGAGATCCGCACCACGCCGAACTACGGCTCGGACATCGACCCGGTCGCCTACCTCCGCACGCACGGCCTCTCCGTCCGCTGACCCTCCGCGCGGCGACCCGTCCGACACGCACGCCGAAGGCCGGACCCCGATCCCGGGTCCGGCCTTCGGCGTACGCGCCGCCGGGTCCGCTCGGCGATCCCGGGCCGGCCGAAGCCCGCCTGGGGGCGCATCGAAGCGTTGCACCCGGGTTGGTGACCGCGGCATTGCGGACTCATGGCGGAACGCGCGGGGGTATCGACAGCCGGGGCGGTGTGCGGACACAGTGATCACCGTCGAGCAAGCGCTTTCTGCCGCGCATGAAGGAGCCGTGTCCCGTGACCACCACCCGCAGAGGTTTCGGCGCCCTGGCCGCCGGCGCCGCCCTGGCCGCCCTCGCCCCCGCGCCCCCCGCCCCCGCGCCCGCGCCCGCCGCCGCCGCGCCCCGCCACCGGCGCCTCGTCGCCCGCGACGACTTCCGCCACGGCCTCGGCCGGTGGGCCGTCGAACTCGAGAAGGGCGGCACCGTCACCGCCTCCCGCGGCATCCTCGAGGTCGACGTACCCGCCGGCGCGACGGTCTGGTTCAGGCAGCGCCTCGAAGGGCCGTACGTCCTCGAGTACACCGCCACCCCCGTCTCCGCGGGCGGCGTCAACGACCGCGTCTCCGACCTCAACAACTTCTGGAACGCCGTCGACGTCCGCTCCCCGGACGACCTCTTCGCCACCCCGAGGGCCGGGGCGCTGGCGGAGTACGACCATCTGAAGGCGTACTACTCCGGCTACGGCGCCAACTACAACACCACCACCCGGCTGCGCCGTTACGTGGGCCGGGCGGGGGTGCGACCCCTCGTGTACGACTACACCGAGCCGCTCCTCGTGGCCAACGAGCCGAACCATGTCCGGATCGTCTCCGACGGCGCCACCGTCCAGTGGTGGAACAACGGGCGGCTCGTCTTCGATCACGCCGACCCGGAGCCGTACACCGGCGGGCACTTCGCGTTCCGCACCACCTGGAGCCATTTCCGGATCAGCGGCTTCCGGGTGTGGTCACCGCACCGACGGGGCTGACGGACGGTCTATTCCCTGGTTGGCAAATTCTTTAGGAGTGGCTTATCTCACCGCCCGTCAACCCCTGCCTACGGTCGCGTAAGTCACATTCGACGGTGAATCATGCACTCCTGTGGCAGACGATTCGAAGAATGACAGCAGATCAGTGATCGGGTCGTACGTGGCGGTGGGGGACAGCTTCACCGAGGGCGTGGGCGACCCCGGCCCCGACGGGGCGTTCGTGGGCTGGGCCGACCGGTTCGCGGTGCTGCTCGCGGACCGGCGACCCGAAGGCGACTTCCAATACGCGAACCTGGCGGTGCGCGGCAAGCTGCTCGACCAGATCATGGCCGACCAGCTGCCGAAGGCCGTGGAGCTCGCGCCCGACCTCGTCTCCTTCTGCGCGGGCGGCAACGACATCCTGCGTCCGGGCACCGACCCGGACGAGGTCGCCGAGCGCTTCGAACGCGCGATCGCCGCGCTGACCTCCGCGGCCGGCACGGTCATGGTGACGACAGGCTTCGACACCCGTGGCGTCCCCGTGCTCAAGCACCTGCGCGGCAAGATCGCCACCTACAACGGGCACGTCCGCGCCATCGCGGACCGGTACGGCTGCCCGGTGCTCGACCTGTGGTCCCTGAAGTCGGTCCAGGACCGCCGGGCCTGGGACGGCGACCGGCTCCACCTGTCCCCGGAGGGGCACACACGCGTGGCCCTGCGCGCCGGGCAGGTCCTCGGACTCGAGGTGCCGGCCGACCCGGAGCAGCCCTGGCCGCCGCTCCCGCCGCGCGGCACCCTCGAGGTCCGGCGCGACGACGTCCACTGGGCGCGCGAGTACCTGGTGCCCTGGATCGGGCGCCGGCTGCGCGGGGAGTCCTCGGGCGACCACGTGACCGCCAAGGGCACGCTGTCGCCGGACGACATCAAGATGCGGATCGCGGCGGTGGCGTGAGCCGTCGCGCCGCGGCACGGCCGGCCGTCCACCCCGGACGGCCGGCCGTGCCATGGGTGGCGTGAGCGCCCGGGAGTGACGCGCGTGCCGACCGGCCGGGTGCCGGGTGCCGTTACATCGGTGACCTTCGCCCGGGCGCGAGGACGGCCTTGGACGCCCGGGCCGGATGGCCGGCGCGCTGCTGAAGGCCGGTCGCGCTGACGTTGTCGCCGACCGGGACAGCCGCACCGAACGGCCTCCGTCCTCCGTGTGCCCGGGCCTACCGGCACCCACGCGTGATGGGTCACCAGGCCTGCCACTGCTGCCTGGCGATCCGTCAGCGGAGGGCCGGGGCCGTTGTGCCGGTGCTCATCGACGCCATGGCCGAGGCGGGACGTGTCGTCTCCGTCGCTTCCGCGGTCTCCGACCCGGCCCGCTCCAGGCCCGCGCCCGCCACACCGCACACAGCGCACCGGGGAACGGCCGCTGACACCCGCACGCTCCGAAAGCCGTGTGCCCGGGCCTCCCGCCCGGGCACACGGCTCTTCTTCGTCGGAGGGGTTCGGCGGGCGGGCGCACCCGTCCCTTGGCGTCGGACACGCGCACGCGTCCCTTGGCGTCGGACAAGCGCACCCGTCCCTTGGCGTCGGGAGGGTGCGCCCGTCCGTCGAGGGCCGGGAGGGTGCCGCCGTCCGCGGAGGGACGGGAGGGTATGCCGTCCGTGGGGGCCGGGAGGGTGTGCCCGTCCGACGGGGTCGGTAGGGCGCGCCCCGCTTCCCGGGTCAGGCCACGTGGGTCTGGACGTAGGGCACGAGCCGGACGGGTCCGACGAGGCCGTGGTCCTGGCGGGCGACGGCCCCGAACACCGCCGGCTGGGCCACCCGCAGACGGTTGATCAGGGGAGTCGCCACCTCGACCTCGATGACGTTGGCTCCGGGCCGCAGCAGGCCGGTGCCGAGGTCGACGACGGGATTCAGGCGGTCCACCGGCGTGAGTGGCGTGCCGTTGACGGTGACCCGGCAGGTGTCGCTGACCTGGCCGAGTTCCAGGCGTGCCCCGTGGCGGGAGTCCCAGTCGGCCGGCAGGTCGACCGTGGTCCGGTACCGGCCGATGCCCGCGCTGTCCGCCAGTGCGGGGATGCGCGACCACGGCAGCAGCGCGTCGAGGGTCACCGTCACCGCGACGCGTTCGGTGCGTGTCGCGGAGGTGCCGGGGCGCCAGTCCTCCACGTCCAGCCGCCAGCTCTGCGGGGTGACCACCGCGGGGACGGAGCGGACCGTCGTGGTGACCGTCCGGCCCCGGTCCAGGCGGGTCGTGCAGGTGCCGGCGGAGCCCACCCGCACGGCCAGGCCCTCCGGGGTGAACAGCGCCTGGTCGGCGTCGGTGGCGACGACGTGCGGCCGGGCGCCGTCGCGGTTCCCGAACAGTCCGGGGCGCCCCAGCGCGACGATCGTCGACTGGCCCGGCTGGAGCGCGATCCGCAGGGTGACGTCGTCGCCGTCCCGCGTGTACCGGGCGAGGCGGGTGACCTCGCCCGACCACGGGTCGAGGAGGTAGGGCACCGTGGCCCCCGGCCCGGTCCGGCGCAGCGTCACCTCGTGGTCGACTGCCGCGACGGGCGGCTTGACGGTCTCGGCGTGCTTGCCGTTGCAGAAGTAGTAGTAGTCCGCCTCCGCGGTCGCGCGGTGGGCGTTGAGCAGCGTGGACGGCGTGGCGTGCCGGACGTCCGGGGTGACGCCGAGCCGGTTCAGGGTGTCCCCGACCGCCGTCTTGTCGGTGACGCGGGCGACGTTCGGCAGGGCGAGCAGCCGGCCGAGGACCTCGCGCAGCCGTTCCGTCTCGCCGTCCGCGGGCACGCCCGGGGTCAGGCCCTGGTCGAACGCGCCGAGCAGGACGACGGGGAGCCCGGCCTCGGCCAGGGCGAGCACCTTGCGGGCGTCGTCGACGGAGAGGGTGGGCGTGGAGCCGTAGAAGAAGTCGCCCTCGATGAACAGGGCCTTGTACGCGGGGCCGTCGGGGGCCAGGCGGCCTCCCTTCACGGTGGCGCTGGGCAGGTCGAGCAGCGGGCCGCTGAGGAACTGGTGGGTCCAGCCGAGCGGGACGCCCGTCGAGGTGAACCAGGAGGCCCCGATGCCGGTGGCGGTGTAACCGGTCTGCCGGAAGACCGCCACGTCGGCCCGGGCCGTGCCCGTCTGGAGCACGCGGTGCACGCGGCCGAGGTAGCCGGCCACGTCCGCCACGTGCTGCCAGGTCGGCTGGCGCGGTCCCCAGGACTCGCCGTAGCCGGCGGCGCCGTTGTACGGGCTGAAGGCCGCGAAGCCGGGCCAGCTCACCCCGGGCGCGGTGGCGTAGGAGAAGCCGTGCAGGACCGTCTGGTTGACGCCCGCCGCGTAGGCGCCGCCCATGGTGCGCAGGAACCGGTCCCAGGTCGTGCTGTACGCGGAGCCGTTGTAGGCGCCCGCCTCGCAGGACAGCACCGTGTGGCCGGCCATGTCGCGCCCGCCTGCCAGGCAGCGGTAGTCGTCGAGGTTCTTGAAGCCGAGGGACTCGCCCTCGGCGATGTCGAGCAGGGCCGCCGAGGCGATGGCGTCGGTCTGCAGGCCGTACGGCTGCGAGCGCAGCTCCATGCCCAGGCCGTGCGCCCAGTCCCGCAGGGCGCCCAGGTGGTGACGGTTGAACAGGTCGGAGACGGTCTGCCAGAAGTCGTGCCGGATCTGGCGGGTCAGCTGGGCCTCGAAGGCGAAGACCTGGTTGCTGTTGTCCAGCACGAGCGCCGGCAGGTACGGCAGCAGCGGTCGTCCCGTGCGCTGCTCGAAGGCCTCGGGCAGCCGGGACGTCCAGACCAGCCCGTCGGTCTCCAGCTCCACGGAGTCCTCGAAGAAGGCGCCGCCCGCCGCCTTCAGCAGCCTCCGCACGGACGGGGTCAGGATCTCGCGGTCCCAGTGGCCCGTGACGGCCGCGGTGCCCGCGGCCCCGAGGTGGTCGACGACGTACGCGGCCGGTGAGGAGTGCGGACCGGACTCGGGCTGCTGTCCCGAACCGCGCCGCCAGTAGGAGATCAGCACCCAGTCGCCCTCGCCCGGCGCCGTCCAGGTGAGGGTGCCGCCCTCGGACACGAGGGGGGTGAGGTCCCGGACGCCGGCCAGGTCCAGCCCGGTCTCCTTGCGGGTGGAGTGGGCGGGGTCGACGCGTGCCGCCTGCACGGCGACGAGCCGCTGCCGGGTGACACCGGAGGCGGGCGCGTGCACGGGCGGGGGCACCGGCCCCCGGTAGGTGGCTCGGGCGGGCAACGACGCCCGGCCGTAGGCGAGTTCCTGGGCGGCCGCCTCGTCGTCCGGCGAGACGCCGGGGACCGCGACGGGCCAGCTCGGGCCCAGGGTCAGGTCGATGGTGACGCCGCGTCTGGCGGCTCTGGCCAGGGCCGCCTCGATGCCGTCGCGCCACGCCCGGCTGCCCCAGCCGCGGCGCGCGGTGTCCAGCACGGACTTGTCCTTGATGCTGTGGTGGACGGCGGCGATCTCCATGCCGCCGAACCCGGCGTCCGCGATCTGGTCGACCTCCCGGGCGATCTCGTCCGGGTCCACCAGACCGTCCGGCCACCACCAGCGGAACTTCGGACGCACGGACCGCGGAGGCGTCGCGAACCAGTCGGCGCCCGGGGCGCGCCCCGCGTCCGCGGTCCCGGGGGCGGCGGGCACGGCGGCCGCGGCGGGCAACGCGCCGAGGACCGTCGCTCCGGCCCCCACCGCGAGTCCCGCTGCCAGGGCCGTGCGCCGGGGTATTCCGCCGCGCTGCGAAATGCGTTCGTGCATGTGCGCCTCGAAGGGAGAGAAGGGGTGCAGGATTGAAACGGTGATTGAATCGTTTCAATCATGATCGACGCCGGAACGCTAGACCGGTGCCTCGGACCAGGTCAAGAGATCGCGCACGAACAGGGTGGTCGGCGGGGGAACGCGACGAAGGGTCGGGCCGGTGTCCGACGGGGGCCGCGGCCGGAGGCGGTCGGTGTGTCGTGGGGGAGGGCCGGCGTAGGGGCGGTGGGCGATGGGGGAGTGCCGCCGGGGTGGCTGGTGCCCGGCGGTGGAGTGTCGCCGGGGTGGCTGGTGCCCGGGCGGGGAGTGTCGTCGGGGTGGCTGGTGCCGCGGTGGAGTGTCGCCGGGGCGGCCGGTGCCCGACGGTGGGACCCCCGCCGGGAGGGCGGGTCGGCGCGACGGGTGCGGGTGCCGGGCGGGCGACTGGTATGACTGGGGCATGCAGGTAGAGACCGCGCAGTCGGCGATCGACACGTTCATCTCCGCGTTCAACGCTTCGGAGGACGCCTATGTGACCGCTCTGCTCTCCCAGGCCCTGACCCCCGACGTGGTCTTCTGGGGGCCGTTGGGGCGCCGGGAGGGGATCGAGGAGGTCGAGCGTTTCGTCCTGGACATCCGGCGCCATCCGGCGGGAGCCGGCACGATGGTCCGCTGCTCGGGAGTGGACATGCCCGACGAGTGGGCCCGGTACCAGTGGGTCTTCACGACACCGGGCCAGGGGCCCCGGCTGGCGGGTACGGACGTCGTCCACCTGCGGCGCAACCTCATCGACCAGGTGATCGTGTTCGCGGGGGACATCAAGCCCTCCGACTGAGCGTCCGGCGCCGCCGGCTGAGGGTCCGTGGCGTTCGGGCTTCCGGGATGTGTGGGGCCTCCCCTGGTGTCCGGGCCTCCGTCCGGGCGTCCGGGCCTCACCTGAACTCCGGGCATCACCCGCGAACCGCGGTCCTGACGCCTGAACTCCGGGCGTGCGCTTGCACTCCGGACCTGCGCCTGGACTCGGGCCAGTACGCCCGTACGCCGGGCTTCCGGCTGGGCGCCCGGTGCTCCCGCCGGGGGGCACGTGTCGCGGCCGAGCACCCGGCCACCGCACCCCCAGGGGGCGGATGCCTCGCCCCTCAGGGCTAGCGCTCCCGGGCGTCCGGCGTCCGCGCCCCCAGCCCGAGTTCGCGCATCAGCGCCTCGTCCACCCACCCCTGCGCCCGCGCCCGCGACACCGCCCCCTGGTACGACGTCAACTGGACGGCGAGGCCGTCCAGCAGGGCGGTGAGGCGCAGGGCGGTTCCGGTCGGGTCCGGGCAGTCGAACTCGCCCGCGGCCACACCCTCCGCGATCACCTCGGCCAGCGCCGCCTTCCACTGCCGGTCGAGGTCGCGGGCGACCTCGCGCAGGGCGGGCTCGCGCAGCGACACCGCCCAGCCCTCGATCCACAGCCGCCAGCCCTTGGCCTGGCCCGTCGGGGCGTACCAGCGCACGGCCGAACGAAGGCGGCGCAGGGCGGTGGTGCGGCGGCCGAGCAGTGCCCGCAGGCGCGCCAGGTCGTCCTCGGCCGCGTACGCGAACGCGGAGGCGACCAGTTTCTCCTTGGTCGAGAAGTGGTAGAGCACCAGCGCGTTGCTCACGCCGAGCGCCGCGGCCACGTCGGCGATCCTGACCGCCGCCACGCCCCGCGCCTCGATCTGCTCGATGGCGGCCCGCAGCAGCTCCTCGCGCCGCTCGGCCACACTCAACCGGACCCTCGCCACGCCGTCACCCTACACAGGGCCCGCGACCTGCGCCGACGCCCTCTTCGGGAGACGGCGGAGCCTTTTCACCGGGAGGCGGCGGACCCTTCGGGTCGGGAGAGGGCGAACCCCCGGGGGTACGGGCCCGACCCCTGTCGGTACGGGCCGAACCGCTGTCGGTACAGGCCGAATCGCCGTCGATACGGGCCGAGCCGCCGCCGGTACGGACCGGACCGCCGTCCGTACGCCCGAACCGCTCCGCGATCACCGCGAGCCGCTGCGCGGCGATCGCGTGCGCGGCCGCCCGGGGCGTCGTCCCGTCGGCCTCCGCACGCGCCAGGACGCGCTCGACCAGCGTCCGCATCGCGCGGCGCGTGTGCGCGAACGCCTCGTCCGCGTCCGCGCCGATGTCGCCGAAGAGCGTCCACCACCACCAGGCGTTGGTCCCGGAGTTGACCACGACGTCCGGCAGGACGCGCACCCCGCGCGCGTGGAGCAGCTCCTCCGCCTCGGGCAGGACGGGCATGTTGGCCGCCTCGGCGATCCACCGGGCGCTGATCCGCTCCTGCTCCCGGACCCCGATCGCGTACGACACGGCCGCCGGCACCAGGACCTCCGCGTCCACGGACAGCCAGGCGTCGCCCGGGAGTTGGCGGTCGCCGGGGCGCAGCACGCCGCGGTCGACGGTGCCGTGGGCGTCCCGCGCGGCCAGCAGCGCCTCCACGTCCAGGCCCGCCGGGTGGGCGATGGTGCCCTTGACGTCGGCGACGGCCACGACCGTCAGCCCCGCGCGCGTGAGGAAGCGCGCCGTGGCCCCGCCCATGGTGCCCAGACCCTGGACGGCGACGCGCGTCCCGGCGTACGCCGCCCCGGCCCGGTCCAGGGCCGTGAGCACCGCCTCGGCGACCCCGCAGCCGCCGACCAGCTCGTCCAGGCCGATGCCGTCCACCTCGACCGCGAAGGCGTCCGCGAGCCGTCCCCGGGCCGCGGCCTCGTCGTCGAGCAGGGGGTAGACGGCCTGGACCGACGACACGAGCCCCGCCTCGGCGGCCGCCCGGTCCACCACGTCCTGCGTGAGCCCCAGATCCTCGCCGGTGGTCCAGCAGCTCTCGACGTACGGCCGCACCGCGCGCAGGTACCGCACCAGCAGCCCGTACGCCTCCGGGTCCCGGGGGTCGCAGTCGATGCCGCCCTTGGCTCCGCCCAGGGGGACGTAGCGGGCCCCGGGGTCGTAGTGCAGGGCCTCCTTGAGGCTCATGCCCCGGGCGAGGCCGGTCACCTCCTCGAGGGTGCAGCCCTCCCGCATCCGCAGACCGCCGCTGCACACACCGCGCACCAGCCGGTCGACGACCAGGTAGCCCCGGCGGCCGGTGATGTCGTCGGTCCAGGTGAGGGACAACAGGGGGGCGGTCATACGGGCTCCTCGACCAGGACCACTACTGAACGGCAGGTCAGTATCGGGAGGCGGGACGCACCGTGTCAACGCCCGGTTCGGCGCTGCGGACCGGGGCGGTCCGGCTGTGTCGTAGGGGCCGACCATAATGGGAATCCTCAGCGACCCCACCTGGAGGTACCGTGGCCGGTTCCCGTTCCCTGAGCCCCGGGCTCCGCGCGCTGCAGCCCGAGGCCTTCGGCGCGGACCCGAGCGGTGAGCGCCTGGCGCGCATCCGCAGATCGCCCCACTTCAAGGACGGGGTCTTCCAGAACCCCGGCGGCCCGGCGCGCACCCGTCCGTCGGGCTCGGCCCTCGACTTCGCCAGGGTGTACTTCGACAAGGACTCCCGCTCGCGCCGCGCCCCCGCCGGCACGATCCCCGTGCACGCCACCACTCTCGCCGACCTCGCCAGGCCGCCCGCCACCGGTCTGCGCCTGACCTGGCTCGGCCACTCCAGCGTGCTCGCGGAGATGGACGGGCAGCGCGTGCTGTTCGACCCGGTCTGGGGCGAGCGCTGCTCCCCGTTCCCCTTCGCGGGCCCGAAGCGGCTGCACCCGGTCCCGCTCCCGCTGGCCTCGTTGGGCCCGGTCGACGTCGTGGTCATCTCCCACGACCACTACGACCACCTGGACATGCCCACGATCAAGGCACTGGCGGGCACGGACACCCTGTTCGCCGTCCCGCTCGGCGTCGGCGCCCACCTCGAACACTGGGGGGTGTCCGCGGACCGGCTGCGCGAACTCGACTGGCACGAGGCGACCGAGGTCGGCGGACTCACCCTCACCGCCACCCCGGCCCGCCACTTCTGCGGCCGCGGCCTGCGCAACACGCAGCACACCCTGTGGGCGTCCTGGGTCGTCGCCGGCGCGGAGCACCGGATCTACCACAGCGGTGACACCGGCTACTTCGAGGGCTTCAAGGACATCGGCGCCGAGCACGGCCCGTTCGACGCCACGATGATCCAGATCGGCGCCTACTCCGACTTCTGGCCCGACATCCACATGACGCCCGAGGAGGGACTGCGCGCCCACCTCGACCTCCAGGGCGGCCCGGCGGGCAGGCTGCTGCCCATCCACTGGGCCACGTTCAACCTCGCCACGCACGCGTGGGCCGACCCGGGCGAGGGCACCCTGGCCGCCGCGCACGCGGTCGGTGCGCCCCTCGCCCTGCCCCGTCCCGGCGAGCCCTTCGAGCCGACCGCCGAGACCGTCCCGTCCGAGCCGTGGTGGCGTGGTGTGGCGCTCGCCCCGGCGGGCGGCTGGCGGCCCCTGGTCGAGGCCATAACGGAGGCCAAGGCCGATACCGAGCGTGACATTCCAAAGGGTGCGGCCGAGGACGGCGAGACGCCGGACGCGGTCCCGGCGGGCTGAAAGAGCGTGCCGGAGCGTGCGACGCGAGGGCCGGGGAGCGAGGAGCTTCCCGGCCCTCGCCTTTTGTTCGAGACAACCGCTGAACAGGTCTGATCGACTTCTTTCCTTCCCTTGCGGTGGAGGGTGCGCGGGTTATCGGTCTTTCGTGCGAGGTCTCATACCAGAGCGGGACCCTCTCCGGGGGACTTTGTCAACTGCCCACCGCACATGTTGCGTTGGCGACTACTGTCAGTGTCCGTCGGGCGAGGTCCGGCCGAATTCCCGGCCTTCTCGACCGACACCGCGATGGCGCACGCCCGAGTCGCGCATCCCGCGCGAACCCCCACGCCCGACGGAACAGTACGAGGACCCCGATGTCTCACCTCCGCGCACCGGCCGCACGCGCAGACCGCCGTGAGGGCGGACGGCACGGACGACCGGTCGCCCGCACCGCACCCGCACCGGCCGAGACACACATACGGCCTCAGCTCCTCAGGCTCGCCGTGCTCCCCCCGACCGCCGTCGCCCTCAGCGCCTGCGCGGCCGTGCTGTTCGCCGTGCGCTCGACCGGCGTCCGGCCCGGGCCCACCCTGTGGGCCGTGCTGGCCGGCGCGCTCGGCGTGACCGTCGCGGGCATCCTGATCGCGGCCGTCGCCGCCGACCGCGCCGCCCGCTCGGTCAGCGACCGCATCGAGGCCCTGCGCCGGGGCAGCGCGCGCGGCGAGGCCGACCTGCGCGCCCTGCTCGACACGCTGCGCCGCGGCGAGACCCCGCCCCGGCCCACCGCACCCGGCGGCCCGCCCGTCGGCGCCGACGAGTTCGAACTGCTCGCCGCCGACCTGTCCCGTGCCCACGACGGCGCCGTCACCGCTGTCGTCCAGGCCGCCCAGCTCTCCAGTCAGGCCGGCGACGAACAGAAGCTCGAGGTCTTCGTCAACCTGGCGCGGCGCCTTCAGTCGCTCGTGCACCGCGAGATCTCGATCCTCGACGAGTTGGAGAACGAGATCGAGGACCCCGACCTCCTCAAGGGCCTCTTCCACGTCGACCACCTCGCCACCCGTATCCGCCGCCACGCGGAGAACCTCGCCGTGCTCGGCGGCGCCGTCTCGCGGCGGCAGTGGAGCAACCCGGTCTCCATGACCGAGGTGCTGCGCTCCGCCATCGCCGAGGTCGAGCAGTACTCGCGGGTCAGGCTGGTCCCGCCGATCGACGGGGAACTGCGCGGGCACGCCGTCGCCGACGTCATCCACCTCCTCGCCGAACTCGTCGAGAACGCCACGGTGTTCTCCGCGCCGCACACCCAGGTGCTGCTGCGCGCCAACCTCGTCACCTCCGGGCTCGCCGTCGAGGTCGAGGACCGCGGCCTCGGCATGCCCGTCGAGGAACAGAGCCGGATGAACGCCCTGCTCGCCGACCCCGACCAGGTCAACGTCGGCCGCCTCCTGGCCGACGGCCGCATCGGCCTCTACGTCGTCTCCCAACTCGCCCGCCGGCACGGCATCCGCGTCCGCCTGCAGACCAACATCTACGGCGGCGTCCAGGCCGTACTCGTCGTGCCGCAGGCCCTGCTGGGCTCGGCGTCGGGCGCGCTCGTGCCGCAGGCCGAGGAGAGCGGCGGGGGGGAGGCGCCGCCCGGGGACGGTGCGAGGGGGAGCACACCGGGGGCGGTGCGGACGCAGGCGCAGCCCCCGGCCCCGTCCGGGCGGCAGCCCGAGTTTCCGGCCCGGTCCGGGACCCGGCCCCAGGCTCCGGTGAGGGCCGGGGGAAGCAGGCGTCCGGGCAGCTCCCGGGCCCACATGACCGGCCCGGACCGGTCCGCGACACAGCCGTCGGCCGGTACCCGGACCCCGTCCCACTCCCCGGTCGTGGACGGGTCACGGACGCAGGCCCAGCTCCCGGGCGACGCCCAGCCGTCGTCCGAGGTCCGGCCCGAGGCTCAGCGCCGCTCGCCGGTCCTGGGCGCTGCCCACGCGTTGTCCGAGGTCCGGTCCGAGCCCCAAGCCGGCCCTCAGGTCCCGGGCGCCGGCCTGTCTCACGTCCCGGGCGCCGGCCTGTCTCAGGTCCCGGGCGCCGGCCTGCCTCAGGTCTTGGGCGGTGGCGCGCCTCGGACCGCGGACGGTGGCCTGTCCCAGGTCCCGAACGCTGCCCTGCCTCAGGCCCCGGGCGCTGCCCTGCCTCAGGTCCAGGGCGGTGGCGCCGCTCAGACCCCGGACAGCGGCCTGTCCCAAGTCCCGGACAGTGGTCTGTCCCAAGCCCCGGGCGGTGTCCAGCCCCCGTTCCCCGGCCAGCGCCAGGGCGGGTCCCCGCCCGCACCCGAGCTCCGGGCCCAGACCCCGGCAGCGGCGCCCCCCACGACCCCCCGGACCGAGGTCCCGACCGCCGGGCCCACCCGGCGGGACGAGGCGGTCACGGCCGTAGGCCGTCAGTGGGCCGGGGCCGCACCGGCGCGGAGCACGTCCGAGGAGGACCGGTCGTCGTCCGGGACGCAGACGCACGGCGTCTCCGGCGGGGAACGCCCGCCGCTGACCGCGCCCGCCGTACCGCCCGCCCGGGCCCGGCACGACACCCCGCGCCCGCACGGCGGCGGTCCCGCCCCCCTGCCCGTCCGCGGCGCCCACGAGGAGCGGCCCAACCCGGCGGAGGCCGTGCCCGGGATCAGGCCCGGCGACCGGTCCGCCGTGGAGGAGCACGCCGGCCACGCACCGGTCCCGCGGGTGAGCGCCGTGCGCGGCACCATGGGCAAACCCCGACTGCCCCGCCGCCGCGCCCAGGAACACATCGCGCCCCAGCTGCGCGGCGGCCCGGCCCCGCGCCAGGACGCCGAGCAGTACGCCGGCCACGACCCGGGCCTCATGGCGGCCTTCCTGCGCGGCACCGGCCTCGCCGAGGCCCAGCAGAACCTGGAGACGCAGGCCCCGCCACCGGCCCCGTACGGCACGGCCGACCCGGTGTCCGACGCGCACCCGGCACACACGCCCGCCTCCCCCGAGGCGTACCGCGCGGCCGGCCCCGACCACCACCCCACCACCCGGCACGACGGGAGCACACCAGCCGGATGAGCACCACCCCGACCACCCCCGCCCTCACCCCCACCGCTCCCGCGGACCTTCGTACCCCAAGGAGTCGATCCACCATGGCGAGCGACGCGCCGACCGGCCACGTATCCGATCTCGACTGGCTGATGAGCGGCCTCGTGCAGCGCGTGCCGCACACCACCAGTGCGGTCCTCCTCTCCTCCGACGGCCTCGTGAAGTCCGTGCACGGCCTCGACCCCGACAGCGCCGACCACATGGCCGCCCTCGCCTCCGGCCTGTACTCCCTCGGCCGCAGCGCAGGCGTCCGCTTCGGCGACGGCGGGGACGTCCGCCAGGTCGTCGTGGAACTCGACTCGACCCTGCTGTTCGTCACCACGGCCGGATCCGGCACCTGTCTCGCCGTGCTCGCCGGCCGCGAGGCCGATGCCGCCGTCCTCGGCTACGAGATGGCGATGCTGGTCAAGAGCGTCCGCCCGTACCTGGTGACCGCGCCCCGCCAGCACGCCGTCGAACCGTCGGTGATGAGGCCTTGAGCGTGGCGGCGGCCGGCGACGGGCCCTGGCTCGATGACGCGGCCGGACGCCTGGTGCGCCCCTTCACGGTCAGCAACGGCCGCACCAGGCCCACCGTCGCCCTCGACCTCATGTCCCAGGTGCGGGCCACCGGGGTGACCCCCTTGGGCTACCTCGGCCCCGAGCACGCGCAGGCCCTCGAACTGTGCCGCGCACCCGTCCCGGTCGCCGAGGTCGCCGCCCACCTGAAGCTGCCGGCGGCGGTCACCAAGGTGCTGCTGTCGGACCTCGTCGACTGCGGGGCGCTGACCACCAAGCCCCCCGAGTTCCACCACCACCCCACCGACCGGGCCCTACTGGAGGCAGTGCTCGATGGACTACGACGACAGCTCTGAGCGAGACGAGCACGACGACGGCTCCGAGCCCTTTCCCACCGCGCTGAAGATCCTGGTGGCGGGCGGGTTCGGGGTCGGCAAGACGACGTTCGTCGGCGCGGTCAGCGAGATCGCGCCGCTCAGCACCGAGGAGCTGCTCACCACGGCCAGTGCCGCGACCGACAGCCTGGAGGGCATCGAGAACAAGGTCGAGACGACCGTCGCGATGGACTTCGGCCGCATCAGCCTCGACCCGCACCACGTGCTGTACCTGTTCGGCACCCCCGGACAGGAGCGGTTCTGGTTCATGTGGGACGAGTTGTCGGAGGGCGCCCTCGGGGCGGTCATCCTCGCCGACACCCGCCGTCTGGAGGAGTGCTTCGCCGCCGTCGACTTCTTCGAGGAGCGCGGCCTCGGCTTCATCATCGCCATCAACGAGTTCGACGGCGGCCACCGCTACGACCCGGAGGAGGTGCGCGCCGCCCTCGACCTGCCCCCGGAGATCCCCGTCGTGCGCTGTGACGCCCGGATCTCCGCCTCCGGCGTCCAGACGCTGCTCACCCTGGTCAAGCACCTCATCGCGCACGCACCGGCGGCACCCCAGCCGAGCCGCGGCGCCCACATGTGATCCCCGCACACAACGCACCGGAGCCGCATATGCCGTACGTCCACAGCGACGGAGCCCGCCCATGAGCTACGACCCGCCGCGCCCGGCCGGTCGACTGCTGCTCACGCCCGAGGACAAGGATGCTCCCGCCCGCACCCTCAGACTGCGGCGACTGGGTCTCGGAGAGCGGCCGGAGCCCGCCCTCGACGCCTTCGCGGACCGCCTCGCCGAGCTGACCGGCGCGCCGTACGCCATGGTCAACTTCATCGACGCGGAGCGGCAGTTCCTCGCCGGGCTGCACACCCCGGACGGCGGCGCGGCCGCGCGCGGCGGCAAACCCGAGCTGGGCCGCCGGCTGGCCCGCGAGTACGGGTACTGCCCGCACGTCGTCGTGCGACGCAAGGCGCTGGTCCTGGAGGACGTGAGCGACTATCCGCGCTTCGCGGGCAACCCCGTCGTCGACGAGTACGGCGTCCGGTCCTATCTCGGCGCGCCGCTCATCGACACGACCGGCATGGTCCTCGGCACGGTGTCCGTGGCCGACTTCGCGCCCCGGCCGTGGGGGAAGGCCGGCCTGGAGACCATCAAGGCGACCGCCGCCGACCTCGTCGTACGGCTCGAACGGCCGGTGGACGACGGGCTGCCGTAGCCGCGTTCGCGCGGGGCCGCGGACGGGGCGCGGAGCGGTGTGAAGGAAACCTGTGGCGCCGCTTAAGAAATCCTCGATGGACCCGGGCGGGCGGGGTGCGGCAGATTGCTCCCGAATCCACCCCTCTTCCCGGATGGCGGGCCCCTTCGGCGTGCCCGCGCCCGGGCCCTCATCACAGGAGCCGTAGCGTTGAAGGCGCTGGTCAAGGAGAAGGCGGAGCCCGGGCTGTGGCTCGCGGACGTCCCGGAGCCCGCCGTCGGACCCGGCGACGTACTGATCAAGGTGCTGCGGACCGGTATCTGCGGCACCGACCTGCACATCCGGGCCTGGGACGGCTGGGCGCAGCAGGCGATCCGCACCCCGCTGGTGCTCGGGCACGAGTTCGTCGGCGAGGTCGTCGACACCGGGCGGGACGTCACGGAGATCGCGGTCGGCGACCGGGTCAGCGGCGAGGGCCACCTGGTGTGCGGCAAGTGCCGCAACTGCCTGGCCGGGCGCCGCCACCTGTGCCGGGCCACCGTAGGCCTCGGCGTCGGCCGCGACGGCGCCTTCGCCGAGTACGTCGTCCTGCCCGCGTCCAACGTGTGGGTGCACCGGGTCCCGGTCGATCTCGACGTGGCGGCGATCTTCGACCCGTTCGGGAACGCCGTGCACACCGCCCTGTCCTTCCCGCTGGTCGGCGAGGACGTCCTGATCACCGGCGCGGGCCCGATCGGCCTGATGGCCGCAGCCGTCGCCCGGCACGCCGGCGCCCGCAACGTCGTCGTCACCGACGTCAGCGAGGAGCGCCTGGAGCTCGCCCGGAAGATCGGCGCGAGCCTCGCCCTCGACGTGTCGCAGGCGTCCATCGCCGACGGGCAGCGGGAGCTGGGACTGCGCGAGGGCTTCGACATCGGGCTGGAGATGTCCGGCCGCCCCGAGGCCCTGCGCGACATGATCGCGAACATGACGCACGGCGGCCGCATCGCCATGCTCGGCCTGCCGGCCGAGGAGTTCCCGGTCGACTGGGCCCGCATCGTCACCTCGATGATCACGATCAAGGGCATCTACGGCCGCGAGATGTTCGAGACCTGGTACGCGATGTCGGTGCTCCTGGAGGGCGGCCTCGACCTCGCCCCCGTGATCACCGGCCGCTACGGCTACCGCGACTTCGAGGCCGCCTTCGCCGACGCGGCGAGCGGCAAGGGCGGCAAGGTCATCCTCGACTGGACCGTGTGAGTCACCGCGCAAGCCATCTCTTCCTAGGAGCTTCCCGATGTTCGAATCCGTGCGCGACGACCTGCGCGCCACCCTCGACGAGATCCGCGCCGCCGGCCTGCACAAGCCCGAGCGCGTGATCGGCACCCCGCAGTCCGCGACCGTGAACGTCACGGCGGGCGGCCGCCCCGGCGAGGTCCTCAACTTCTGCGCCAACAACTACCTCGGCCTCGCCGACCACCCCGAGGTGATCGCCGCGGCCCACGAGGCCCTGGACCGCTGGGGCTACGGCATGGCGTCCGTGCGCTTCATCTGCGGCACCCAGGAGGTCCACAAGGAGCTGGAGGCGCGGCTGTCCGCCTTCCTCGGCCAGGAGGACACGATCCTGTACTCCTCCTGCTTCGACGCCAACGGCGGCGTCTTCGAGACGCTTCTCGGCGCCGAGGACGCCGTCATCTCCGACGCCCTCAACCACGCCTCGATCATCGACGGCATCCGCCTGTCCAAGGCCCGCCGCTTCCGGTATGCCAACCGTGACCTGGAGGACCTGGAGCGGCAGCTCAAGGACGCGGCCGACGCGCGGCGCCGCCTGATCGTCACCGACGGCGTCTTCTCCATGGACGGCTACGTGGCGCCCCTGCGCGAGATCTGCGACCTCGCCGACCGCTACGACGCCATGGTCATGGTCGACGACTCGCACGCCGTCGGCTTCGTCGGCCCCGGCGGACGCGGCACCCCCGAGCTGCACGGCGTCATGGACCGCGTGGACATCATCACCGGCACCCTCGGCAAGGCCCTCGGCGGCGCCTCCGGCGGCTACGTCGCCGCCCGCGCCGAGATCGTCGCGCTGCTGCGCCAGCGCTCCCGCCCGTACCTCTTCTCCAACACCCTCGCCCCGGTGATCGCCGCCGCCTCGCTCAAGGTTCTCGACCTGCTGGAGTCGGCCGACGACCTGCGCATGCGGCTCGCCGAGAACACGGCGCTGTTCCGCCGCCGTATGACGCAGGAGGGCTTCGACGTCCTCCCCGGCGACCACGCCATCGCACCCGTGATGATCGGGGACGCGGCGAAGGCCGGCCGGATGGCCGAGCTGCTGCTGGAGCGCGGGGTGTACGTGATCGGCTTCTCCTACCCGGTCGTGCCGCAGGGCCAGGCCCGCATCCGTGTCCAGCTGTCCGCCGCGCACTCGACGGACGACGTGAACCGGGCCGTCGACGCCTTCGTGGCGGCCCGCGGGGAGCTGGAGGCCTGAGCAACCGCGGATCCAGCACCGCGGACGAACTGAGAGAATCGGTCCCATGATCGAGGCGCGGCGGCTCCACATCCTCCGTGCGGTGGCCGACCACCGCACGGTGACGGCGGCTGCCGCCGCGCTCTACCTCACCCCGTCCGCCGTCTCCCAGCAGCTCACCGCCCTGGAGCAGGAGACCGGTCACCGCCTCGTCGAGCGCGGCGCCAAGGGCGTACGGCTGACGCCGGCCGGCGAGATCCTGCTCGCCCACACCCACGTGGTCCTCGCGCAGCTGGAGCGTGCGGAGGCGGAGCTCGCCGCCTACGGCTCCGGCGCCGCCGGGACGGTCACGGTGGCCGCCTTCGCGACCGGTATCGCCCTGGTGGTGGCCCCGGCGGTGGGACTGCTCGCCCGCACCGCCCCGGGGATAAGGATTCGCGTCCAGGACGCCGAGGGCGACGCCAGCCTGCCGATGGTGCTGGACCGGCAGGTGGACGTCGCCGTCGCGGTCGAGTACCGCGGGGCGCCGTCCGCCGACGACCCCCGCCTCACCCACGTCCCGCTGTACGCCGAGCCCTTCGACGCGGTCGTCCCCGTCACCCACCGGCTGGCCGACGCGGAGGAGGTACCGCTCGCCGAGCTGGCGAAGGACCCGTGGATCGGGCCGTACCCCGGCAACCCCTGCCACGACGTGGTCGTCCTGGCCTGCGAGCACGCCGGTTTCCAGCCCCGGCTCGAACACTCCTCGGACGACTTCCGCGCGGTCGTCGCGCTGGCCTCGGCCGACACCGGCGTGGCCCTCGTCCCGCGCTCCGCGCTGCGCGGCATGGACCTCACCGGTGTCGTCGTCCGCCCGGTCGACGGCGTGGCCCCGACCCGCCGCGTCTTCGCGGCCGTACGGCGCGGCGCGGAGGGGCACCCGCTGATCCGGCCGGTGCTGGACGCGCTCGCCGAGGCCACCCCGACCGCCACCGGCTGAACCGGCAACCACCCGCGCGGCAGCGCAGCCTGCGCCTCCGTGTTGCCGGTGCCGCGTGTGTGGCCGAGCGGCCCTGCCGCCGGAAGCCCGGATTTCGGGGTGCGGAAGCCCGGGCCGCTGTGTCGCCGCTCTGCTCGTGCCGCCGTGTTGCCGACGCACCAGCGGACCCGCGGTGCCGGCCAGTCATCCGGCCACCCAGCCGGTCCGGTGCCGCGAGCCGGCCTCCCGGTGTTCACTGCATCCAGTCGGTGTCCTGGGGGATCGCGCGCACGGCGGCCCGCCGGATGACGACCGGCCGGCCCCTGCCGGTTTCCCCGCACTGCCATGCGGGAACGCGGCATCCCGAATCTGGGATAGAATCCCGAATATGAAACAGACTGCTGCAGTCGAGCCGGTGGAGCCAGTGGACGCGTCGGAGGCGGCACCCGCCCCGGATCCCGTCGACGTCCGTCTCGCCGCCCGCCTGGCCGAGTTGCGTGCCGAGCGCGGCTGGTCCCTGGGGGAGCTGGCCGAGCGCAGCGGGGTGAGCCGTTCGACCCTCTCCCGTGCGGAGCGGGCGGAGATCAGCCCGACCGCCTCGCTGCTGAACCGCCTGTGCCATGTCTACGGGCGGACCATGTCCCGCCTGCTGAGCGAGGTGGAGGCCGAGCCGGCGCTGCTGTTGCGGGCCGCCGATCAGGACGTGTGGGATGACCGGGCCTCCGGCTTCGTGCGGCGCTCGGTGTCGCCGCCGCACCCCGGTCTGCGGGGCGAACTGGTCGAGGGCCGCCTCGCCGCGGGCGCCGACATCGCCTACGACCGGCCGTCGGTACCGGGTCTGGAACAGCACATCTGGGTGCTGGAAGGCGCCCTCGACGTCACGGCACGGGACGTGGAGCACCACCTCGCCGCCGGCGACTGCCTGCGGCTGCGGGTGTGGGGGCCGACGCGGTTCCGGTGCGCGGGGGACCGGGAGGCGCGGTACGTGCTGGCGGTGGTGCTGCCGTGACGACGATCCGTCTCGACGCCGGCCGGCTGCTCGACCGGGTCGAAGGGCTGGCCGACCTGCTGGTCGACACGGTGGACGGCGGCGCCTCCGTCGGCTTCCTCGCGCCGCTCGACCGTGCCGCGGCCGTCGCCTGGTGGAAGGGGCGCGCGGGAGGCGTCGCCGCCGGGCAGCTCGCGGTGTGGGCCGCCCATGACGGCGACCGCGTCGTCGGCACCGTCAGCCTGGACTTTCCCGACAAGCCCAACAGCCGCCACCGCGCCGAACTCGTCAAGCTGATGGTCCACCGGGACGCCCGAGGGCAGGGCCTCGGGCGCCGTCTCCTGGTCATCGCCGAGGAGGCCGCCGCCACGGCCGGCGTCACCCTCCTCCACCTCGACACCGAGACCGACAGCCCCGCGGAGCACCTCTACCGCACGGCCGGCTGGACCAGGGCCGGGGTGATCCCCGACTACGCGGCGAACCCGGCCGGTCACCTGCGGCCGACCACCCTCTACTACAAGCACCTCGCCGCCGGGTGACTGTCGGTGGCAGGCGCTACGGTGCGAAGCATGCCGGACGCCGAAGACGTACGCCGTATCGCCCTGTCCCTGCCGGACACGACGGAGAAGATCGCCTGGAGCATGCCCACCTTCCGGGTCGCGGGGAAGATGTTCGCCACGCTGCCCGAGGACGAGACCTCGCTCGCCGTGCGCTGCCCCAAGGAGGAGCGCGACGAACTGGTCCTCGCCGAGCCCGGGAAGTTCTGGATCGCCGACCACGAGGCCCAGTTCGCGTGGGTCCGGGTCCGGCTGGCCGCCCTGGAGGACGAGGGCGAGCTGGGGGACATCCTCGCCGACTCCTGGCGCCAGGCGGCCCCGACGCGACTGCTGGAGGCGTATCCGCGGCTGGGGGTGCCGGCCGGCGAGTGACGGCGGGCCGCCCGCGACAAAAGGAGTGCGCGACCACCGACCCGAGTGCGGTATTGTTTCCATGCGCGTTCGGCCGGGGGAAACCCCAGGTCAGACGGGCAACGGGACGTGGCGCAGCTTGGTAGCGCACTTGACTGGGGGTCAAGGGGTCGCAGGTTCAAATCCTGTCGTCCCGACCAGCTTGGCAGCAGGTCGGAGGCCGTTTCCTCGAACACGAGGAGGCGGCCTTTGTCGTGTCCGGGCCCCGGTCGGCGCGGCTCGTTCCTCCGCCCGCGTCCACGGGCGCGCGTGCCGATCGTGGTCCCCGGCGATTGGGTCGCCGCTGTGGTGGACCTCGGGCGCGAGCAGTCGCCCGTCCCGCCGTGACAGCCGCCGAGCGCCGCCCGGCAGTTGGCCTTCGCACCTCCTCGTCCACCGCCCACCGGGCGACCGCCACCGGCGGGACGGCCCGTGCGTGGGCCGGGCTCACCGCGAGCTGTACAGGCTGGTCGGCACGGTGTTCGCGGTGTGGTACGCCCCCTCCGACTGACCGGCTCAGCCTCAGGGTTGGGAAGTGTCCAGGGCGGGCGTCAGCAGGGCGAACGCCCGGTCGGTCAGGGCTGCCGGGTCCTCGGCGCCGTCGCTGTCGCTCCAGTGCTGCAGGACCGTGTCGAAGGCGGTGAGCGTCATCCCCGCGGCGAGCCGCGCGCGCAGGCCGGCGTCAGGGCCGGCCGGCAGGCGGTGGGCCAGCTCGGCCGCCAGGTCGTCGCGCCACTGGGCCTGGCGTTCGAGGAAGCGGGCGCGCAGGGCCGGGGTGCGCAGGATCAACCGGACCACCCGCAGGGCGCGTTCGGCGTGGTCGGAGCGGTCGGCGCACTCGGCGACCGGTACCTGGACGGTGTGCCGGAGGGCGACCGAGGGGGGCTCGTCGGCGGGGCGGGCCGCCAGCTCCGCGCGCATCGCCTCGCCCATTCCGGCCAGGAACTGGACGACGACGTCCTCCTTGGACGCGAAGTACCGGAAGAAGGTGCGCTTGGAAACGCCGGCCGCGAGGGCGATCTCGTCGATGGTGACCGCGTCGAACCCCTTCAGGGCCAGCAACTGCAGGGCCGCCTCGGTCAGTTCGTCCGAGACGAGCTGACGTTTGCGCTGGGCCAGGGTGACGTCCGGTCGGCTGCTCACCCCGCCATCGTACCTTCATGTCGCCGTTGTCACCGAGTGTCGTGTTGACACTTGGTGACAGAAGAGGCAACGTGTGTCGCATGACCAAGCAGCAGCGCTGGACCGCCGCGCGGATCCCGGACCAGACCGGACGGGTGCACGTCGTCACCGGGGCCACCAGCGGACTCGGCCTGGCCACCACCCGGGCCCTCGTCCGGGCGGGCGCCCACGTCGTCCTCGCCGTGCGGGACCCGGAGAAGGGGCGCCGGACGGTCGCGCAGCTCACCGCCGAACAGCCCGGCGCGCGGCTGGAGGCGCGCCGCCTCGACCTCGCCGACCTCGACTCCGTCCAGGCCTTCGCCGACGGGCTGCGCGCCGACCACGCGCGCCTGGACGTCCTCGTGAACAACGCCGGTGTGATGGCGCCGCCGCGGACGCTCAGCGCGCAGGGCCACGAACTCCAGTTCGCCGCCAACCACCTCGGCCACTTCGCGCTCACCGGCCTGCTCCTCGACCGGCTGAACGCCGGCCGCGACCCCCGGGTCGTCACCGTCAGCTCGATCAACCACCGGCAGGGCGTCCTGCGCTTCGACGACCTCGGGGGCGAACGGGGCTACCGGCCCATGGCGTTCTACAACCGGTCCAAGTTCGCCAACGCCGTCTTCGGCCGCGAACTGCACCGGCGGCTCACGGCGGCGGGCAGCCCGGTGCGCAGCCTGCTCGCCCACCCCGGCTACGCGCGTACGAACCTGCAGTTCGACGGGCCGGTCCGGCTGTACCGGGTCCTGTTCGGGCACCTCGGCGGCCCGCTGTTCGCGCAGCCCGCGGACCGGGGCGCGCTGCCGCAGCTGTACGCGGCGACCGCGCCGGAGGCGCGCGGCGGCGAGTTCATCGGCCCGGACGGCCCGGGCGAGCTGCGCGGCTCGCCGACCCGGGTGCGGCTGTCCGACGCGGCGGCCGACGAGGAGACCGGGCGGCGGCTGTGGGAGGTGTCGGAGCGCCTGACCGGGGTGAAGTACGAGGTGCCCGGGCCGTAGGTGCCCCAGGCGCAGGGCGTTTCCCTCGCGTCAGGCCGGCTTCGGGCGACCGCGTGCGCCGGCCGGCCGGAGCGGGGGCACGGTGTGCGCAGGCGCACGGCGGAGGAGGGAGCCGACGCGACGGGGGCACGCCGTGAGCGGCCGGGGCGGGGGAGCCGACGGGCGACGACGGTGTCGCGTGCCAGGGCGCACAGTCCCGGGAAGAGGCCGGAAGGCAGGCGCCGGCCTCACCCGCGGCGGCGGGCCCGGGCCTCGCGCGGCGGGCGGATGAACTGGAGCTCCAGCGTGACCGGCGGCTCGGCGACGCCCGGACCGCCGGCGGCCGCCCAGCCCAGGATCTCCTCCGTGCAGTCGTCGTCCATGGCGAACCCGACCCAGGTGGCCCGGCCGCCGGCCCGGCGCCCCGCGGCGGAGGGCTGGACGACCATGACGTTCGCCTGGTCGCACGGGCCGAGACAGTCCGTCGTACGGACCTGGAAGGCGCCGTCGGACGCGACGGCGGCCGCGCGCAGGCGCTCCAGCTGCCAGGCGTGGTCGTACCCGGGGTGCTTGCGGGCGTCGCCGCAGCAGCAGCCCCGGCACACGACGACGGTGCACGGACGGCGGGCCGCGGCGCCGATCGTCACCGCGCGCGGGCCCGGCACCGCGGGACGCTGCGCCACGCCGGTCAGGAGGCCGAGAGGCCGACGTGGGCCAGCGCCTGCCGCAGCAGGAAGCCGTGCCCGCCCGGCATCTCGCTCTGCACCGCGGGAGAGGCCGCCTCCTGCGGGTCGAACCACACCAGGTCCAGGGCGTCCTGCCGCGGCCGGCAGTCACCGGTCACCGGCACGATGTAGGCGAGGGACACCGCGTGCTGACGGGGGTCGTGGTACGGCGTGATGCCCTGCGTCGGGAAGTACTCCGCCACGGTGAAGGGCTGGAGGGAGGCCGGGACGCGCGGCAGGGCCACCGGGCCCAGGTCCTTCTCCAGGTGCCGCAGCAGGGCGTCACGGACCCGCTCGTGGTGCAGGACCCGGCCGGAGACCAGGGTCCGGCTGACATTGCCGTCCGGTCCGATGCGCAGCAGCAGTCCGATGCTGGTGACTTCGCCGCTGTCGTCGACGCGCACGGGCACCGCCTCGACGTACAGGATGGGCATGCGGGCGCGCGCCATCTCGAGCTCGTCGGCGCTCAGCCACCCGGGCGTGGTCTCGGTCATGTCAGACATTGCTTGATCATACTTTCAGTGTCCGTGGGGCAGCCGGTAGACCCGGCGGGCGTTGTCCGCTCCCGCCCACCGGGCCAGCCGCAGAGCGTCGGGCAGGGCGAGTTCGTCGGCGTCCACCCGGTCCTGGAGGAGGTCCCCCAGGCCCCGGCGGAACGCCAGCGCGCCGAGCGCGTAGAACTCGGCGACACCGTAGGCGTCGGAGCTGTACAGGAGTTTGCGGAACGGTGTGATCTCCAGCGCCTCCTCCAGGACCGCCCGCGCCCGCGCGGGGCCCACATGATGCAACGTGAGGCCCACGTCCAGGTAGACCTGCTCGAACACCGCGGCCAGGTAGGCGGCCTGCCGCTGGTAGGGCCAGCAGTGCAGGAGCAGGACGGGGATCGTGCCGGAGGTGAGGTGCAGCCAGTCCGTCAGGTGGGTGGGATCCACCCGGTGCAGACGGATGTCGTTGTCGCCGAAGCCCGTGTGCAGTTGGAGGGGCAGACCCAGGTCGACGGCGGTCCACAGCAGGTGCCGCACCAGTACCGGCTCGTCCAGCCGGCCGCCGCGCGCGAGCCAGCGCCGGGCCGCCCGCGTGACCTCGGCGTCCGAGGGGCGCGCCGGATCCAGGTCGAAGCCGGTGCGGTACGCCGCCACCGACTTGACCCCCACCACCCCCGGCCGCCGCACCGCGTCCAGCGCGGCCGCCCGGAACGCGTCGGCGTACCCGCCCGCCTCGACGCCCCGCGCGGCCACCGCCTCGGCGACCGCCTCCAGCCGTACGACCTCGTGCGCCACCGCGCCCGCGGCCCGGGCCAGTTCGGCGGGGGTGGTGATGCGGTCGGGTGCGAACCCGGTGTCCACGCACAGCACGCCGGTACGGGAGGCCGTGAGGAAGCGCCGGTTCACCTCCCGCGGACCCAACTCGGCCCGCCGGGCCACGTACACGTCGGCGGGCGCATGGCGCTCCAAGTCCAGCAGGGGCGCGCAGTGACGCCGTACGGCCACGCCCGCCGGGGTGTCGAACGGCGAGATGCCGGGCCAGCGGTCGCCCTCGGTGAGCAGCGCCTCGAAACCCGCCCGGTCCAGGGGAGCGGTGACGACGCCGTGGCAGTGGTGGTCCACCAACTCCAGCTCGGCGAGCGTCTCGTGGACCGGGCCGGGGGCGCCCACGTCAGTACGTCCAGCGGTAGGCCGCCGCCACCCGCTCGTCGTCCAGCCCGTCCACCGTCTCGATCTCCCCCTCGCGTACGGCGCTCACCGCGTCGGCGAGCACCGGTCCCAGCGCGGTGCGCAGCACCCGGTCCCCGCGGAACTCCGCCACGGCCTCGCCCAGCGAGGTCGGCAGCCGGCGCACGCCCCGGGCCGCCGCCTGCCCGGCGTCGAGCCGGACCGGGTCACCGGTGGTCTCCTCGGGCAGGACCGCGCCCGAGGCGAGCCCGTCGAGACCCGCGGCGATCAGGCAGCCGAGGGCGAGATAGGGGTTGGCGGCCAGGTCGACGGGCTTGACCTCCAGGTTCGCGAACTCCGCGCGCCGGCCCGCCGTGCCCCGCACCAGACGCACCGCCGCCTCACGGGTCTCCAGACCCCAGGCGGTGAACACCCCCGCCCACTGGGAGGGCTTGAGCCGCAGATAGCTGGCCGGGCTCGGCGCGGTGACCGCCGTCAGGGCCGGCAGGTGGGCCAGCACCCCGGCGGCGAAGGCCTCCGCGTCGGCCGTCATGCCGTGGCGGCGGTCGCCGCCGCTGTGCAGGTTGACGCCGTCGCGCCAGGCCGACAGGTGGACGTGGCCGCCGTTGCCGACGCCCCGGGCGGTGACGGCCGGGGAGAAGGAGACCCGCAGGCCGTGCCGGCGGGCCACCGCGCGGACGGTCTGGCGCACGAGCACGCTGCGGTCGGCCGCCGCCACCGGGTCGAGGGCGCCCACGGAGATCTCGAACTGGCCCGGCGCGTACTCGGGATGGATCTGGTCGACGTCCACGCCCTGCGCCGCGCAGGCCGCGAGCAGTTCGGCGGTGTACTCGCTCAGTTCGACCTGCCGGGTCGCGCCGTACGCCGGTCCCGACGTGGCCGGGACGAACTCCCCGCCGGGCGCGGAGGCCAGGCCGAGGGCCCACTCGATCTCGATGCCCGCCTTGAAGGTCAGGCCGTGCGCGCGGGCCGCGTCGGCGACGGTCCGGCGCAGAAAGGTGCGGGAGCAGCCGGGGTGCCGGGCGCCGTCCTGGGTGATCCGGTCGACCGGCGCCCACGCCCAGCCGGGCTGCCCGGCCAGCACGACCAGCCGATCGAGGTCGGGGTAGAGGCGCAGGTCGCCGTCGGGTGAGCCGAGGACGTCGGTGGTGACGCTCTGGTCGTGCGCCAGGAAGGTGTCGAACACCGGGGACATGCCGACGCCCCAGGCCGCCGCGGAGGCCAGCCCGGCGACGGGGACCGCCTTCACCCGGCCGATGCCCGCGGTGTCGACGTAGGCGAGGACGATCCCGTGCACGCCCCGGCCCGCCAGCTCACCGCCGAGTGCTCTCGCCCGCTCGACGTCACCCGGGCGTCCGCCGGGCACGGGGTCGGCGAGGTTGGTCATACGGCCTCCATGGTCACGGCGTCCACGGTCAGGGCCTCCATGGTCGCGGCCTCCACGGTCACGGCGTCCACGCTCTGGGCCTCCATGGTCACGGTCCTCCATGGTCAGGGGACTCCACGCCCGGTCGCCGGTCAGGGTTTCACGGCCACCGCGCCGTACTGCGGCACCACGGCGGGGGAGCCGGGCTCGGCCCGCCACCGCGAGCAGGACACCAGTCCCGGCTCCAGCAGGTCCAGGCCCTCGAAGAACGCGACGATGTCCGTGCCGCTGCGAGCCGTGATCGGCGGGGTGGCGTTCTCGTTCCAGAACCTCATGGCGGGGATCTGGCCCTGGCCGCCGACCTCGCTGTCGTGCGTGGGGTGGGTCAGGACCAGGTAGCTGCCGGAGGGGACCTCGGCCATGATCCGGCGCACGATGTGCCGGGCCGCCTCGACGTCCAGCACGAAGTTCAGGATGCCGAGCATCATCACCGCCACCGGGCGGCCGAAGTCCAGGGTGCGGGCGGCGCGCTCGAGGATCGCGTCCGGGTCGCGCACGTCGGCGTCGACGTAGTCGGTGACGCCCGCGCCGCCACCGGTCAGCAGGGTGCGGGCGTGCATCAGGACGATCGGGTCGTTGTCGACGTACACGACCCGCGACTCGGGCGCGACGCGCTGCGCGATCTCGTGGGTGTTGTCCCCCGTCGGCAGCCCGGTGCCGATGTCGAGGAACTGCCGCACGCCCCGCTCCTCGGCCAGGAACCGCACCGCCCGGCCCAGGAACCGGCGGTCGGCGCGCGCGATCTCCCGGATCAGCGGGAACATGCCGGCGACGTGCTCGCCGACCCGCTGGTCGACCTCGTAGTGGTCCTTGCCGCCGATCCAGTAGTTCCACACCCGCGCGTTGTGCGCCACGGCGGTGTTCAGCCGTGCCGGCCCGCCCGACGGCGCCTGGTCCTCGCTCACGTCACCGCCCCTTCCCGCGACCTGCCCGTCGCAGGCCATTGTGCCGCCGGACGATCAACGGCGTCCCGGGAATCCGCGCGGTCGGTGGACCGGGTTCCCGGGGCGTGTGGGGTCCCCCGGTAGGGTGAACAATCCGGTCAGCGCCGTACAGGAAGCAGGACATGCCCTACTCGCACGCCCCCCACCTGCCCGCTCCCGAGCCGTCGGCGGCCACCGCCGACATCCGCCTCGTCGTCACCGACATGGACGGAACGCTGCTCGACGACGACAAGAGGGTGCCCGACCGGCTGTGGGAGGTGCTCGCGCGGCTGCGGGAGCGCGGGGTGCTGTTCAGCCCGGCGAGCGGACGGCAGTACGCGACACTGGCGCGCGAGTTCGCCGAGGTCGCCGACGGGATGGTCTTCATCGCGGAGAACGGCACCTATGTGGTCCGCGACGGCGAGGAGCTGAGCTCCGACCCGCTGTCGCCCGGCGTGGTCGCGGAGGTCGTCACCGCCGCGCGGCGGCTGAGGGCCGACGGCGTCGATCTCGGCGTCGTCGTGTGTGGCAAGCGGTCCGCGTACGTGGAGCGGGCCGACGAGGCCTTCCTGGCCGAGGTGGACAAGTACTACCTCCGCCACCGGGTCGTCGAGGACGCCACCGCCGTCGACGACGACATCATCAAGGTGGCGCTGTTCGACTTCGGCTCGGCGGAGGCCACCACCGCCCCGGCGCTGGCGCCCTTCGTCGACACCCACCAGGTCGTCGTCTCCGGCGAGCACTGGGTGGACGTGATGAACCGCACCGCCAACAAGGGCGCGGCCCTGCGCCGGCTCCAGCGGGAGCTCGGCATCACGCCCGCGCAGACCATGGTGTTCGGCGACTACCTCAACGACCTGGAGATGCTGGACGCCGCCGACTGGTCCTTCGCCATGGCCAACGCCCACCCGGACGTCGTCCGCCGGGCCCGCCACCTGGCCCCCTCCAACAACGACAACGGCGTGCTGCGCACCGTCGTGCGCCTCCTCGACCTCCCGGTGAGCGGCCTCTGACGCCCGCGCCGCGGGCGAGGACGCCCCCGGCCGGGCGCCCCCGGCCGCCCGGCCCGGCTCACGGCGGACGGCCGGTGGCCGACCCGGTGTGGCCTAGAGCGAAGGGCCGACCCGGTGCGGCCTACGGCGGGACCGGGGGCCGACCCGGTGCGGCTCGGATTGGTGCCGAGGGCCGCCCGAGTGTGGCTCAGGGAGGCAGGGCCGGAGGCCGCCCGAGTGTGGCTCAGGGAGGCAGGGCCGGAGGCCGCCCGAGTGTGGCTCAGGGCTTGAGCGGGTCGTGGCCGATCGTCATCAGGCGGTGGCGCCGGCGGGTGTCCTCCGCCGTCTCCTCCGTCTCCGGCTCGCTCTCCAGGTCGGTCTGCGCGGTCACCGTGTCCACGACCCTGCGCATCACCCGGATGTCGTCGTCGGTCAGGTCGGTGCGCCGCTTCTGCAGGATCGCCAGCACATGCTGCCCGGTCGGGCTGCCGGCCTCCTCGGGCAGGGGCTCGGCGTTCTCGTCGGCGTCCCGCACCCGCAGCCAGGTGGCCAGTTCCTGCGAGGTCATGTTCACCACGCGGTGGAAGTCCTCCCACAGCGCGTCCATTTCGAGGGCGTCGGTCATGGCAGGCCCCTTCGCTCGGCGGGTGCACCCCCGTTCGGCGGGGTGCACCCTCGATCGGTGGTTCAGTTGTCGCGCGGCCAGTTCTCCGCCTCGAACATCCACCGCTGCTTCTCCAGCTCGGCGGTGATGCCGATCAGCAGGTCCTGGGTGACCGGATCGGGCTTCTCGGTCGCCTCGATCCGCTCCCGCAGCCGTTCGATGGCCGTGCCCAGCGTGTCGGCGAGCAGCTGCACGACGTCCTCGTCACGCAGCCAGCCGTCCTTGGGGGACGGCAGCGTGAACGCAGAAGCGATCGTCTCGGGGCGGCCGTCCGGCGGCAGACCCAGGGCCGCGGCCCGTTCGGCGACCGTGTCGGCGTAGGACCGGGCCGTCGCGACGACCTCGTCGAGTTGCAGGTGGATCGAACGGAAGCGCGGGCCCACGATGTTCCAGTGCGCCTGCTTCCCGATCAGGGAAAGGCCCAGCAGGTCGACCAGGGTGCTCTGCAACGCGTCGAAGGTGACCTGACGGGCCGGTTCGGGGAGCGGGCTCTTCACCACAGTCATACCGGGGTTCTCCTAGTCGCGTCGTCTCGTGCGGTAAGGAGCAGTTCGGTGCGCTCGACCTCTCCGGTCCCGCCCCACACACCGGAGGTCTGTCCGCTGTCGAGGGCGTAGTCCAGGCAGGCGGCGGTCACCGGACAGCGGGCGCAGACGCGCTTGGCGTCCGCGGTGTCCCGCAGGGCCGGTCCGGACGTGCCCACGGGGAAGAACAGCTCGGGGTCCTCACCCACGCAGGCGGCGCTGCGCAACCACTCCATGGGGGCGCGGGTGCCCAGGGCGAACACCGGCAAACCCGGCAGCCGTGTGGGATGACCAGGCAGGTCTCGGGGACGGGGGTGCCGTCGGGGGGGGGTGCCTCTATGTCTTTCGTCAAGCGAGGCGTGGGGTTCTGGGTTCGTAGAAGGTGCCGTCGCGGAGCATCGCGAACAGCACGCTGATGCG
>NZ_JBIUBX010000011.1:0-40121 GCF_044548445.1 Streptomyces sp. NPDC052016
ACCGCGAAGATCGCCTACGCGGACGTCGAGGTGGGCACCGAACTGCCCGCGCGGTCCTTCCCCGTCACGCGTGCCACGCTCGTGCGGTACGCGGGCGCGTCCGGGGACTTCAACCCGATCCACTGGAACGAGAGGTTCGCCAGGGAGGTGGGCCTGCCGGACGTCATCGCGCACGGCATGTTCACCATGGCCGAGGCGATCCGCGTGGTCACCGACTGGACCGGCGACCCGGGCGCGGTCGTCGACTACGGCGTGCGCTTCACCAAGCCCGTCGTCGTCCCCGACGACGACCAGGGCGCTTCGATCGAGGTCAGCGGCAAGGTCGCGGCCAAGCTCGACGACGACACCGTCCGCGTCGACCTGACCGTCACCAGCGCCGGACAGAAGGTGCTGGGCATGTCCCGGGCGCTCGTACGCCTGGCCTGAAGGGCCGTTCGAACGCTGATGTAAGGGGCGTCCTCCATCGCGAGGCGCCCCTTACGCGTGCGCTGCGGACCCCTCACGGGCGGCGAGCGCGGGGGCGGGGCTGTCGGTGCCGTCTCGTAGGCTTGGCGCGTGCTGGAACTCCACGACGCCCCGCTCGCCCCGCTGACCACCTTCCGGCTGGGCGGTCCCGCCACCCGGCTGGTGACCGCGACGACCGACGCCGAGGTGGTCGCCGCCGTGCGCGAGGCCGACGCCGACGGCACGCCGCTCCTCGTCGTCGGCGGCGGCTCCAACCTCGTCATCGGCGACAAGGGCTTCGCGGGAACCGCCCTGCGCATCGCCACCAAGGGTTTCGAGCTCTCCGGTACGACGCTGGAGCTGGCGGCCGGCGAGGTCTGGACCGACGCCGTCGCCCGCACCGTGGAGGCCGGACTCGCCGGCATCGAGTGCCTGGCCGGCATCCCCGGCTCCGCCGGCGCCACCCCCATCCAGAACGTGGGCGCGTACGGGCAGGAGGTCTCCTCCACCATCACCGAGGTCATCGCCTACGACCGCCGCGCCGGCGAGACGATCGCCCTCGGCAATGACGAGTGCGCCTTCTCCTACCGGCACAGCCGCTTCAAGGCCGACCCCGATCGGTACGTCGTCCTGCGTGTCCGGTTCGAGCTCGAGGACGCGGGCGGTCTGTCCGCGCCCCTCAAGTACGCCGAGACGGCGCGTGCGCTGGGTGTGGAGCCCGGCGACCGTGTGCCGCTCGCCGACGCCCGGGAAACGGTGCTCAAGCTGCGGGCCGGCAAGGGCATGGTTCTCGACCCCGAGGACCACGACACCTGGTCGGCGGGTTCCTTCTTCACCAACCCGATCCTCACCGACGGTGACTTCGCGGCGTTCCACGCGCGCGTGCGGGAGCGGCTCGGCGACGGCGTGGAGCCACCCGCCTACCCGGCCGGTGAGGGGCACACCAAGACCTCCGCGGCCTGGCTGATCGACAAGGCGGGCTTCACCAAGGGCTACGGCAGCGGCCCCGCCCGCATCTCCACCAAGCACACGCTCGCCCTCACCAACCGGGGGGAGGCCACGACCGAGGACCTGCTGGCGCTGGCCCGGGAGGTCGTGGCCGGGGTGCGGGAGGCTTTCGGGATCACGCTGGTCAACGAGCCGGTCATGGTCGGAGCCGAACTCTAGGGGGCCGGCTTCGGTCCGGTGCGAGGGCGGGTGCGGGAGCGTTCGGGCTGCGCCTCCGTGCCACTGCCTCCTCAGGGTGCCAGCCAGGCGTCCACCCCCTCCAGGAGCTTGCGCTGGATGTCCTCCGGGGCCGCCGAGCCGCGGATCGACTGGCGGGCCAGTTCCGCCAACTCCTCGTCCGTGAAGGCGTGGTGGCGGCGGGCGAGCTCGTACTGGGCCGCCAGGCGGGAGCCGAAGAGGAGGGGGTCGTCCGCGCCCAGGGCCATGGGGACGCCTGCCTCGTAGAGGGTGCGCAGCGGGACGTCCTCGGGTTTCTCGTAGACGCCCAGGGCCACGTTCGAGGCGGGGCACACCTCGCAGGTCACGCCCCGGTCGGCCAGGCGCTTCAGGAGGCGCGGGTCCTCGGCCGCGCGGACGCCGTGGCCGACGCGTGAGGCGTGCAGGTCGTCCAGGCAGTCGCGGACCGAGGAGGGGCCGGTGAGCTCGCCTCCGTGCGGTGCCGACAGCAGGCCGCCCTCGCGGGCGATGGCGAAGGCACGGTCGAAGTCCCGCGCCATGCCCCGGCGCTCGTCGTTGGAGAGCCCGAAGCCGACGACGCCCTTGTCCGCGTAACGGACGGCCAGGCGGGCCAGGGTGCGCGCGTCCAGGGGGTGCTTCATGCGGTTGGCGGCGACCAGGACGCGCATGCCGAGGCCCGTCTCGCGCGAGGCCGTGTCCACCGCGTCCAGGATGATCTCCAGCGCCGGGATCAGACCGCCCAGGCGGGGAGCGTACGACGTCGGGTCGACCTGGATCTCCAGCCAGCCCGAGCCGTCCCTGACGTCCTCCTCGGCGGCCTCCCGCACCAGGCGCTGTATGTCCTCGGGCTCCCTCAGGCACGAGCGGGCAGCGTCGTACAGGCGCTGGAAGCGGAACCAGCCCCGCTCGTCCGTCGCCCGCAGCTGGGGCGGCTCCCCGCTGGTCAGGGCCTCGGTCAGCGTCTCCGGCAGGCGCACCCCGTACTTGTCCGCCAGTTCCAGCACGGTGGAGGGCCGCATCGAACCGGTGAAATGCAGGTGCAGATGGGCTTTCGGCAGCTCAGAGACATCACGTACACGCTCCATCCAAAGATCCTGCCGTACGTCACGGCCGTCCTGGAAGCGGAATCCACGAACGTGGTCTTGCTCGCACACACGACGGACTCGCACATCGCACGACGGACTCGCACATACGACGGAGGGCCGCACCGGAACGCTCCGGTGCGGCCCTCCGTCGTGTGCGGGTCAGTCCCTGGCCTCGGCCAGCAGCTTCTGGATCCGGCTCACGCCCTCGACGAGGTCCTCGTCGCCCAGCGCGTACGACAGGCGCAGGTAGCCCGGCGTGCCGAAGGCCTCGCCCGGGACGACCGCGACCTCGGCCTCGTCCAGGATGAGCTCGGCCAGCTCGGTGCTGTTCTGCGGACGCCTGCCGCGGATCTCCCTGCCGAGCAGGCCCTTCACGGACGGGTACGCGTAGAACGCGCCCTCGGGCTCGGGGCAGACCACGCCGTCGATCTCGTTGAGCATCCGCACGATGGTCTTGCGGCGGCGGTCGAAGGCCTCCCGCATCTTCGCGACCGCGTCCAGGTCCCCGGAGACCGCCGCGAGCGCGGCGACCTGCGCCACGTTGGACACGTTCGACGTGGCGTGCGACTGCAGGTTCGTGGCCGCCTTCACGACGTCCTTCGGACCGATGATCCAGCCCACGCGCCAGCCGGTCATCGCGTACGTCTTGGCGACACCGTTGACCACGATGCACTTGTCGCGCAGCTCGGGGAGGATCGCCGGGAGCGAGGTGAAGGTCGCGTCGCCGTAGACGAGGTGCTCGTAGATCTCGTCCGTGAGCACCCACAGGCCGTGCTCCACGGCCCAGCGGCCGATCGCCTCGGCCTCCTCGGCGCCGTAGACCGCGCCGGTCGGGTTGGACGGGGAGACGAAGAGCACGACCTTCGTCTTCTCCGTGCGTGCCGCCTCCAGCTGCTCCACCGACACCCGGTAGCCGGTCGTCTCGTCCGCGACGACCTCCACCGGGACACCGCCGGCCAGCCGGATCGACTCCGGGTACGTCGTCCAGTACGGCGCCGGGACGATGACCTCGTCGCCCGGGTCGAGGATCGCGGCGAACGCCTCGTAGATGGCCTGCTTGCCCCCGTTGGTGACCAGGATCTGCGACGGGTCGACCTCGTAGTGCGAGTCCCGCAGGGTCTTCGCGGCGATGGCGGCCTTCAGCTCGGGCAGGCCGCCGGCCGGGGTGTAGCGGTGGTACTTCGGGTTCTTGCAGGCCTCGATGGCGGCCTCGACGATGTAGTCCGGGGTCGGGAAGTCGGGCTCGCCGGCGCCGAAGCCGATCACCGGACGCCCGGCGGCCTTCAGGGCCTTGGCCTTGGCGTCCACGGCGAGGGTGGCGGACTCGGAGATCGCGCCGATTCGGGCGGAGACCCGGCGCTCGGTGGGAGGGGTTGCAGCGCTCATGGGGCCCATGTTTTCAGACAGGAAACCGGCCCGGCACACCGGTTTCACGGACTGAACAACCACGGGCGCACCGTTGAACACCCGTCCGGACGCGGCCGCGTTCCGGGCGGTGGCCTGGGTGATCTTCCGGCGATTTCCCGACGATCTTCCGCCAGGCGCGCCCCACGGGCCACTTTCCGTTCGACGAGGCGGCCAGGACCACGTACACTCCTACGTCGTTGGCCTTCTGCAGCCGCGCCACAACCGGTGCACACCGAGCATCCGGGGGAATGCGGTACGTTGGGGGACACACAAAGGGTCGTAGCTCAATTGGTAGAGCACTGGTCTCCAAAACCAGCGGTTGGGGGTTCAAGTCCCTCCGGCCCTGCTACACACACCTTCGCCAGGATGTGTGCGCATGTACGTACAGCAATGCACCGCCGTGCGGCTCAGACCGGGCGCGGCACGGCCACGACCCGGGAACAGGTGAGGACGAATGGCGGATGCCGTGGGCTCCATCGACACGCCTGATGCCCAGGACGAGGTCCCTGAGGCCAAGAAGAAGACCCGCAAGGGCGGCAAGCGCGCCAAGAAGGGCCCGCTGAAGCGGCTCGCCCTCTTCTATCGCCAGATCGTCGCGGAGCTCCGCAAGGTCGTCTGGCCGACGCGGACCCAGCTGTCGAGGTACACGACGGTGGTGATCATCTTCGTCGTCGTCATGATCGGCCTGGTGACCGTGATTGACTATGGACTCAGCCACGCCGCCAAGTACGTCTTCGGCTGAGCCAAGAGCGAAGGGCGCCGGGTGATCGGCGCCCCTTTCGCGTGTTCCACCCCTATGTATCCAGGAAGAAGCAGCCACCGTGTCTGACCAGAACCTGAACGACGCCATCGAGCCCGACGAGGTCGACGACGAGCTCGACATCGTCGAGGGCGCGGACGAGGACCTGGACGAGTTCGAGGCTGCCGACGCCGAAGCGGGCGAGCCCGCCGAGGAAGCCGCGCTCCACGTCGAGGAAGAGGACGAGGCCGAGGAGGCCGTCGCCGAGGAAGAGCCGGCCGAGCCCGTCGACCCCGTCGCCGCCCTGCGCGAGGAGCTGCGCACCCTGCCCGGCGAGTGGTACGTGATCCACACCTACGCCGGCTACGAGAACCGCGTGAAGACCAACCTGGAGCAGCGCGCCGTCTCGCTGAACGTCGAGGACTACATCTTCCAGGCCGAGGTGCCGCAGGAAGAGGTCGTCCAGATCAAGAACGGCGACCGCAAGACGATCAAGCAGAACAAGCTCCCGGGCTACGTCCTCGTCCGCATGGACCTGACGAACGAGTCCTGGGGCGTCGTCCGCAACACCCCCGGCGTCACCGGCTTCGTGGGCAACGCCTACGACCCGTACCCGCTGACCCTGGACGAGATCGTCAAGATGCTCGCCCCGGAGGCCGAGGAGAAGGCCGCCCGTGAGGCCGCCGAGGCCGAGGGCAAGCCGGCTCCGCAGCGCAAGGTCGAGGTCCAGGTGCTGGACTTCGAGGTCGGCGACTCGGTCACCGTCACCGACGGCCCGTTCGCCACGCTCCAGGCCACCATCAACGAGATCAACGCCGACTCCAAGAAGGTCAAGGGTCTGGTGGAGATCTTCGGTCGTGAGACGCCCGTCGAGCTGTCGTTCGACCAGATCCAGAAGAACTGACACCTTCTGGACGTACCGCTTCCGCGCAGGTCAGGCGGGCTCCTCGTAGCCGGTCTGACCTGCGCGGTTTTAGGCCGCGCATCTATACCCGTTATCGTTGTGCGGTATGCCTGCGTCCGGGTGGTCCCCGAGCGCGGGCAGGACCCGAACCGAAAGGACGCGGAGAGCTATGCCTCCCAAGAAGAAGAAGGTCACGGGGCTCATCAAGCTCCAGATCCAGGCCGGCGCCGCCAACCCGGCTCCGCCGGTCGGCCCGGCGCTGGGTCAGCACGGCGTCAACATCATGGAGTTCTGCAAGGCGTACAACGCCGCGACCGAGTCGCAGCGTGGCTGGGTGATCCCGGTGGAGATCACGGTCTACGAGGACCGTTCCTTCACCTTCATCACCAAGACGCCGCCGGCCGCCAAGATGATCCTCAAGGCCGCGGGCATCGAGAAGGGCTCCGGCGAGCCGCACAAGACCAAGGTCGCCAAGATCACCGAGGCGCAGGTCCGCGAGATCGCCCAGACCAAGCTGCCCGACCTCAACGCCAACGACCTGGACGCCGCCGCGAAGATCATCGCCGGCACCGCGCGTTCCATGGGCGTCACGGTCGAGGGCTGAACCCCAGCCCCGTAGCACCTTCTCAGATCCCTGCAGCTGCCGTACGGGCAGCCGCACGTGGCAGGGCCTGCTCGGCCCGTACCACGCCTCCTCAGAACACACAGGAGCAGTTGTGAGCAAGCGCAGCAAGGCTCTCCGCGCTGCGGACGCCAAGATCGACCGGGAGAAGCTCTACGCCCCGCTCGAGGCCGTCCGTCTCGCCAAGGAGACCTCCACGACCAAGTTCGACGGCACCGTCGAGGTCGCCTTCCGTCTGGGTGTCGACCCGCGCAAGGCCGACCAGATGGTCCGTGGCACCGTGAACCTGCCGCACGGCACCGGCAAGACCGCCCGGGTCCTGGTCTTCGCGACCGGTGACCGTGCTGCGGCCGCGGAGGCCGCGGGCGCCGACATCGTCGGCTCCGACGAACTGATCGACGAGGTCGCGAAGGGCCGTCTGGACTTCGACGCCGTCGTCGCCACCCCGGACCTCATGGGCAAGGTCGGCCGCCTCGGCCGCGTGCTCGGTCCGCGTGGTCTGATGCCGAACCCGAAGACCGGCACCGTCACCCCCGACGTGGCCAAGGCCGTCACCGACATCAAGGGCGGCAAGATCGAGTTCCGTGTCGACAAGCACGCGAACCTGCACTTCATCATCGGCAAGACGTCGTTCGACGACACCAAGCTGGTGGAGAACTACGGCGCGGCCCTGGAGGAGATCCTCCGTCTGAAGCCGTCCGCCGCCAAGGGCCGCTACATCAAGAAGGCCGCCATCAGCACCACGATGGGCCCCGGCATCCCGGTCGACTCGAACCGCACCCGCAACCTCCTCGTCGAGGAGGACCCGGCCGCTGTCTGACCGGGCCGAGCCTGAGCGCTCACCGAAGTCGGTCACGGGCCCCGCACCTTCCCAGGTGCGGGGCCCGTTCCCGTGTGCGGACGCCATGACCTGGGTTAGCGTGCGGTCACGGCGAGCGGACAGGGGGACCGATGACGTGGACGACGGGCCGTGGCGGGCTGGCGCTGGTGGTGGCGGCCCTGCTGATCGGGACGGCCGCCTGTACGTCCTCGGACCGGCCGGCGGAGGAAGGGCGGGCCACCCCCGCTTCCCTCGCGGCCCTGCGGGCCGCCGAGCGGGCCACCGAGCGCGCCGCGTCGGCCAGGGTGCGCTCCACGGCCGTCATGGGCGCGGAGCTCTCCCTCGAGGCCGCCGGCGCCCTCGGCTGGAGCGACGGCCTCACCGGCACCCTCACGATCACCTACACCGGCGGTACCACGGCCGCGACGATGCGCGAGCTGGGCCTCACCTCCATGGAGGCCCGCTACCTGCCCGACGCCTACTACGCACGGACGGGCGAGGCCTTCGCCGCGCGGACCGGCGGCAAGCACTGGGTGCGGTACGGCTACGACGACCTGGAGGGCCTCGGCGCCGGCGCCGACTTCGCGGACCAGATGCGCAACATCACCCCGGACCAGTCCGTGCGGTTGCTGCTCGACTCCGACGATGTGCACGCGGTCGGCGAGGAGACCGTGGACGGGCGGTCCACCACGCACTACTCGGGCACGGTGGAGGTCGCGGACGTGGCCGACGCCGGCCTGAGGCGGCAGCTGGAGCAGGCCGGTGTCACCAGTGAGACCGTCGACATCTGGGTCGACGACCGGGACCTGCTGGTGAAGAAGGCCGAGAGGGGCCGGACGGCGGCCGGCGAGTACAGCCAGACGGCGCACTACGGCGACTACGGCACGAAGGTCTCCGTGGAGGCGCCCCCGCCGCGCGACACCGCGGACTTCTCCGAGCTGCTGGGGAAGCATCCGGCAGCTTGAGGGCTGGAAAGCTTGCTCGAAACTCGCAGGACGGCCAAGAGAGCGCCGGGATATGGTCCCTGATGGGTAATGGACGCGGACGACGCCACGCGTCCCGATGTCCTGGGGGGACACATGAGCGTACGCCGCAACATCGCCGGGGCCACGGCCACCGCCCTGCTGCTCACCGGCGCGGTCGCCTGCGGAGGAGCGGGGAAGGACGTCCAGCAGGGCGCCCAGAGGTCCGCCACGCAGGTGCTGACGGCCGCGTACGAGAAGACGTCCGAGGCCAAGTCCGCCAGAGTCAGCATGACGATGTCGATGCCGTCCGGCATGACGGGCGGTGGCGACATGAAGATGTCCGGGATCATGGGCTGGGACCCGGCCGTGATGGACCTCACGATGGAAGGCTCGGCCCTCGCGGCGGAGCCGGACGCCCCGGACCGTGTCCGGATGATCCTCCGTGACAACGTCATGTACATGGACATGGGGGAGAAGGCGCCGGCCGAGATGGACGGCAAGCGCTGGATGAAGCTGGACATGGCCGCGATGGCGGAGGCCACCGGCGACGCGGAACTGCGCAAGCAGATGTCCTCAGGCCTGGAGAGCATGAACCAGGACCCGACGCAGCAGCTGGCCATGCTGCTCGACTCGCCCAACCTGGAGCACGTGGGCAGCGAGAGGATCGACGGCGCCGAGGCCCAGCACTACAAGGGCACCCTCACCGTCGCGGAGATGCTGGAGACCAACGACTCGCTGGACGTCCTCGACCCCGCGGAGCGCGACGAGCTCCTGAAGCAGGCCGAGAAGGCCGGCATCGAGGGCTACGACACCGAGGTCTGGGTCAACGACGACGACCTGCCGGTGCGGATGGACGTCGGCATGGACACCCCCCAGGGCACGGTGGAGATCACCATGACCTTCTCCGACTACGGCGCGAAGGCCGAGGTCGAGGTGCCGCCGGCCGCCGAGACCTTCGACCTGGCCGAGATGTTCAAGGGGCTCGCGGAGGGTGGCCTCGGCGAGGACGGCGGCGGCGACCCGGCGCTCGACGAGGAACTGGCCGGCCTGGACGAGGAGGACCTGGACCTCTCCGGGCTGGAGACCGCGCCCGCCGTCTGACCCGTCGCGTCGCCGCGCGACCCCGACCGTGCGGGGAACGGATTTGCTTGACGGCGATCCGTTCCCGTACTCTTCCGGAGAAGCCAAAGACCGCAGGTCGTTGCCGTGCGCTCGCAGGAGGGTGCGGCGGCCGAAGGATCCGCTGAAATGCGGGCGACCCGCGCAGGTGACAGTGGAAGTGCTCCCGGACGGACTCCGCCCCACGGAATTCGTCTGGTCGAGCTACGCCTCGTGCGCCTGCGCCGGGGCGTTTCGTTTGTCCCAGCCCCTTCCGCGCGGTCGTCATCACCCGGAAGGAGGCCGACGCTCATGGCAAGGCCCGACAAGGCTGCCGCGGTAGCCGAGCTCGCGGAGCAGTTCCGCAGCTCGAACGCCGCCGTGCTGACCGAGTACCGGGGTCTCACCGTGGCGCAGCTGAAGACGCTGCGCCGTTCGCTCGGTGAGAACGCCCAGTACGCCGTGGTGAAGAACACGCTGACCAAGATTGCGGCCAACGAGGCCGGGATCTCGACGCTCGACGACCTGTTCAACGGTCCGACGGCGGTCGCCTTCGTCACCGGTGACCCGGTGGAGTCGGCGAAGGGTCTTCGTGACTTCGCCAAGGACAACCCGAACCTCGTCATCAAGGGCGGTGTCCTTGACGGCAAGGCGCTGTCCGCCGACGACATCAAGAAGCTTGCGGACCTCGAGTCCCGCGAGGTTCTGCTCTCCAAGCTGGCCGGTGCTCTGAAGGGCAAGCAGTCGCAGGCTGCCGCTGTCTTCCAGGCGCTGCCGTCGAAGCTCGTCCGCACCGTGGACGCGCTGCGCGCCAAGCAGGACGAGCAGGGCGGTGCCGAGTAATTCGGCTCGCGAAATGACCGCCGCCTGAGGCAGCCCGCCTGAGGCAGAGGTCGTAGCGGGCCGAACGTACGCCCGCCAGACATGTACATCCGGCACCAGCCGAATTAGTGGAAGGATCGCCCGTCATGGCGAAGCTCAGCCAGGAAGACCTGCTCGCGCAGTTCGAGGAGATGACCCTCATCGAGCTCTCCGAGTTCGTGAAGGCGTTCGAGGAGAAGTTCGACGTCACCGCCGCCGCCCCGGTCGCGGTTGCCGGTGTCGCGGGCCCGGGTGCCCCGGCCGCCGAGGCCGTCGAGGAGAAGGACGAGTTCGACGTCATCCTCACCGGCGCCGGCGACAAGAAGATCCAGGTCATCAAGGTCGTGCGCGAGCTGACCTCCCTGGGCCTGAAGGAGGCCAAGGACCTCGTCGACGGCACCCCGAAGCCGGTCCTCGAGAAGGTCAACAAGGAGGCCGCGGACAAGGCCGCCGAGGCCCTCAAGGGCGCCGGTGCGTCCGTCGAGGTCAAGTAAGACCTCTGAGGTCCCACCGACCTCCTCTGCGCGCTGAGAACGGCCCTCCGGGGCTGTAACGCGAACGCACCGAAGAGCGATCATCCATCCGGGTGGTCGCTCTTCGGCGTTCTCAGGGGGGCGGCCGCGGTTGCCTTGCACCCGTGTACGCGGGGGGTATGGTGATCATCGTCGTGTCTCGGGAACCCCCGTTCGGGCAACGGGGCCTTGACGAACCGCACGCAGCGCGCAATTCTCAGGACGCGTCGTCACAAGGATCCGAATCCGAGGCATGGATCGACGGCGAAGAGGGCAGTATCAACGTGCGTTGAGGGCAGTGCCTTGTCGCAGGAGTTGAGAACAACGAGGGTCTCGAAAACCCGCAGTGGACATCAGTGTGCCAAGTGGCTACACTGACCCTTTGCGCTGCCTGTTAGCTGTCCCCTGCCCGTCACCAGGGGCATGCCCTCGCCCGAGCATCGATGATGGAAAGATCCCTACCTGGGACTTCTGTCTCTTTCCGCGGGAGAGGGGCCGGTACGCGCGTAGTGAGTCCGAGCCCTCGGAAGGACCCCCTCTTGGCCGCCTCGCGCAACGCCTCGACCGCGAATACGAACAACGGCGCCAGCACCGCCCCGCTGCGCATCTCCTTTGCAAAGATCAAGGAGCCTCTCGAGGTTCCGAACCTGCTCGCGCTGCAGACCGAGAGCTTCGACTGGCTGCTCGGCAACACCGCTTGGCAGAGTCGGGTCGAGGAGGCTCTGGAGAACGGTCAGGACGTCCCCACCAAGTCCGGCCTCGAGGAGATCTTCGAGGAGATCTCCCCGATCGAGGACTTCTCCGGGTCGATGTCGCTGACTTTCCGCGACCACCGTTTCGAGCCGCCGAAGAACAGCATCGACGAGTGCAAGGAGCGCGACTTCACGTACGCGGCTCCGCTCTTCGTGACGGCCGAGTTCACCAACAACGAGACCGGCGAGATCAAGTCCCAGACGGTCTTCATGGGCGACTTCCCGCTCATGACCAACAAGGGCACCTTCGTCATCAACGGCACCGAGCGTGTCGTCGTGTCGCAGCTGGTCCGTTCGCCGGGCGTCTACTTCGACTCGACCATCGACAAGACGTCCGACAAGGACATTTTCTCCGCCAAGATCATCCCGTCCCGGGGTGCCTGGCTGGAGATGGAGATCGACAAGCGCGACATGGTCGGCGTCCGTATCGACCGCAAGCGCAAGCAGTCGGTCACCGTGCTGCTCAAGGCGCTCGGCTGGACGACCGAGCAGATCCTCGAGGAGTTCGGCGACTACGAGTCGATGCGCGCCACCCTGGAGAAGGACCACACCCAGGGCCAGGACGACGCGCTGCTCGACATCTACCGCAAGCTGCGTCCGGGCGAGCCCCCCACGCGTGAGGCCGCGCAGACGCTGCTCGAGAACCTCTACTTCAACCCCAAGCGCTACGACCTCGCGAAGGTCGGCCGCTACAAGGTCAACAAGAAGCTGGGTGCGGACGCTCCGCTGGACGCGGGCATCCTGACCGTCGAGGACATCATCTCGACGATCAAGTACCTGGTGAAGCTGCACGCCGGCGAGACCGAGACCACCGGTGACAGCGGCGACATGATCGTCGTCGAGACCGACGACATCGACCACTTCGGCAACCGTCGTCTGCGCAGCGTCGGCGAGCTCATCCAGAACCAGGTCCGCACGGGCCTGGCTCGTATGGAGCGCGTCGTCCGCGAGCGCATGACGACCCAGGACGTCGAGGCGATCACGCCGCAGACGCTGATCAACATCCGGCCGGTCGTCGCCTCCATCAAGGAGTTCTTCGGCACCAGCCAGCTGTCGCAGTTCATGGACCAGAACAACCCGCTGTCCGGGCTGACGCACAAGCGTCGTCTGTCCGCGCTCGGCCCGGGTGGTCTGTCCCGTGAGCGGGCCGGCTTCGAGGTCCGTGACGTGCACCCGTCGCACTACGGCCGTATGTGCCCGATCGAGACCCCTGAAGGCCCGAACATCGGTCTGATCGGCTCGCTCGCCTCCTACGGTCGCGTCAACGCCTTCGGTTTCGTCGAGACCCCGTACCGCAAGGTCGTCGACGGCCAGGTCACCGACGAGGTGGACTACCTGACGGCCGACGAGGAGGACCGCTTCGTCATCGCGCAGGCCAACGCCACGCTCAACGACGAGCTGCGCTTCTCCGAGGCCCGTGTCCTCGTCCGCCGCCGTGGCGGCGAGGTCGACTACGTCAGCCCCGAGGACGTCGACTACATGGACGTCTCGCCGCGCCAGATGGTGTCGGTCGCGACCGCCATGATCCCGTTCCTCGAGCACGACGACGCCAACCGTGCCCTCATGGGCGCGAACATGATGCGTCAGGCCGTGCCGCTGATTAAGTCGGAGTCCCCGCTCGTCGGCACCGGCATGGAGTACCGCTCCGCGGTCGACGCCGGCGACGTGGTCAAGGCCGAGAAGGCCGGTGTGGTCCAGGAGGTCTCCGCCGACTACATCACCACCGCCAACGACGACGGCACGTACATCACGTACCGCCTGGCCAAGTTCGCCCGCTCCAACCAGGGCACCTCGGTCAACCAGAAGGTCATCGTCAACGAGGGCGACCGGATCGTCGAGGGCCAGGTCCTCGCCGACGGCCCGGCCACCCAGAACGGCGAGATGGCGCTCGGCAAGAACCTGCTCGTGGCGTTCATGCCGTGGGAGGGTCACAACTACGAGGACGCGATCATCCTGTCGCAGCGCCTCGTGCAGGACGACGTCCTCTCCTCGATCCACATCGAGGAGCACGAGGTCGACGCCCGTGACACCAAGCTCGGCCCCGAGGAGATCACCCGGGACATCCCGAACGTCTCCGAGGAGGTCCTCGCCGACCTCGACGAGCGCGGCATCATCCGCATCGGCGCCGAGGTCATCGCCGGTGACATCCTCGTCGGCAAGGTCACGCCCAAGGGTGAGACCGAGCTGACGCCCGAGGAGCGACTGCTGCGCGCGATCTTCGGTGAGAAGGCCCGTGAGGTCCGCGACACCTCGCTGAAGGTGCCGCACGGCGAGACCGGCAAGGTCATCGGCGTGCGCGTCTTCGACCGCGAGGAGGGCGACGAGCTTCCCCCCGGTGTGAACCAGCTGGTGCGCGTCTACGTCGCGCAGAAGCGCAAGATCACCGACGGTGACAAGCTCGCCGGCCGTCACGGCAACAAGGGCGTCATCTCCAAGATCCTGCCCATCGAGGACATGCCGTTCCTCGAGGACGGGACCCCGGTCGACATCATCCTCAACCCGCTCGGTGTGCCGTCCCGAATGAACCCGGGACAGGTGCTGGAGATCCACCTCGGCTGGCTCGCCAGCCGCGGTTGGGACGTCTCCGGTCTCGCCGACGAGTGGGCCCAGCGCCTGCAGGCCATCGGCGCCGACCAGGTCGCCCCGGGCACCAACGTCGCCACCCCGGTGTTCGACGGTGCGCGTGAGGACGAGCTCGCGGGTCTGCTGCAGCACACCATCCCGAACCGCGACGGCGAGCGCATGGTGCTCCCGTCCGGCAAGGCGCGGCTGTTCGACGGCCGTAGCGGTGAGCCGTTCCCGGACCCGATCTCGGTCGGCTACATGTACATCCTGAAGCTGCACCACCTGGTCGACGACAAGCTGCACGCCCGCTCGACCGGTCCGTACTCGATGATCACCCAGCAGCCGCTGGGTGGTAAGGCTCAGTTCGGTGGCCAGCGGTTCGGCGAGATGGAGGTGTGGGCACTCGAGGCCTACGGTGCGGCGTACGCCCTCCAGGAGCTGCTGACCATCAAGTCCGACGACGTCACCGGCCGCGTGAAGGTCTACGAGGCCATCGTCAAGGGCGAGAACATCCCCGAGCCCGGCATCCCCGAGTCCTTCAAGGTGCTCATCAAGGAGATGCAGTCCCTTTGCCTGAACGTGGAGGTGCTGTCCAGCGACGGTATGTCCATCGAGATGCGTGACACCGACGAGGACGTCTTCCGCGCTGCGGAGGAGCTCGGCATCGACCTGTCCCGGCGCGAGCCGAGCAGCGTCGAAGAGGTCTGACGGGAGTCCGGCGGACCTTGAACCACAAAGGTCCGCCGGCCCCAGGACCCCCGTTTCAGACCCCAAGACTTACGACCCTGAGAGGGATTGACGCATAGTGCTCGACGTCAACTTCTTCGACGAGCTCCGGATCGGCCTGGCCACCGCTGACGACATCCGTCAGTGGAGCCACGGCGAGGTCAAGAAGCCCGAGACCATCAACTACCGCACGCTCAAGCCGGAAAAGGACGGGCTCTTCTGCGAGAAGATCTTCGGTCCGACCCGGGACTGGGAGTGCTACTGCGGCAAGTACAAGCGCGTCCGCTTCAAGGGCATCATCTGTGAGCGCTGTGGCGTCGAGGTGACCCGCGCCAAGGTGCGCCGTGAGCGGATGGGCCACATCGAGCTGGCCGCGCCCGTCACGCACATCTGGTACTTCAAGGGTGTCCCGAGCCGGCTGGGCTACCTGCTCGACCTGGCTCCCAAGGACCTCGAGAAGGTCATCTACTTCGCGGCGTACATGATCACGTACGTCGACGAGGAGCGCCGTACGCGCGACCTGCCCTCCCTGGAGGCGCACGTCTCGGTCGAGCGGCAGCAGATCGAGAACCGCCGGGACGCCGACCTGGAGGCCCGCGCCAAGAAGCTCGAGTCCGACCTGGCCGAGCTCGAGGCCGAGGGCGCCAAGGCCGATGTGCGCCGGAAGGTGCGCGAAGGCGCCGAGCGCGAGATGAAGCAGCTTCGTGACCGTGCGCAGCGCGAGATCGACCGTCTCGACGAGGTGTGGACCCGGTTCAAGAACCTCAAGGTCCAGGACCTCGAGGGCGACGAGCTGCTCTACCGCGAGCTGCGTGACCGCTTCGGCACGTACTTCGACGGTTCGATGGGTGCCGCGGCGCTGCAGAAGCGCCTGGAGTCCTTCGACCTCGACGAGGAGGCCGAGCGCCTCCGCGAGATCATCCGTACCGGCAAGGGCCAGAAGAAGACCCGTGCGCTCAAGCGCCTGAAGGTCGTCTCCGCGTTCCTGCAGACCAGCAACAGCCCCAAGGGCATGGTGCTCGACTGCGTGCCGGTCATCCCGCCGGACCTGCGTCCGATGGTGCAGCTGGACGGTGGCCGCTTCGCGACCTCCGATCTGAACGACCTGTACCGCCGTGTGATCAACCGCAACAACCGTCTGAAGAGGCTCCTTGACCTCGGCGCGCCCGAGATCATCGTCAACAACGAGAAGCGCATGCTTCAGGAGGCTGTTGACGCCCTCTTCGACAACGGTCGTCGCGGCCGCCCGGTGACCGGTCCCGGTAACCGCCCGCTGAAGTCCCTCAGCGACATGCTGAAGGGCAAGCAGGGTCGTTTCCGTCAGAACCTGCTCGGCAAGCGCGTGGACTACTCCGCGCGTTCCGTGATCGTCGTCGGTCCGCAGCTCAAGCTGCACCAGTGCGGTCTGCCGAAGGCGATGGCCCTGGAGCTCTTCAAGCCGTTCGTGATGAAGCGCCTGGTCGACCTGAACCACGCGCAGAACATCAAGAGCGCCAAGCGGATGGTCGAGCGCGGCCGCACGGTCGTGTACGACGTCCTCGAAGAGGTCATCGCCGAGCACCCGGTTCTGCTGAACCGTGCGCCCACGCTGCACCGCCTCGGCATCCAGGCCTTCGAGCCGCAGCTGGTCGAGGGCAAGGCCATCCAGATCCACCCGCTCGTCTGCACCGCGTTCAACGCGGACTTCGACGGTGACCAGATGGCCGTGCACCTGCCGCTGTCCGCGGAGGCGCAGGCCGAGGCCCGCATCCTGATGCTGTCCTCGAACAACATCCTCAAGCCCGCCGACGGCCGTCCGGTGACGATGCCGACCCAGGACATGGTCCTCGGTCTGTTCTTCCTCACCACCGACGGTGAGATGCGGGACGTCAAGGGTGAGGACCGCTCCTTCTCCTCCGTCGCCGAGGCGATCATGGCCTTCGACGCGGGCGAGCTCTCGCTCCAGTCGAAGATCGACATCCGCTTCCCGGTGGGCACCATCCCGCCGCGTGGCTGGACCCCGCCGGCGCAGGAAGAGGGCGAGCCGGAGTGGCAGCAGGGTGACAGCTTCCGTCTGAAGACCACGCTCGGCCGTGCGCTCTTCAACGAGCTGCTGCCCGAGGACTACCCGTTCGTCGACTACGAGGTCGGCAAGAAGCAGCTCTCCGAGATCGTCAACGACCTCGCCGAGCGCTACCCGAAGGTCATCGTGGCGGCGACGCTCGACAACCTGAAGGCATCCGGCTTCTACTGGGCCACCCGCTCCGGCGTCACCGTCGCCATCTCCGACGTCGTCGTCCCCGAGGCGAAGAAGGAGATCGTCCGCGGCTACGAGGCGCAGGACGAGAAGGTCCAGAAGCAGTACGAGCGCGGTCTGATCACCAAGGACGAGCGCACGCAGGAGCTCATCGCGATCTGGACCAAGGCGACCAACGAGGTCGCCGAGGCGATGAACGACAACTTCCCGAAGACCAACCCGATCTTCATGATGGTGAACTCGGGTGCACGAGGCAACATGATGCAGATGCGTCAGATCGCCGGTATGCGTGGTCTGGTGTCGAACGCGAAGAACGAGACGATCCCGCGTCCGATCAAGGCGTCGTTCCGTGAGGGTCTGTCCGTGCTGGAGTACTTCATCTCCACGCACGGTGCCCGTAAGGGTCTGGCGGACACCGCTCTGCGGACCGCCGACTCGGGTTACCTGACCCGTCGTCTGGTCGACGTCTCCCAGGACGTCATCATCCGCGAGGAGGACTGCGGCACCGACCGTGGCCTCAAGCTGGCGATCGCCGAGCGCGGCGAGGACGGTGTCCTGCGCAAGACGGGCAACGTCGAGACGTCCGTGTACGCGCGCTGCCTCGCCGAGGACATCGTGGTCGACGGCAAGGTGCTGGCCCCGGCCGGTACCGACCTCGGCGACGTGCTCATCGACGAGCTGGTCCGCCACGGCGTGGAGACGGTCAAGACCCGCTCGGTCCTGACCTGCGAGTCCGCCGTCGGCACCTGCGCCATGTGCTACGGCCGCTCGCTGGCCACCGGCAAGCTGGTCGACATCGGTGAGGCGGTCGGCATCATCGCCGCCCAGTCCATCGGTGAGCCCGGTACCCAGCTGACGATGCGTACCTTCCACACCGGTGGTGTGGCCGGTGACGACATCACCCAGGGTCTGCCGCGTGTCGTCGAGCTCTTCGAGGCCCGTACCCCGAAGGGTGTCGCCCCGATCTCCGAGGCCTCCGGCCGCGTGCGGATCGAGGAGACCGAGAAGACCAAGAAGATCGTCATCACGCCGGACGACGGCAGCGACGAGACGGCGTACCCGATCTCGAAGCGCGCCCGACTCCTGGTCAGCGAGGGCGAGCACGTCGAGGTGGGCCAGAAGCTCACCGTGGGTGCCACCAACCCGCACGACGTGCTGCGCATCCTGGGCCAGCGTGCCGTCCAGGTCCACCTGGTCGGCGAGGTCCAGAAGGTGTACAACTCGCAGGGTGTGTCGATCCACGACAAGCACATCGAGATCATCATCCGGCAGATGCTGCGCCGCGTGACGATCATCGAGTCCGGCGACGCCGAGCTGCTGCCCGGCGAGCTGGTCGAGCGCTCGAAGTTCGAGCACGAGAACCGTCGTGTGGTCCAGGAGGGCGGTCACCCGGCCTCCGGTCGTCCGCAGCTCATGGGTATCACCAAGGCCTCGCTGGCCACGGAGTCCTGGCTGTCGGCGGCGTCCTTCCAGGAGACGACCAGGGTCCTCACGGACGCGGCGATCAACGCCAAGTCCGACTCCCTGATCGGCCTCAAGGAGAACGTCATCATCGGTAAGCTCATCCCGGCCGGTACGGGTCTGTCCCGCTACCGCAACATCCGGGTCGAGCCGACCGAGGAGGCGAAGGCCGCGATGTACTCGGCTGTCGGCTACGACGACATCGACTACTCGCCGTTCGGCACGGGCTCCGGCCAGGCCGTTCCGCTGGAGGACTACGACTACGGTCCGTACAACCAGTAAGCGGGCATGAGTCGAAGGGCGGTCACGCCGTACGTAGGTACGGGGTGACCGCCCTTCGGCGTTTCAGCCTTGCGGCCTAGCTGCCTTTCCAGGTGTCGTTGTGTTTCGGGCTAGCGGCCGGTCAGCTCCCAGAGCGCGACGGCCGCCGTCGCCATGGCGGCCAGGGCGCCGATGCTGGCGACCGGCCAGCGGGAGCGTTCCAGGGCGTCGAGGCGCTGTTCGTGGTCGGCGAGCTGCTTGTCGGTCTGGTCGCTGCGCTGGACCAGCAGGGCGAGCTGGCCGTCGGCGCGGGCGAAGCCGGCCTCGACGGTGCCGCGCAGGCGTTCGAGTTCGACGGCGACGACGGCCGGGTCGGATTCGTTCACGCGTCGCTCTTTTCGCCGGTCGCTGCGTCCGTGCGCAGCCAGGCGGGCAGCAGGGACTGGACGCCGGACAGGGCCATGATCCGGGTCACGGCGCCGGCCGTGGCGAGGGCCGCCGCGACCCCGGGCAGGGTGCCGGGGACGCCGGCGGCGTCGACGACCGTCGGCAGCAGCACGCACAGGGCGACGGCGGTTTGCAGGACGGTGCGGAGGGTCCGCTTCGTGGCCTCTGACATGGCCCACCTCGTTTCTCAGGAGCTGTACGGGACCTTCAGGGCCGCCCACGACTTCGCCCCCGGCCAGCCGTCGGCGGCGGCGCCGGTGTAGCCGAGCTTGCGCTGCCACCGGGCGTACGACCTGCGGTCGGCCTCGGTCCATTGCGGGCCGGGGCCGTCCTGGTACGCGGAGCAGCCGACGGCGACCAGGCGCCTGCCCATCGCGGTGACGATGGCCGAACGGGGGTTCTTCCTGAACCAGTCGGCGCCCGGGAAGGGCTGGTACGCGGGCTTGGCGGCACCGGTGCTCGGAGTGGCCGGCGCCTTGGTGAGCCGGGCCGCGACGCGGGCGCGCAGGTCGGTCATGGCGAAGCCGCGCGGGTCGACCTTGGCGCTGGTCCACTCCTTGTGGCCGATGACCGAGCGGGCGCTCCAGCCGTGGGCCCGGCACAGGGCGGCCGAGGCCCGCACGATGGCCTCCATCTGGGCCGCCGGCCAGGGATCCTTGCCGTCGCCGAGGTTGACGCACTCGAAGCCGTAGAAGTGGGCGTTGCCGTCCGTGGTGCGCTGGTTCGGGGCGGGCAGGGCGGCGCGTTCGGCGGCGACGGCGGCCAGGACGTCGGGGTCTCCCACGCCGGCGTGGTTGGCGCGGCCGTTGCCGACGAGGTGGACCGTGCCGTCCTTGGCGATGACGCCGTGGCAGAGCGGGCCGGGCAGGGCCGAGTGGCCGTTGAAGCACAGGCTGACTGTGGCGCTGGTGCCGGTGGTGACGGTGTGGTGGATGACGATGCCGTTGACAGGACCCCAACTGCCCTTGTGGTTGCGGTTGTTGGTGCGCCAGCCGGGGTGTTCGACGACGGTGACGCCCTCGGCCCGCAGCGCGGACACGAGGGCGGTGGCGGAGAGGGGGTTGGCCATGGGCGGTGCCTCCCTGGGGCGGTGCGGGCATGAGAAAACCCCGGCCGGCGGGGCGGCTCGGGGTGCGTGGGGGCTTCTTCGAGGCGGTGAGGCGGTCAGGCGGCGAGCGGTCAGGCGGCGAGGGGTCAGGCGGTGGGCTCGGTGCCGCTGTCGGTCTCCGTGCCGGTGTCGGTGTCGGTGCCGGTGCCGGTGTCGGTCTCGGTCCCGGTGGCCTGGTCGGTCTCGCCACCCGTACCGGTGTCGCCGTCGCCCTGGCCTTCGCCTTCGTCCGTCGTCCACGCCGCGCACAGCGCCACGTACGCCGCCGTGTTGGCGCGGAAATCGGCCAGTGCCGCGGCGACCGCCCGCTGGACGGCCGTCCGGTCGGGCACGACCGGGTCCGTGCCGACGGGCATGACCGTCACGCGACCGGTACCGCGCAGGACGGCGCCGTTGTCACCGGTCTCGCTGAACTGGGCGGTGATGGTGACGGGGGAGTAGGTGCCGGTGATCGAGTCGGGGGCGATGATGCTGTTGAAGCTGGTGTCGGAGACGTTGACGTAGACCGTGTGGCCCGCCTCGGTGAGGGTGGCGCGGCCGGCGTAGTCGATCGCGAGACCCCAGGGCTGGCTGGTGTCGATGTCCATGGATGCGATGCCTTCCTCGGGGGTCAGCTCTGACGGCCGTACATGAGCACGGGGTTGGCGTAGACGGTGCCGGTCGTGGCCTTCGCCTGGATCTCGACCTTGAGCAGGGAGCCGTAGACCGAGGCGAAGTCGTCGCTGATCAGGCCGGTGTGGTCGAAGTCGGTGCCGGCGGCGACGGCGGTGCCCCAGGCGGCGCCGTTGACGAGCACCTGGACGTTGCCGGCGCCGCCGGAGCTGACCCTGGTGCTGACGAGGAGCCGCATCTTCGGCTGCCAGACGACGTTGTAGGACATCGCGACGGTCGTCCAGGCGGTCGCCGCGGTCTGCGGCCAGCGGGTGATCGTGCTGTCCTGCGGGGGGAGCATGGTGAGCCAGGGCCGGGCGAGGCCGCCGTTGTTGACGTCGTCCGAGAAGACCTCGCGGCCGCCGTTGTCGAAGACGCGCAGCGGCTGGAGCGAGGTGCTGGAGCCGTCGCCGTTGTGCAGGCTCATCGCGAGGGAACCGGTCTGGCGGCGGATCGCCATGCCGTACTCGTCGCCGCTCCACGCCCCGACCGCGAACACGGCCGGACCGCCGTCCGGCGGCCGTACGGCCAGGTAGCCGCCGTCGGTGATCTCCACCCCGCCGCCGGACACCTTGTTGAGCGCGGGCCGGCTGTTGACGGCGGTCGACAGCTGCTGGATCCGGCGTTCCATCTGGGTCAGCCGGTCGATGATGTCTTCGGGGAGCTGGGGCATCAGGCCTCCTCCAGGTAGAGCTCCGCGGTGTCGGGGCGGCCCCGCTGGGCCGGACTGACCTTGGCGCCGATGATCCGGTAACGGGCGTCGAGGCCCTCGGTCCACCACTCGTCCGTGATGCGGATCCGGACCGTGCGGCCGAGCAGCGCCGGTGGTACCAGGTCGTCCAGCCGGACGGTGATCTCGGGGATCACCACCGCGCCGGTGCCCGCCGCCAGTTCGGCACCGGCCAGGGCGTTCAGGGTGCTCCGGTCGGTGATCTCGTTGTGGTCGGTGGACAGGTCGACGCGCGGGTAGCCGGCCTGCTCGATCAGGGCCGTGGCGACCGCGACGTCGGAGGTCAGCGGCCGGGACTCCTCGGCCTGGTTGGTGTTGGTGGAGGCGCCGCGGGTGCGGGCCGTGGTGCCGCCGCGGGTGGCGTCGCGCGGGAAGGAGTACGACAGGATCGTGCCCGGCCGGTCCAGCACCAGGTCACTGGTGCCGATCTCGATCTTCGGGCTGCCCAGGCGCAGCCGGCGCACGCGCGCTCCGGTGGCCGGGTCGCGGTAGACGGCGATGTGGTGCTCGAAGCCGTTCTCCAGGGCGGCGAGCGCGTCGATCGCCTCCAGGTAGACGGTCTCGTCGCCGTCCCGGTAGGTGACCGTACGCCTGACCCCGGAGTGCTCGTTCCCGTAGGTGATGCCGATCTTGCCGCCGGGCAGCGCGGTCTGGAGATCGGCCCACAGGCCCCGGACGATGTCCAGCTGGTACCGGTTGGTGAACTCCAGCTTGTAGGAAGGGTCGTAGGCGGCGGTGGCCGCCCGGATGCGGCGGCGGCCCGCGTACGACTCGAAGGTGGCCGCCTGGATGCCGAGGGTGAGAACGCCGCGGTCGTCGCTCTGCAGCGTGGACGTCCAGATGATGCCGCCCCACCACAGGTCGTTGCCGCGCTGGAGGTACACCGAGGTGCGGCCCTCCTCGATGCGGCGGACCCGGGCGGCCATCTCCGCGTCCGGCACGGGGATCGTGCCCGACAGGGAGCCGGCCTTGCCGATGTAGTCGTCGACGGTGACGTCCCGCAGGGGCAGGATGTCGATGGTGCGGTCGGTGAGCAGGTCGCAGAAGATCGCGCGGTAGGGAGTGTCGATGCTCATGCGGCCGCCTCGTAGGTGGCGGTGCCGAGGATGGCGTTCCCGCTTGCCCAGGTCCACGGCGAGAGGGCGTCCACGAGACCGGTGTTGGCGAGCGCGGCCCCGCTGGAGCGGCCCGATGAGATCACCAGTTCGAACGTGTTCGTGGTGGCGATCTGCACCCGGGAGACGACCCGGCTGGTGTTGTCCACGCCGAGTTCGGCGAAGCCGACGACCGACTGGACCGCCGCGGCCGGCACCGGCAGGGAGAACCGCCAGTTGTCGGACGCGGTGGGGCTGGTGCCGAAGTTGGTGGTGCTGCCGAAGACGATCGTGAAGTTGCAGTGCACGGTCGTGCCCGACTTCACGTACCGGCAGCTCACGGTGGCGTTGCCGTACGACGGCGCGGCGTTGCCGCTGCTGGTCGTCCACGTCGGCGTCCAGCTCTGCCAGGTGGGCAGGACCGGGTAGTCGGCCCAGGCCGTGCCGCTCCACCGCTGGAGCCGGCCGTTCAGGTCCCGGTACTGGCCGGGGTAGGCGCCGTTGCTGGTGTCGGTGGTGACGGGCAGGATGCCGCCGGCGGCGACCGTGGCCGTGCGGCGCCCGGTGAGTGCCGTGCTCCAGGGGATGCCGCCGGTGCCCGCGCTCGCGTTCGCGGGGACCAGCACCTCGTACAGCGGGAGGGACAGGCCGGGCGCGGTGGGCACCGTCGGCAGGGCGGCGGCCGTGCCCTCGATGATCTCGACCGTGGCCTCGTAGCGGCCTTCGCCGTCGTGGTCGTGGTCGTGGATGCGCAGGACGACCAGGTCGATGCGGTTGTACTGGGGGTTGCCGTCGGTGAAGGTCAGCGGCAGGTACTCGGTCAGCGCGACCGGGTAGGCGCCCCGCGCGTCGGTGCTCTGCACCACGGCCCGGCCGGGGCTGACCGTGGCGCTCATGCCGCCGGTCGTGCCGGTCAGCGTGAAGCCGGAGATGCGGAACTGGCCGTCGGAGGAGCCCGGCAGGATGCCGGAGCGGGTGGCGACGGGCGAGGTCGGGGTGAGGGCGCCGAGCGAGACGAGCCGGGTGTCCTCGCGCGTCTGGCCGTCGGGGGAGAGCCATCCGGAGCGGACGGGCATGGTCGACTCCTTTCGGTGGTGGTCGTGCGGTTCAGGTGATCGGGTCGACGCGGAGGAAGAGGGTGTCGAACCAGCAGGTGACGGCGGCGTTGGTCGACCTGTGCATCGCCGTGACGGTGTAGGTCGCCCCGGCGGTCAGGGAGTTCAGCCGCAGCGCGGTCGACACCGACTTGTTCACGGCTCCCGACGCCGACGCGGCCCGCTCGTCGTCGGCCGCCCAGATCACCGTGCTGCCCTGCGTGACCTGCGGGGACATGTGCGCGGACGCGGTCTCGCTGTCCTTGGTGTACATGCGCGCGCCCAGGCTGATGATCACCGAGCCGGACGGCGGGGCGGTGAAGGTCAGCGTCAGCGCGGAGACGGCGGTGTCCGCGAGGGTGGCCGTGTACGTCGTCGAGGCGGTGGATCCGGCGTCCAGGGACTGCGCGAACGCCGGTCCCGGGACGGCGGGCAGCCAGGCGCTGCCGTTCCAGCGCTGGAGGACGCCGGTGGTCGAGTCGCGGTACTGGCCCGGGTAGCCGCCGGTGGTCAGCACCCCGGCGGGGACGACACCGCCGATGCCCTTGGGGTAGGGCACCCAGGCCGCACCGTCCCAGCGCTGGAGCGTGGTGCCGACGTCCCGGTAGTGGCCGGGGTAGCCGCCGGGCGCCGTGTCGTCGGAGTGGGTCGGCAGGATGCCGCCGACGGCGACGGTGGTGGGGCGCAGGTCGACGCGGGCGTTGTCCCAGTCGATGCCGCCGTTGCCGGCGCTCCTGCCCGCCGCGACGGCGACGGTGAACAGGACCAGGGAGGTGTCCGGCGCGGCAGGCGCCTCCGGCAGGGCCTTCGGCTCGCCCTGGACGATCTCCACGGCGGCCTCGTAGCGGCCGGAGGCGTCGTGGTCGTGGTCGTACACCCGCAGGACGACCAGGTCGATCCGGCCGTACTGCGGGTTGCCGTCGGCGAAGGTGAGCGCGACCGGTTCGGTGACGGCGACCGGGTAGGCGCCGCGGGCGATCGACGACTGGATCACCGCCCGGCCCACGCCCACCGTCGCGGACATGGCGCCGGCCGTGCCGGCCAGCCACAGGCCGGTGACGCGGTGCCGGCCGCCGTCGGAGCCGGGCAGCACACCGGAGCGTCCCTTGACGTCGGTGACCGGGGTGACGGCGCCGACCTGGGTGACCCGGGTGTCCTGCCGCGTCTGGCCGTCGGGGGACAGCCAGGCGGAGTGTGCGTTCATGGGGAGTCCTTCGGTCGCGGTCCGATCACGAGGCGGATTCGTAGGTGCCGTGGATCGACAGCACGTCGTTGGCGGCCCAGGCGAACGGGAAGCCCTTGTCCCAGAAGGCGTTGGCCTGCTTCAGGGATTCGCGCAGGCTGCGCACGGTGCCGCCGCCCGTGGTCGCGAGCAGGCCGCTGCCCGGGTACTGCAGGCCCGTTGAGGCGTCGAAGCCGAGCACGTTCAGCACACGGCCGTCCAGCTTCCAGGTCGTGGAGATCGGCGGGACCGGGAGGGAGAAGTTCCAGTTGCCGTTGGCGGCCTGGGCGGACAGGTTGGTCGTCGAACCGATCTTGAGGTAGATCCGGACGTGGACGAGCGTGCCCGTCTTCACGTACGAGCCGGCGAGGACGCCGTTGCCGATGCTGGGCTGCGTCCCGGTTTCCGCGCCCCACCTGGGCGTGTAGTCGGTCCAGGTCGGCACCGGCTGGTAGGACACCCACGTCGAGCCGTTCCAGCGCTGGAGCTGCCCGGTGGAGCTGTCGCGGTACTGGCCGGTGTAGCTGGCCGTGGTGACGGCGCCGGCCGGGGCGATGCCGCCCAGGGCGCTCGGGTACGACACCCAGGCGGAGCCGTCCCACCGCTGCAGCGCCCCGCCGGAGTCCCGGTACTGGCCGGGATAGGCGCCGTTGCCGGTGTCGCCGACGACCGGCAGGATGCCGCCGACCGCGACGGTGGGCGTACGCAGGTCGACGGCGTCGTTGTTCCAGTTGATGCCGCCGTTGCCGGCGCTGACTCCGGCCCGGACCCGGACCTGGTAGATCGGCAGCACGATGTCCGGCAGGGCGGGCGCCACCGGGTCGGCGGCCGCGGCGCCCTGGACGATCTCGACGGCGGCCTTGGTCTCGCCGGACTCGTCGTACAGGTCGTCGTAGATCCGCAGGACGACCATGTCGTAGCGGTCCTGGGCCTGGCCGTCGGCGAAGGTGAGGGCGAACGGCTCGGCGAGGGCGACGGGGTAGACACCCTGGTTGCCGTCGGCCTGGATGACGGCCCGGCCCTCGTGGACGGTCGCGTTCATGGTGCCCGCGTGACCCTCCATCCAGAAGCCGGAGAGGCGGTACCGGCCGTCGTAGGAGCCGGGGAGGATGCCGGAGCGGGCTTCCAGCGGGTTGGCCGGGGTGGTCGCGCCGATCTGGGTCAGACGGGTGTCCTCGCGGGTCTGGCCGGTCTCGGCCACCCATGAGCTGCGCAGGTTCATCTGGTGGTCTCCTGTGATCTCCGGAGGTGCGGAAAGTGACGGGCCGTCAGGACCTGAGCCATTCGGCCGTGAGGTTGGTGGCGTAGCCGGAGCCGCCGAGGGTGGTGATGGTGGAGCCCGACTGCTGCAGTCCGTGGAGAGCGAGCTTGTCCCCGGCGGCCAGCCTGAGCAGGCTGCTGCCGCCGACGCTGGTCGCGCCCGGACCCGCGCCGACCAGCCAGGTGGCCCGCGAGATCCCCGCGCCGTTGACGAAGACGCGCGCGCCGCGGCTGCCGGTGGTGGACTCCGTGTACCAGGTGATGTTGGCCGACACCCGCCACCAGCCGGTCCGGGGAACCGTGTAGGTGTTGCCCGACCAGCCGGCGGCGTCGTCCACGTCCGTGCTCTGCAGGGTGATCGGCGTCCATGTGCCGCCCGTGGGCACCGACTGCGCCGTGGTCTGCGAGACGCTGAGCAGCACGGTCGTGCGGCCCTCCGCGTACTGCCAGGCCGAGCCGTTCCAGCGCTGGAGCAGTCCGGCGGAGTCCTCGCGGTACTGGCCGACATGGCTTCCGGTGGTGACCGCGCCGGCCGGTGCGATGCCGCCGAGGGCCCTGGGGTAGGCGACCCAGGCCGTGCCGTCCCAGCGCTCCAGAACACCGGAGTTGTCCCGGTACTGGCCGGCGTACGCGCCGTTGAAGCCGCTCGCCGGGACGATCCCGCCGAGGGCCACCGTCGGGTAGCGCAGGCTGGTGACCGCGGTGTTCCAGGCCACGCCGCCGGAACCGGCCGACGCCCCGACGGGCACCCTGATCAGATAGAGCGGCAGGGCGCTGCCGTCGGGGCTGACCGGCGCCACGGGCGTGGCCGCCGGCACGCCCGTGACCAGGCGGACGACGGCCTCCGTGGCGCCGGTGCCGTCGTGGACGTCGTCCCGGACGACCAGTTCGACGAGGTCGACGCGGTCGTACTGGGCGTCGCCGTCGGTCACCGTCAGGGTCTCCGGCTCGGTCACGGCCACCGGATACGCGCCCTGGCCGGTCCGCCCGCCCTGCACGAAGGCGCGGCCGGGGCCGATGGTGAGGGACATCGCCCCGGTGGCGCCGGTGAGGACGAAGCCACCGGGGACGATGCCGCCCCGGGCCTTGAGCGGGACGTTCTCCGCCACCGCGGCGTTCGGGGTGAGCAGACCGGACAGCGTGACCCGGGTGTCCTCCCGGGTCTGGCCGGTCTCGGTGAGCCAGGCACTTCGCACGGTCATGCGATCACCACTCCGCCGCGCGCCAGCGGACCGTCATCCGGGCGCCGGTGTCGTAGGTGTCGGGACGGAACGCGAGCTGGGCGCGGCCCGGCTCGAAGGCGAACAGCTCCTCGGGGCTGCTGTCGGCGGCGGCGGTGTTGCGGCGCGAGGCGGTGCCGTTGAGGGTGACCGTGCCGGCGGCGGTGTCGACGACGAGCTCGTCACCGCCGGTGAGGGTGATCTGGTAGCGCAGCCGGCGGCCGGAGGCGCGGTCGGTCACCGTCGGGTTCGAGCACGGCCCGGTGAAGGAGATCACCGGATGGGTGGGCGCCGAGCCGGTGTTGTCGGCGTTCACATCACCGGTGGAGGCCGTCTGGCCCCAGTACAGCGGCCAGGTCAGCGGCCAGGTCAGACCGCTCTCCGGCTGGGGCGCGCCGGTGACCGCGGTCTGCTCGGTGACCGAGTAGCGGCGCGGGTCGGTGGCGTACCACTGCACGGAGGCCCGGGACACGCCCTGCGTGGTGTACGTCCGGTCGGCGGCCAGCACCCGCTGGCTGACCCGGGCCCGCACCGCCAGGGTCTCGCCGTGCAGCCGCACCGCCAGCCAGCGCTCCGCGTCACCGAGCAGCAGGGCCTGGCGCAGGGCGCGCATCGCGGTGAGCGAGGACTCGGTGCCGCCCTGCGCCGGTACGGTCCACACCGTCGCGCCGACCTTGCGGGGCTTGGCGTAGCGGGCACCCGGCCAGGCGCCGTGCGCGGTCGGGTGGTCGGCGTCGGAGGAGTCGTACTCCGGCAGGTCCTCCCAGCCGCTCAGGCCCGCGCGGTCGATCTCGTACGGGGTGCCGGGGCCCATCAGCAGCCCGGCCCACTGCATCTGCCCGTCGCGGGTGATGAGTGAGCCGGGGGGAAGGTCCTCGGTGTATGCGGTTGTCGTCTCGGCCATGGGGCCGTCACCTCACTGTCATGGGCAGGCGTGGGCGGATGCGAGGAAGAGCAGGTCTTCAGCGGTGCCTCGGGCGCCGGCGCCCCGGCTCTCGTGGAACTCCTTGATGTGGTACCGGTGTTCACCGGCGGTCCGGTGTCTGCGGGCGAGCGCCCGCTGGCGGTCCAGGGCGGTCAGCGGCAGCACCTTGCCGGCCCGGCGGGAGGCGCCGGGGACGGCGACGCCGCCCTCGGCGAGCATCGGGATCCTGTCGATGTCGACGCCGAACTTCTTGCCGAGCAGGCTGAAACTGAGGCCGTTCAGCTTGTCGATGACCCAGTTGGCGAAGGCGATGAGCCCCTGGACCGGTCCCTTGACCACACCGGCGACGGTCTGCGCGCCGGTGGTGACGAACTTCCCCAGCGCGTCGAGCGTGCGCGAGGTGGCCTCCTTGACCCGGGTGAACATCCGGGGGACGTCCTGGGTGATCCACCGCAGGGCGGGCTTGACCGCGTCCTTGAACCCCCGCCAGACCGACGACACCCTGCCGCTGAGCGCCCGGGTGTCCCCGGTGGTCAGCGCCTTCAGCACGGCGAACCCGGTGCCGACGAGGGCACCGATGGCGGTGAGCGCGGTGGTGATCACCCCGAGGTAGGCGGTGACGTACGTGTTCACCGCGCTCGCGATGCCTTTGAGCAGCGGGGTCATGACCGTCAGGTAGCCCTCTACGTACTTCAGGACGAGGGTGGCGAGCTGCTCCATCAGGCGTTGCCCGGTCTCGGAGTTGAGGGCCAGGTCGATCAGCCATCCGGCGACGGGGAGGAGCAGCGCGGTGACGAAGCCGATCGGGTTGGCGCGGGTGAGGGCGTTGATGACGAGCATGACGCCGGCGCCTATGGTCATGGCGGTGCCGAAGGCGCCGAGGGCGGGGCCTAGGAGCCCGGCGACGCCGATGAGGCCGCCTACCAGGGCCACGACGCCACCCGCCGCCGCCAGGAGTTTGCGGACGGAACGGGTGGAGCCCTTGGCCTTGCTGCCGACGGACTGCACGCCGGTGGCCGCGGTCTTGCCGGCCCTGGCCACGGAGCGGGCGGCGGCGTCGGCGTTCGCCTTGGTCATGCGTACGGCGGTGGCGGCCTGGTCGGTGGCGGAGCGGACGCCGGCGGTGCCGGTGGCGGCCTTCTTGACGCCCTCGGTCAGCGAGCGCAGGGTGTTGCCGCTCCCCGCGACGCCGGCCCGGAAGGAACGGAGGGCCGAGGCGACGCCGGCGAACAGGTCGGCGGGCCCCGCCGCTGTCACGGCGGCACTCATCCGCGTGCCTTCGCCAGGAACATCAGCGCGTCGGCGGTCCGCTGCGGGCTGCTGCTCTCCGCCGCGTAGTAGTGCTCGATGTGCAGCGCGCCGCCGCCCCTCCCGGCGGCCCCGGCATACGCCGAACCCTGGGCGGCGGCCCGGCGCAGCAGCCGGTCGAGCTTGCTCAGCGGCAGGACGGCCTCCGCCTCCCCGGCCTCGGCGAGGATCGCCGGGACACCGCCGGAGCGGGGCATGACGACACCACCGGTGGCCAGCATGGGGATCTTCGGCAGGCTGACGCCGAAGGTCTTGCCGCCGACGCCCGGCACCCAGCCGGGGATCGAGACCTTGATGCCGTTGAGGGCGCCGATGGCGCGGTTGATGATGCCGATGACCGCGTTGATCGGACCCTTCACGGCGCTCTTGATGCCGTCGAAGGCCCGGCTCGCGATGCCCTTGAGGCCGCCCCAGATGCTGGACAGCTTGTCCTTGACGGCCCGGAAGGCGTTCGGGATCGCCGACTTGACCCAGTTGACGACCGGGGAGATGACGGCCTTGATGCCCTTCCAGACGCTGGAGACGACCGTCTTGATCGCCTTCAGCGCGGTGCTGATGACCTTCTTCCAGATGTTGACGTAGGTCTTGATGACGGTGGCGACGGCCTTGACGACCTTGGAGATCGCCGTCTTGATGCCGTTCCAGACCGACTTGATCAGTTTGGCCGCGTTCTTCATGATCGGCCCGATGGCCTTCATGACGCTGCTGATCACCGACTTGATCACGCCGAAGGCGGTCTGCAGGACCTTCTGCATGGTCTTCGACCTGGTCGCCATCTCGACGACCTTCTCGATGAGCGGCATGAGCAGGTCCATGAGCATGCCGAAGAAGTTGCCCTTCATCGACTTGTTCATCTTGTCCTGGCCCTTGGCCGCCTTGCTCGCCCCGGACTCGTACTTGCCGAGGTTCTTACCGGCCGTGGAACCGGTCTTGCCGGCCTTGGAAATGGACTTCTCGGCCTGGTCGGAGGCGGCCTTGAGGTCTTTCAGTTCCTTTTCGGCCTCCTGGGCCGAGCTCTTCAGGCGCTTGAGTTCGCCCGCGCCGGAACCGGCCTTGCTCTTCAGTGTGTCGACGGCGCGGCCGGCGCCGTCCGCCTGAGTCTTGAAGTTCTTGAGTGTCGACGACGTGTTCTGCAGCGAACGGGAAAGGGACATGAATACGGAGCTCCCTGGTGTCGGCGGTCAGATGAAGGGCCGCGAGGGTGTCAGAGGGCACGCACCAGGGCCTGGACGCGGATTTCGAGCCGCCGGATGTCGGCTTCCGTCCCGGAGAGGTTTCCGAGCGACATGGAACGGGCCGACCTGTCGTTGGTCCGCAAGGTGTCCCGCAGCGCGCGCCGGTCCGCGTTGATCTTTCCCTGGAGCGTGTCGATGCGCAGGTTCGTCTTGGCGATCCGGACGTGTGCGTCGTGGGCCCGGTTCTGAAGGTGCCTCGTGGCGAGTTTGATCTGGTCGAGCTCCCGCTGGGCGTCGCCCTCGGGGTTGTTCCAGCCGCGCCGGTCCTGCAACCGGCCGATGGCCTGGTTGACCTTGTCGACCCACCGGGGCGTGAACAGCGGCTTGAACTCGATCTTGAACAGGCTCCAGGAGAACTCGAGTGCGACCAGCGACAGGGCCAGGGCGTTCACCGCGGCGTTGAGGCCGTTGACCTCTTCCTTGGCGATGTTCGCTTCCGACTTCTGGCCGGTGAGCGCCGTGGCCTGAAAGCCCTCGTAATCGTCGAGGAACTTGTTGTTCTCCTTCTTCGCCTGCTGGTCGGCCTGCTCCTTCTTCTCGTCCCATTTGGTTCCGAACTCGGCGGAGGTCAGCTTGCCGTCGAGCGTCTCGGTCAGGTTGTCGATCTGCGTCTGCTGGTCGTCCTGCTTCTTCTTGAGTTCCTTCAGGTCGACGGGTTCGGACGGTGTGGACACGGGCTTCTCCTCGCTTGGGTGCCGGCTGCGCGAACGCAGTGCCCGGCCGGGAGGGTTGTGGGACTCTGTGCAGCGAGCACGACCGCCCACTGGCCTTGGGAAAGAGGTAGTCATGCCCCGTCGGTCCGAGCCGTCGCCCGCTCCGCTGCCGTCGATCACGCTCCGTGGGCAGGGCGAGAGCATCTGGCTCGAGGCCAGGGCCGTCTGGCTGCTGCAGAAGGGAGCGCGTCGGCGGATACCGTTGGCGGCCGTCGAAGGGGCCCGGGTGACGGGTCGCGGCGGCCGGTCGGTCGAGGTGGCGCTGTGGGGCGGTGACGATGGGCCGGGGCCGGTGTTCCTGGTGGAAGGCCGGGACGCCTCAGCGGCGGCGCGCCTCGTGGAGGTGATCAACCGGGAGCGGTCGGAGACGGGACCGCCGCAGGGCGGGGCGTCTCTGGTCGACGTGCTGCCGACGGGCACGTCGGAGACCGCCCGACGCCGCAAACGGCGCATGCGCGCTCAGGAGTTCGCTGTCCTCGCGGTTTATCTCGCCGGTATTGCCGGGCTGGCCCTGGCGGGAAGGCCGTTTCGGGCGCTGCTGTGGGCGACGGGGGTGATGCCGCTCGCCCTCGGCATCCTTCTCGTCGGGCCCGCGGCCGTGGCGGCGCGCCGACGATGGGTGCTGAGGAAGCGGGGGGTCGCGGTCGTGGCGCTGTTCGACCGCGGGACCAGCCGGCGGAAGTACTTCCGCTACACCGACCTGGAGGGCGGCGCACACGAGATCAGGGCCGACTACGCGGCGCCGGGGATCGGCGGCGATCCGCGGCGCATCGAGGTCGTCTACGACCCGGAGAACCCGGAAGACGCGGTCTGCACACTGGCGGCGCGGACCCTGGTCTGGAGAGGTGCCGGGGTCGTCCTCTTCGGGGTGCCGGTCCTGCTGCTCGGGCTCGCCATGACCGTGGGCCAGGCGGTCAGCCTGTTCTTCTGACGCCTCGGCGCTCCGGGGTGCCGGTTCCCCTTTCCCCGGAGATCCGACGTCGCCCCCGGGCTTGTCCCTACGGGCGTCGTGGACGGCCGGCCCGCCGCGCCTCCGTCAGTGCGTCCGACCACCCCGCCGCGTAGGCGCGCGACTCCCGGGCGAGCAGTTCTTCGTACACCCGGTCGAGCAGGGCCTCGCCGTCGGGGGCCGTGGTGTGCAGGAGATGGGCGAGGCGGGCGTAGGTGTCGATCGGCTGCTTCGGGGAGTTGCTGGTGCCAGTCGCCATGTCGGGCCTGCTTTCCGGTCTGTCCGCTGGGCTGTGGTGCTCCTGACGCTCCTGGGGTGTGTGAAGCGTCCGTTCGAACTAGTGTACGAGTAATCTCGTGGTGTCGTTCCGTGTTTGCCGAGGACTCTCCGTGATTCTGCGGTCAGGACCTGCGGCGATGCAGGGTGCACTGAATTTTGTGTCGGTCTCGTGGAGTAGGATCCGGCCCGTTCTCCCGTCGGTAAGGGAACGCACGAACTACAGGGCCCCGTAAACGACCTGAGGGCCCGTCGGACGACGGTGGACGGCGACGGGCGGCCGTCCGCGCGCGGGGGGCGCGGAGAGACAGGGGACGAGAGCAAGGCCAACGGGGTGGACGGCGACGCGAGCAACGCGCGAAATGATCATCTGATCGACTGGTTGGAACAGTCTCCCGATCTTCCACATCTCATCGCCCGTGTCTCCGAGCTCGTCCTCCGTCTCGGCTACGACCCGGAAGACCTCGTGACCCTGCCACGAGCCGAGCTCGACCGCCGCGAAACGGCCGCCTACAGCGCGGGCTGGGCCGACGTCGTCGCCGAGCAGCTCCCCGCGATCCGCCGCGCCTACGAGGAACGGATCACCGCCGCCTACCTCCAGGGCCAGGAGGACGCCCGCACCGGCCGCCGCCCCCGCAGGGCACGACGGGCGGAGGGCGAGCCCGGCGGCGAGGTCATCCAACTCCCGTACGTCCAGCTGCTGCGGCCCCCTTCCGAGGTGACGCGAGTAGAGGAACGCGGCGAACGCGAGCGGTCCGTGGCGGACGGGACACCGGTTGCCGTGACCCCGCCTCCGCAGGGAAGCAGGGGCAACGCGGCCGCCCAGCCGGCCGTGGAGCGGCAGGAGAACGACGGGTACGGCGGACGGGACGGGCGCGACGGCGATGCCCGGGACGGGCGTGACCGGCGTGACGGACGCGGAGGTGCCCCGGAGGAGGCCGCAGGCCCCTCCGGCGAGTCCTCGGGTGAGTTCCTCCTCTCCGCCCGCGAGGTGCGGGAGAAGCGGTCGGCACCCGCGGAACGGCGTCCGGTGGTCCGCCGTAACGGCCGCCCCAGCGTGCCCCCGCTGGACCGGCCCGGCGACACGGGAGCCGCCGGGCGGGACAGGGGACGCCGTACGGAAGCCGCGGAGCGCTCCGCGCAGGATCCGGCCGAGCCGTCCGGTGCCGGAGGCGACGAAAGCCGCCGGCTGTCGGACCGGGCCCGGGCCCTCGCCGACGAACTGGAGGGCCGGGCGGGCGGCCGGCGCCGGGACGAACAGCCGGGGGCGCCGGGATCCCGGTGAGCGTCACCATCGGTCCCGCCCGGGCTCAACCCCGGCTCAGCCCGGCTCAGGCGAAGAACCGGGCCAGCTGGACCGCGGACGGGGCCTGGGTGTCGGCCTGGGAGCCGTGCGGAGCGACGTCGGTCGAGTGCGCGGTGGCCGTGCCGGCCCCGGTACCCGTACGCGCCCCGCCCGTGGTCCGGCCGGCGTCTCCGCCGTCGGTCCCGCCGTTCCAGGGCCCGTCCTCGTCCGGCACCCCCGGCCCGTCACCCGGGCGCGGCACGGGCGCCGGAGGCTCCGGCTGGTCGTGCTCGTCCGAGTTGACGCAGGCGAACATCCAGTTGGCCGCCGCCAGATGGTCCACTGCGGCGGCCAGCAGATGGTCCGTCACCGACCACTCGGCGGCCTCGCCGTACAGGTCGCGGTTGAGGGCGCTGTCGCGCGGCAGGTGCTTGATGAGCACCGAGAGCCGCCGCGCGGAGAGGCGGTCCCGGTGCCAGTCGAGCAGGTCGATGCCGTAGTAGCGGAGCAGGTCCGCTTCGAGGGCCTCGGCGTGTTCGTCGACGAACCCGACGAGGCTCAGCCTTCCCCCAGGCCGAGCCCGGTCTCCTTGCCGTAGGCCTCCAGGATGGCGGCGATGTCCTGCATGGTGACCTCGTGCCGCTCGAAGCGGGCGAACTGCTGCTCGCCCATGAGCAGCCCGAGCAGCCCGTCCACGTCGTTGTCGTCGAGCTTGCGCAGCGCCTTCGCGGTGGCGCGGGTCAGCTCCGTGGGCAGGGTGAAGCTCTCGCCGTCGAGCTCGAACGACCAGGTGCGGCCGAGGGCTTCCAGGCGCTGTGCGCGGGCGGCGTTGACGTCGAAACGGGCCATGGTGATGGGTACTCCTTGGGTCCGTGGAGCCGGGTGTCGAAGGTGAGCGGGATGGGGGCCCAGGATGGGGCCCCGGAGTGGGGCGGGCGGAGGGCCCGCCCCACCCCGGTGGGTCAGGACGCGGCGTACGAGGCGTCCTTCATCACGAAGCTGGCCAGCGCCGAGCCGTCGCCCGAGGCCATCGCCGTGAAGGTGATGCCGAGCTGGGCCGGCGACTTGCGGGCCAGCTTGATGTCGTCGGCCGCCGTGACCTGGCCGCGCGGGATGCCGAAGCGGTAGGTCACCGGGGTGGTGCCGTCGCTCGCCCGGACGTCGGTGAACTCCAGGCCGAGGGCGCGCACGTCGGCGTACGGGCGGTCGGCGATGTCGTACTGGTAGACGCCCGTGCCGGTGCCCACGGCGGTGACGCCGCCGCCGCCCATGAAGAACGGCAGCGTGTCCTCGTTGAACTGCAGCAGCGAGAACTTCAGGGTCAGGTCGCGGTCCGAGTACACGAAGTGCACCGGGCTGACGGCCTGCCACACGTCGACCGGCTCCAGCTTGTCCTTCTTGCTGAAGGTGACGCCCTCACCGGAGGTGAAGCCGAGGTTCTTCCAGCCGGTCCAGTCGGTGGCGGTGTCGGAGGAGAAGGTGGTCGGGAGGTCGGTGTCGGCCGGGGCGACGTAGAGCCGGCCGACTCCGGCGATGCGGATCTCGGAGGAGTTGGTGCCTGCCATGGTGGGTCTCCTTATAGAGGGGTGGTGATGCGGGGTGCCGTTCCCGGCCGTTCCGGGTACGGCGAAGGCCCCGCCAGTTGAAACGGGCGGGGCCTTCGGTCTGTGAGGCGCGGCGTACGGGCGGGCCGGGCCGCGCGGGATGCGTCAGTAGACGTCGATGAACACCTTGAGCACGGTCACGTACCGGTTGGCCGCGCTGTAGAGGTAGTCGGGCAGCCAGCGCGGGCCGTCCTGCTCCTCCACCTCGGTGATGAGGTTGGTGCCGTAGCGGTTGCCGGCCGCGGCCATCAGGGCGCGGCGGGCGGAGTTGGCCAGGACGTGCGCGGCCTGCTTCGTGGGGCCGTACACCTCCAGCTCGATCAGCGGCTGGTCGACGTGGAGCTCGCCGATCCAGGCGCCGCCGCGCCGGTTGACGAGCACGGCGGCGGTCCTGCCGTCGAAGTCCGATGGCGGCTCTACGGTGACGAGCGCCGTGGAGAGGGCCGAGTCGGCCTCCAGGATGTCGACGACCAGGGCCTCGACGTCCGGGAAGGCGCTCGGTGGGGTGGGTGTGGTCATGCCGGGTCACCTCGCCGGGAAGAAGGGGAAGGCCGCCGGGCGGGCGCCGCGCGGGGGCGGTCAGGGGAGGCGCGTGGCGCCTCGGCCCGGCGTACGGCGGCGGGGGCGACCCCGCTGGGGGCCGCGGGCACAGCTCCGCCGCTGCACCAACTGTGACAGACGAGCGTGCGCGCACGCAACTAAATCGGCGAGGTGATTGGGCTCAAGGCGCTGGAGGGGCGGAAGTGCGAGGTGGGAGAGCTGCCGAGAAGGGGGGAGGGGGAATCTCCGGGTGCTTCGGGGGGCGACTAGCAGGGGAGGGGCATGGCCTGCGCGGGGAGGGGGCGCGCTGCGTGCGTAGGCGGGGAGAGGGCTCCCCGCGTGTTCCGGCGGGGGCGGGGTGGGAGCAGGGCTGCCTCGGACGTCCCCCGACGTCCATGACGTGTCCCCGTCTCTCGGCGCACGGCGTCTGTGCCGTGTTCCGGTCTCGCCGGCGCGCGCGTCTGTGACGCGTCCCCGCCTCTCGGGCGGACGGCGTCCACGAGGTGCACCCATCGGCCCACGGGTGCCCGTGGTCGGCGTCTCCTGTTTCGGTGGGGAGCGGCCGAGAGCACTCAGTCGGCGCCGGTGGACGCCGCCGTCGCTGCCTCCATCAGGACGCGCCGCTCCTCGCGCTCCTGCTGCCCCGCGATCTCGTCGTCGTTCGGCAGGAACTGCTCCACCACTCTGACGAACATCTCCCGTCGGTCCGCGGGCACGCCGAGCAGGTCGGCGACTTCCTCCAGCGTGGGACGCCGGCCGAACTCCGCGTTGGGCGCGGGGGCGGCCAAGTAGTCGTGGGGGTCGGCGAGCTCCTCGGCGGTCAGCCGGCCGGAGCGGATGAGCATGTCGCGGACCGGGACGCCGAGTACGCGCGCGAGGCGGCGCGTGGTCTCGAGGTCGGGCATGCTCTGGCGCTGCAGCAGACGGGTGACGGCCGCGCGGTGCACGCCCGCCTCGTCGGCGATCCGCGACTTTCCGCCGCCGCGTGGGCTGTCGATGTCGTAGCCGCGGTCGCGCATGAGGTCTTCGACCCACGCGGCGAACGCGTCCAGATCCTGGCTGGTCATGTCTCTGCTCGCTTCCTTCGGGGGTGGCAAGAGTTTAGCTTGCTCGCGCGCGCGGAATTACGTGCTCTCGTGCAAGCACCGGAGAAAGTGAGTGCCTTTCGCGGAACTTCGTGGAGATTTCGTGAGGGCGCCGGAGGGTGGGTGATCCAGAACTCGTTGCGAGCGCGCACGCAATCTGTAACCCTGGGGGCCGTTCATTTCGCACGGCTCGATCACGGACCGTCTTCCGAACCGACAGGGGGCCCATGTCCATGCCCGAAACCAGTTCCTGCCCACCGGACCGCCCACGCCCGTCCCGTGCCGTCGGCTGGCAGTCCGCCGCCGCCTGCGCCGGACTCTCCCCGCGGATCGTCTTCTCCAAGAAGGCCAAGGAGGCCGCCCCCGCGCTGCGGGCCTGCGCCGGCTGTACGGTGCGTCGCGCCTGTGAGGAGGCGGTGGCCCCGGCGGAGAACTGGTTCGACGGTGTCTGCGGAGGCCGCCTCTGGCGCTCGGGCCGCCCGGTCGCCGTACCGGCCCGCCCCGGCCCCGGGCCGCGGCCGTCCTCCGCGCCGGTGGGCCTGTCCGCACCGGCCGCCGTGTCCGGGCGAGCGGCCGCGTCCGTTCCGGCCGTGGTGACCGGGCGCGCCGTCGTGTCCGGGAGTGCCGCCGACTCGGCGGCCTCGACCCGTACGGCCGGCCCGACCACGCCGTCGGCTCCGGCCCCCGCGCCGGGTCCGACCACCGCAACAGCCCTCCAGGGAGGCCTTCTTGGCTGAGAACCGACCGAGCGAGCGCCGCGCGCCGGCGGACCGAGTGTCCGGGGAGCGCCCGGCCGCCCACCGAGTTGCCGGAAGCCACCCCGCCGACGCCGAGCCGGCCAGGCCGCACCCGGCGGATGCACACCTCGCCGGTGCGCACCCGACGGATCCGCCCCCCGCGAGGCCGCACCCCACGGCCCCGGATCCCACCGAATCCCGGCCCGCCGTCCCCCGCTCCACCGATCCCCGCTCCACCGATCCCCGCTCCACCGATCCCCGCGGCGCCGACTCCTACCCCACCGCCACCCAGGCCGCCCTCTGGATCACCCACCTCATCCAGCAACTCCCGGAGCTCGCCGCCGAGCTGGTCCCCGGCCGTGCCGCCCCCGCCCACCGCCCGGCGCCACCCCCACCCCCCGCCGACCTCGCCGCCCGACTGCGGCAGGAGCGCGAGGAGGCGCTGTTGCTCCAGCAGCAACACGGGCTGGTCGCCCCCGGCCACAGCGCGGCGCCCCTGCGGCTGCACATCTCGGACGCCATCCGTGACATCTCCGACGGCGTCGTGGAGCTGGAGGAGGCCGTGCGGGACCGCCTCGGGCTGCCCCGCCCGCGACGTGCACCCGTACCCGAGCGGCTGAAACGCATCGCCGCCCTCCTCGACGGCATCGCCGCCGACCCCGTCCTGGCCGCGCACGTGCGGGACGAGACACGGCGGATGGCCCGCCGGTGCGCCCGCGCGCTGGGCGACACCGAGACCGTCGTACGGATGTCCGGGCGCTGCCCCTGGTGCGATTCGGTGTCGCTGCGGGCCTTCCCCGACCGGGGCGCCGTCCTCTGCATCAATCCGGCCTGCCGCTGTCCGGAGCCGGACTGCGGCTGCCACGACGATCCCGCCTACCGGCACACCTGGGACGAGGGCGAGTGGAAGGCGGCGGTCCGATGAGCAACGCGACGAACCACCCCGAGCGGCCTACCCTCATCCCCGGCCCCCTCGCCGCCCAGGAAGTCGGCGTCGCCCCCGCGACGATCCGCAAGTGGGTCCAGCTCGGCCACCTGAAACCGGCCGGCAAGGCGGGCCGCGCCCAGCTCTTCCGGCTGGAAGACGTGTTCGCCGCCGAACGCGTGGCTCGCGGGACGACCCGTCGGGTGCGGTGAGTCCCTCGTAGCACCACGTCCGATCGATGGTTCACGCGGGGGAACCATCGCGGGACGCCGAGCGTAGGGGAATGATGGAGGCATTCAAGCCGTCCGGGGGAGGTGTCCGTGTCGTATCCGTCGCCATGGCAGCCGTGGCAGGCGCAGAGCAGTCCGTCGATGCTCGCGTCCCACGCGGATCGCGAGCGCGCCGTGGACGTGCTCAGAGCCGGGTTCGCCGAGGGGCGCCTGCAGCAGACCGAGTTCGACAGACGTGTGGCCCGCGCCTACCAGGCCCGTACGGTCGCCGAGTTGTCCCTGATCGTCTCCGATCTGCCGCAGGGACCCCTGGCGGTACAGCCCTCCGCCGCACCGGTGCAGCCCTACCCGGCGGTGCCGCGCACCTTCATGCCCGCCCCGCCGCCGCCCACGAACGGCAAGGCGGTCGGCGCCATGGTCTGCGGCGTCCTCACCACGATGACCATGGGCGTCACCGGCATCCCCGCGGTGATCCTCGGGCACACGGCCCGCGCCGAGATCCGCCGGACCGGCGAGGGCGGCGACGGCTTCGCCATGGCCGGCCTCGTCCTGGGGTGGCTGTCCGTGGCGGGCTGGGCGGTCGTCATGGCGATCCTGTTCCTCGCGTCGGTCTCGTCGCCCTGACGGCCCGCCCGCGATCTCCACGACGCGGGCGGCGACGTCCACACGCCAGGCAGCGCCTGTACGACACCGGGCGTGGTACGCCCACGGCCGGGCCGCGACGGTCACGGCACCTGGCGTGCCCTCTCATGACCTGGCCGCGGCTGCCAGGCGGCGGGCCGTGGCCGCCTCTCACGGCAGGGCAGGCGGCTGCCAGCACGCCGGCGTAGCCTCCCCCGA
>NZ_JBIUBX010000011.1:40219-85180 GCF_044548445.1 Streptomyces sp. NPDC052016
GATCCGGCCGGGACTGTCAGCCGCCTGGCCCGAGCGCGCCCCGCCGCCCCGCGCCGGGCCGTGGCCGCCTCTCACGGCAGGGCAGGCGGCTGCCAGCACGCCGGGCGTGGCCTCCCCCGATCCGGCCGGGACTGTCAGCCGCCTGGCCCGAGCGCGCCCCGCCGCCCCGCGCCGGGCCGTGGCCGCCTCTCACGGCAGGGCAGGCGGCTGCCAGCGCGCCTGGTGTGGCCTCCCCCGATCCGGCCGGGACTGTCAGCGCGCCTGGTGTGGCCTCCCCCGATCCGGCCGGGACTGTCAGCGCGCCCGGCGTGGCCTCCCCCCGATCCAGCCGGGACCGCCAGCACGCCTGGCGTGGCCTCCCATGAACCCGCCGGGACCGCCAGCACGCCTGGCGCGGCCTCCCTCGAACCGCCGGAACTCTCGGCGCGCCCGGCGTGGCCTCCCACAGCCCCGCCCGGACTCTCAGCCCGCCCAGCCCGAGCGCGCCCCGCCGTCCCCCCGCCTACGGGATCCCCAACTCGAACATCACGTAGTGCGCGTACCACCCCGACGCCAGTGCCGCCGTCGAGAAGAAGACCAGCAGGCTGGGCCACTTCAGCCGGCTCATCGCCGCCGCCGGGGCGAGCAGCAGCGGGAAGCAGGGCAGCAGGTAGCGCGGGGTGTTGCCGAACATCTGCTGGGTGCCCAGCACGGTGACGATGCTCGCCAGCGTGTACGCGACCAGCACCAGCGGCGGCTTCCTGCGCAGCATCAGCGCGATCAGGAAGGGCAGCGCCAGCACCAGCTGGACGGCGAGCAGGTCGGGGACGGAGAAGGCGAACAGGTAGTCGTGGTGGCCGACGGCCGTGTTGCCCAGCACGTCCAGGGTGTAGGCGCCGAAGTCGAAGTAGTGCGCCCACCCCTCACGCTGGAGGGTGAAGTACGCCGTCAGGTCGCCCATGCTGAGCCCGACCCAGGCGACGTAGGTGAGCAGGCCGAGCGGCGCGGCCACCATGGCGTACACCGGTCCCGCCACCCCGTGCTCGCGTCTGCTCTCCCGCCGGGCCAGCGTCACCAGCGCGGCGAGCCCGACCGCGCCGATGAGCGCGGCGGAGGTCGGCCGGTTCAGACCGGCGACGAAGGCGAGCAGGCCGGCCGCCACCCAGCGGCGCTTCATCACGCAGTAGCAGCACCAGGCCGCTATCGCCACGAACAGGGACTCGGAGTACACGGCCCACTCGACGCCCGCGCCCGGCGCCACGGCCCACAGCCCGGCGGCGATGGTGCCCGCCCGGGCGCCCGCCAGCAGCGAGATCACGGCGTAGATCCCGGCGGCCGCGACGAAGGAGGCGAGCACCGAGATCAGGATGCCGGCTCCGAACAGGCCGAGCCCGGTCGCCTCCGACACCGCCCGGATCAGGCCGGGGTACAGCGGGAAGAAGGCGACGGAGTTCTGCTTGACCGTGAACAGGCCCCCGGAGTCGAGCCGCTCCAGCGGGCGCGGGTCGTAGCCCTTCTCGGCGACCTGCAGGTACCACCAGCCGTCCCAGGTGGCGAGGACGTCCCACCAGTGGGCGCCGCCGCCGAAGCGCGGGTTCTTCTTCTGGTAGTCCCCGGCGGCCTCCAGCAGGAACGCGAAGACGGTGAGGCCGACGAGCTTGGTGACGCCGTACAGGGCCAGTGGGGCAAGGTACGGTCGTACACCGGCCGGCAGGGTCAGGCGGCGGACACCTCGTGGCCGCGCCTCCTGCCCGCCGGGCACGGCGGAATCCGTCGCCGCGTCGCTGGAAGCCGTGCTCATGCCTGGGTCCCCCTCGGCCCCGATCACCGGAACCCGGGGAGGAGCAACTGTCCGGATGATCGTGAAGTGTCTGTCATAAGATCACAACAGAGTCGCATATGCGCACCAGCGGTTGGGGGTGGGGCGGGTGACTGAGGCCATGGATACAACAAATCCTCCGACCGTTCTCTCGGTCGTCATACCGATGTACAACGAGGAAGAGGTCCTTCCGGCGCTCGTCAGCCGGCTGCGTCCGGTCCTCGCCGACCTCGGGGTCGGCTACGAGGTGGTCGCCGTCGACGACGGCAGCACCGACCGCACCGCCGAGCTGCTCGCGGCCTTCCGGCTCGGCTGGCCGCAGCTGCGCGTGATCGGCCTGCGCCGCAACTCCGGCCACCAGGCCGCCCTCACCGCCGGCCTGGACCGGGCGGTCGGCGCGTACGTGGTGAGTCTCGACGCCGACCTCCAGGACCCGCCCGAGAAGATCCCCGAGATGCTCGCGCTGGCCCGCGACGAGGGCCTCGACATCGTGTACGGCATCCGGGCCGACCGGGCCAGCGACACCGGGTTCAAGCGGTGGACGGCGGGCCTGTACTACCGCCTGGTCCGCCGCCTGGCCGGACCCTCGGTCCCCGCCCAGGCCGGCGACTTCCGGCTGCTCAGCCGGGCCGCCGTCGACGCGCTCAAGTCCCTGCCGGACCAGCAGCGCGTCTACCGCCTGCTCGTGCCCTGGCTCGGCTTCCCCAGCGGGCGGGTCGCCTACGAACGCGCCCCGCGCCCGGCCGGCCAGAGCAAGTACCCGCTCGGGCGGATGATCCGCCTCGCGGTCGACAGCGTCACCGGCTTCTCCGCGGCCCCGCTGCGCATCGCCACCTGGCTCGGCGCCTTCGCCTTCCTGGTCTGCCTGGGGCTGATGGTCTACACGCTGTGCGCGCACGCCTTCGACCACACGGTGCCCGGCTGGACCTCGCTCTTCACCGGCGTCCTGTTCATCGGCGCGGTCCAGCTGATCTGCGTGGGGCTGCTCGGCGAGTACGTCGGCCGCATTTACACGGCCGTACAGAACCGGCCGACGTACTTCGTGGGGCACGACACGGCGATGTCGCCGTCCTCGGACGCCCCGGCGGCGCATGAAAGCACGCTGCGTGGGTAACCAGCCCTGCACAACACACGCACGCCAGGGGAAAACAGGCACTTCCCACGGGGGTGCGCGTTCCGGTTGCGGACCCGTCGGGTCCGTGGTAAGTGTGCGCCCTCACGGAAACGCAGGTCGGGCGGCCCGTGGACCCCGGCGGATCGGTGGCGTTGCTTTTGTTTTGACCGAAGTCAGCGCGCTGGGTACGCTCAGACCTTGTGCCTGGGGTGTGCCCTGGCCCTCGTGCGTGCCTTCGACCGCACCGGGGCCGAGAGCGGCCACCGTAATCTGCGCCTCTTTCTGCCTGGCGGCGGGAGTCCGCGGGATTCGACACACCCGACCGCGTGGGTCGGCGAAGTTCCAGGTTAGCTGTACCCATCGGCACACAGAAACCGGAGAAGTAGTGCCTACGATCCAGCAGCTGGTCCGCAAGGGCCGGCAGGACAAGGTCGAGAAGAACAAGACGCCCGCACTCGAGGGTTCCCCTCAGCGTCGCGGCGTCTGCACGCGTGTGTTCACGACCACCCCGAAGAAGCCGAACTCGGCCCTGCGTAAGGTCGCGCGTGTGCGTCTGACCAGCGGGATCGAGGTCACGGCCTACATTCCGGGTGAGGGACACAACCTGCAGGAGCACTCCATCGTGCTCGTGCGCGGCGGCCGTGTGAAGGACCTGCCGGGTGTTCGCTACAAGATCATCCGCGGCTCCCTCGACACCCAGGGTGTCAAGAACCGCAAGCAGGCCCGCAGCCGTTACGGCGCCAAGAAGGAGAAGTAAGAATGCCTCGTAAGGGCCCCGCCCCGAAGCGTCCGGTCATCATCGACCCGGTCTACGGCTCTCCTCTGGTGACCTCCCTGATCAACAAGGTGCTGCTGAACGGCAAGCGCTCCACCGCCGAGCGCATCGTCTACGGTGCCATGGAGGGTCTGCGCGACAAGACCGGCAACGACCCGGTCATCACGCTGAAGCGCGCTCTCGAGAACATCAAGCCGACCATCGAGGTCAAGTCCCGCCGTGTCGGTGGCGCCACCTACCAGGTCCCGGTCGAGGTCAAGCCCGGCCGTGCCAACACCCTGGCGCTGCGCTGGCTGGTCGGTTACTCCCGCGCCCGTCGCGAGAAGACCATGACCGAGCGTCTGCTCAACGAGCTGCTCGACGCCTCCAACGGCCTCGGTGCGGCCGTGAAGAAGCGCGAGGACACGCACAAGATGGCCGAGTCCAACAAGGCCTTCGCGCACTACCGCTGGTAGTCGCAGTCCACATCGAGACCGAGAGAAGACTGAAGCCTTATGGCTACCACTTCGCTTGACCTGGCCAAGGTGCGCAACATCGGCATCATGGCCCACATCGACGCGGGCAAGACGACCACCACCGAGCGGATCCTGTTCTACACCGGCGTTTCGTACAAGATCGGTGAGGTCCACGACGGCGCTGCCACCATGGACTGGATGGAGCAGGAGCAGGAGCGTGGCATCACGATCACCTCTGCTGCCACCACCTGCCACTGGCCGCTGGAGAACGTCGACCACACCATCAACATCATCGACACCCCGGGTCACGTCGACTTCACCGTCGAGGTGGAGCGCTCCCTGCGCGTGCTCGACGGTGCCGTGACGGTGTTCGACGGCGTCGCCGGCGTCGAGCCCCAGTCCGAGACGGTGTGGCGTCAGGCGGACCGCTACGGCGTTCCGCGCATCTGCTTCGTCAACAAGCTCGACCGCACCGGTGCCGAGTTCCACCGCTGCGTCGACATGATCGTCGACCGTCTGGGTGCCCAGCCGCTCGTCATGCAGCTCCCGATCGGTGCCGAGGCCGACTTCAAGGGCGTCGTGGACCTGGTCCGCATGAAGGCCCTGGTCTGGTCCGCCGAGGCGACCAAGGGCGAGATGTACGACGTCGTCGACATCCCGGACACCCACGTCGAGGCGGCCGAGGAGTGGCGCGGCAAGCTGCTCGAGGCCGTCGCCGAGAACGACGAGGAGCTGATGGAGCTCTACCTCGAGGGCCAGGAGCCTTCCGAGGAGCAGCTCTACGCCGCGATCCGTCGCATCACCATCGCGTCCGGCAAGGGCGGCGGCACCACCGTCACCCCCGTGTTCTGCGGTACCGCGTTCAAGAACAAGGGCGTCCAGCCCCTGCTCGACGCGGTCGTGCGCTACCTGCCGTCCCCGGTCGACATCGAGGCCATCGAGGGCCACGACGTCAAGGACCCCGAGGTCGTCGTGAAGCGCAAGCCCTCCGACGAGGAGCCGCTGTCGGCGCTGGCGTTCAAGATCATGAGCGACCCGCACCTCGGCAAGCTCACCTTCGTGCGCGTCTACTCCGGCCGCCTCGAGTCCGGCTCCGCCGTGCTCAACTCGGTCAAGGGCCGCAAGGAGCGCATCGGCAAGATCTACCGCATGCACGCCAACAAGCGTGAGGAGATCGACTCGGTGGGCGCCGGCGACATCGTCGCCGTCATGGGCCTGAAGCAGACCACCACCGGTGAGACGCTGTCCGACGAGAAGCAGCCGGTGATCCTGGAGTCCATGGACTTCCCGGCCCCGGTCATCCAGGTCGCCATCGAGCCCAAGTCGAAGGGCGACCAGGAGAAGCTCGGCGTCGCGATCCAGCGCCTGGCCGAGGAGGACCCGTCCTTCCAGGTCCACTCGGACGAGGAGACCGGCCAGACCATCATCGGCGGTATGGGCGAGCTGCACCTCGAGGTGCTGGTCGACCGCATGCGCCGTGAGTTCAAGGTCGAGGCCAACGTCGGCAAGCCGCAGGTCGCGTACCGCGAGACGATCCGCAAGGCCGTCGAGAAGGTCGAGTACACCCACAAGAAGCAGACGGGTGGTACCGGCCAGTTCGCTCGCGTCATCATCGCGATCGAGCCCATCGAGGGCGGCGACACGTCGTACGAGTTCGTCAACCAGGTGACCGGTGGCCGTGTGCCGAAGGAGTACATCCCCTCGGTGGACGCCGGTGCGCAGGAGGCCATGCAGTTCGGCATCCTCGCCGGTTACGAGATGACCGGTGTGCGCGTCACGCTGCTCGACGGTGCCTACCACGAGGTCGACTCCTCCGAGCTCGCGTTCAAGATCGCCGGTTCGCAGGCCTTCAAGGAGGCCGCGCGCAAGGCCAGCCCCGTGCTGCTCGAGCCGATGATGGCCGTCGAGGTCACCACGCCCGAGGACTACATGGGCGAGGTCATCGGCGACATCAACTCCCGCCGTGGCCAGATCCAGGCCATGGAGGAGCGGGCCGGTGCCCGCGTCGTGAAGGGCCTCGTGCCCCTGTCGGAGATGTTCGGCTACGTCGGCGACCTCCGCAGCAAGACGTCGGGTCGCGCAAGCTACTCGATGCAGTTCGACTCCTACGCCGAGGTTCCGCGGAACGTCGCCGAGGAGATCATCGCGAAGGCCAAGGGCGAGTAACGCACCGCGTTCTCACGCCGTAGGCTTGACTCCGGAGCCTCCCGGGCCATTCCTCCGCATTCGTGGCGGAATGGCCCGAGGCCCGGGACCTAACAGCAAAGATCACCTGGCGCCGATGAAGTAAGGCGTACAGAACCACTCCACAGGAGGACCCCAGTGGCGAAGGCGAAGTTCGAGCGGACTAAGCCGCACGTCAACATCGGCACCATCGGTCACATCGACCACGGTAAGACGACCCTCACGGCCGCCATTACCAAGGTGCTGCACGACGCGTACCCGGACCTGAACGAGGCCACCCCGTTCGACAACATCGACAAGGCGCCCGAGGAGCGCCAGCGCGGTATCACCATCTCCATCGCGCACGTCGAGTACCAGACCGAGGCGCGTCACTACGCCCACGTCGACTGCCCGGGTCACGCGGACTACATCAAGAACATGATCACCGGTGCCGCGCAGATGGACGGCGCGATCCTGGTGGTCGCCGCCACCGACGGCCCGATGCCGCAGACCAAGGAGCACGTGCTCCTGGCCCGCCAGGTCGGCGTTCCGTACATCGTCGTCGCCCTGAACAAGGCCGACATGGTGGACGACGAGGAGATCATGGAGCTCGTCGAGCTCGAGGTCCGTGAGCTCCTCTCCGAGTACGAGTTCCCGGGCGACGACCTGCCGGTCGTCCGCGTCTCGGCGCTGAAGGCGCTCGAGGGCGACGCCCAGTGGACCCAGTCGGTCCTGGACCTCATGAACGCCGTCGACACCTCCATCCCGGAGCCCGAGCGTGACGTCGACAAGCCGTTCCTGATGCCGATCGAGGACGTCTTCACCATCACCGGTCGCGGTACGGTCGTCACCGGCCGTATCGAGCGTGGTGTCCTCAAGGTCAACGAGACCGTCGACATCATCGGCATCAAGACCGAGAAGACCACCACCACGGTCACCGGTATCGAGATGTTCCGCAAGCTGCTCGACGAGGGCCAGGCCGGTGAGAACGTCGGTCTGCTGCTCCGCGGCATCAAGCGCGAGGACGTCGAGCGCGGCCAGGTCATCATCAAGCCGGGCTCGGTCACCCCGCACACCGAGTTCGAGGCGCAGGCCTACATCCTGTCCAAGGACGAGGGTGGCCGCCACACGCCGTTCTTCAACAACTACCGTCCGCAGTTCTACTTCCGTACGACGGACGTGACCGGTGTCGTGCACCTCCCCGAGGGCACCGAGATGGTCATGCCGGGTGACAACACCGAGATGAAGGTGGAGCTCATCCAGCCCGTCGCCATGGAAGAGGGCCTGAAGTTCGCCATCCGCGAGGGTGGTCGCACCGTGGGCGCCGGCCAGGTCACCAAGATCGTCAAGTAAGTACCGCTTGCTCGACGCTCGGCCTGACCCGGGTCAGTTGACCTGAAGAGGCTCGAAGGGGCCCGTGCGACTTCGGTCGTACGGGCCCCTTTCGCGTGCGCGGGCGCCGGAGTCGGACCGCCGCAGGGGTGAGCGGTGGGGACGGTGCACGGCTCGTGCGGCACCCGTGTCACAGCCCGGGGCTTCCTGACGCACTGTCGGAAACGCTTGCTAGTCTGCCCGCCGTACGCCGAATGAGCGCACGGGGGAAGGCAGCCGATGACACAGCCGACAGGAGACCAGCACATAGCCGCCACCGGGGCCGAGGGGCCCCTCGGCATGCGGCTGAACCAGATTCCGTCCGACCCGGGAGGCACCCCCGCCGGGGCCGGCCGGAAGGACCTGGCCTCGTCGCCCGCCCAGAAGCGGGCCGCGGCCAAGGCCATCGAGGACCACATCGAGCCCGACACGAAGAAGGCCGGGGACTGGGCGGACACCGAGACGGACACGGCCGTCAAGGCGTTCCGGCCGAAGGACGGCGACGGGTGGCTCACGTCCGGGGCCCTGAAGAAGGCCCACAAGACGTGGGGTGAACAGGTGACGAACCTGATGAACCGGCTCGCCTCGGAGAAGGCGGCGCTGCGCAGCACCACCAACGTGCTGCAGGGCACGGACCTCGGCGTCGGGTCCGGCATCCGCCAGTCGTCGCATCTCGACGCGTACTGAGTCGCGCACCGAGTCACATACCGAGTCCGCGTACGACGTCGCGCACCGGGTGCGCGCGTCGAGTCCGACCGAGTCCGAACACGACGGGGGCCCCGTGCCGACGTACCACGAGATCATGACGACCGACCTGTCCGCGCTCACCACGGCCGCCGACCGCTGGGACGGCATGGCCGCGGAGTTCAGCAAGCAGGAGAAGGCCTACAAGCGGGATGTGCACGGCATCACGATGGGCGACTCCTGGGTGGGGCTGAGCGCGTACGCGGCCAACAGGCGCTTCGACACCACGCTCAAGGAGTTCCAGAACGCCCAGGCCGAGGCCAAGGCGATCGCCTCGCTGCTGCGGGACGCGCACACGCAGTTCGTCGACCTGCGCGGCAGGCTCAGGTCGGCCCGGCAGGACGCCGTCGACGCCGGCATGAAGGTGTCGGACCAGGGCGTGGTCGCCTTCGACACCGAGAAGCTGACCCAGGGAGAACGCACCGCCTACGTCCACGACCCCGACTACCAGGAGAGCGTCCGCAAGGCCGTCGCCTCCTGGCAGCAGCGCATCGACCAGCTGGTGAAGGACGTCGGGGAGGCCGACAAGGGCGTCGAGATCGCCCTCGCGGCCGTGGTGATCGACTCCGATCCGAGCGACGGCACCCTCAACGGCTTCAACGGCAAGGCGTACGGCGACATCGAGCGGTACGAGGCCGAGGCGGCGGCGGCCAAGGAGGGCCTGAAGATCTCCGGGTGGGTCTCCGAGGGCAAGTTCACGGTGACCGGACCGGACGTCGGCTACACCGTCACCGGGCCCAAGTACGGCAAGGAGGCCTCCTTCAAGGCGTACGCCGACCTCTTCCACGCGACCGCGGAAGGCACGCTGACCAACGGGCAGTGGAAGCTGTCCGGGATCGCCGACGTCTACGGGGGAGCCAGGGCCACCGCGAACTTCGGTTTCAACGAGAAGGGCGTCGTCGGCAAGGCCGAAGCGTCCGTGGGCGTACGGGCACTCGCCGAAGGCAGGGCCGAATACGGGCCGTACGCCGGTGTCTACGGGCGGGTCGAGGGGTTCGCCGGTGCCGAGGCCGCGGTCCAGGGAAAGGTGGCCAGGGATGAGCTCACCGTCTCCGCGAAGGCGTTCGCGGGGGAGAAGCACAGCATCGCCGGGGGTTTCGAGGTCGCCGGTATCGGCATCGGCGCGTCGGCCGAGGGTGGGACCGGTGTCGGTGCGGAGGCCTGGTGGGGCCTGAAGAAGGAGGACGGCAAGTGGGCGCTCGGCGGCGACGCGTTCGTCTCCGCCGCGATCGGCGCGGGAGCGGGAGTCGAGATCACCTTCGATCCGGACAAGTTCGGCGCGGCCGTCGACGGCGCGGCTGACGCGGTGGGCGGGGCCGTCGACGTCGTCGGGGACGCGGCCGGCTCCGTCAGGGACACCGTCGGCAACTGGTTCTGATCTACTTCATCTGTAAGGAGGACCGCATGCCCACGACACTGCCGGTGCCGATCGAGTTCCGGCTGCCCGAGAAGTGGCTCCCGGCCCGCCCCGAGGGGCTGGACAGCCAGGGAGTGGCCTTCGCCGCTGTGCACGCCCCGACCGACGCGGGGTTCGCCGCCAACATCACCGTCGACGGTGAGTTCCCGCCGGAGGACGTGACGCTGGCCGAGCTCGCCGACCGGTCCGTGGAGCGACTGCGTGAACGCGCCGGGTCGGTGGTGGTGGCCGACCGTCGAGAGGTCGGCTCGGCGGAAGCGCCCGCCCTGACACAGCGGCTGACCTTCTCGGCCGTCGTCGGGGAAACGCGCCACGACCTCGTCCAGTCCCAGGTGTACCTGTCCGTCGTGGACGTCCGGGACGCCCGCAAACGTGCGGTGATCCGGCTGGCCCTGACCGCCACGGCAGCCCAGCACGACGCCGTGCTGGAGGACTTCCAGGACTTCGTCCGTTCGGTTCGGCCGGACACCTCTGTGCGGCCGGACACCGGGGCGGGGGCATAGCGATGGGCGGTCTTCAGCAGAAGTGGGCCCGCTTCAAGGACCGGCTGACCGGCACCCGCTACCCCGCGAGTGACGTCGCGCCGCTGTCCGCCACGGAGGTCAGGGCGGCGCTGCTCGCGATCAACGGCCCGGACACGCCGTTCCGGGTGCGCAACGCCCTCCCCGCCGAGAAGGCGGACCTGGTGGCGGAATGGCAGGTGCTGGAGCCCGCGTGGGGCTCCGGCCTGTCCCGCCGGCAGGTCGAGCTGACCTTCAGGACCCGGATGCGCCTGGACCCGGCGAAGCACGAGGTGCGGGTCTGCGACGAACTGCGGGAGGTGACGCGGGCCGGGAACCCGCCCGGGCGCGTCGTGTCCCGCCGGCGCGGCCGCGGGCCCCGCATCCACAAGGTCTCCTGGAGGGGGCACTACGAGCGGGGCCCGGACGGCCACAAGCACAAGGTCGAGACGTTCCGCTTCGACTCCTGGGACATGCGGAACCCGCTGCAGAAGATCGTCCTCGGCTCGGGGTGGACCTGGCGCGGGGTGCTGTCCAAGGTGTGACGGGCCGACCCCCGGGTGCGGGCCGGCCCTTGCGCTCACGGTTCCCAAGGACCGAGGGCCCGCACCACCTCGCCTCAGCGGTAACGGATCACGTGAAGCCGGTGCACGCCCGTCGGGTCCGGCGACGCGGGGGAACCGGTCGCACCGTCGATCAGCATCACACCGCCCGCGATCCTGCGGGCGTTCACCAGCCACCCCACGGCTTCCCGCGACCGGCCGTCCGTACGGCGCACCCAGACGATCGCCCGCGCTTCGTCGGGCAGGGCCGCCAGGGCTTCGAGCGCGCCCGGCCAGTCCTCGTGGTCGGAAGCGGAGAGGACCGGGCCCAGCTCCGAGAGCGTCGGCTCGAACCAGGCGGCGCGGCCGGGCTGGGGCGGAGCGGGGAAGTCCGCCGATCCGGGGTCCTCGCCCGCGTCCCAACGGGCCAGCCAGGCCCAGGGATCCGAGTTGGGCAGGCCGAACGGCGCGCCTTCGTCCTTGGGGACGACGAGGGTGGCGTCGAGGAGGGCGTCCTGCCAGTGGCCGTCGCGCAGGAAACGGACGGTGTTGCAGGAGAAGACCCAGCCGCGCCCGGTCTCGTCCTGAGGGGTCGGCGCGTCCAGGACGACCTGGCCCTGGTAGGTGTCGTCGAGCCAGAGCCGGGCCTTGTCGACCGCCGAGGCGAAGTCCGCCGCCGGCCGCTCCCACGGCAGCCGCGCGGGTGCGTGCGCCGCCGGCAGGGCGCGGAGCAGGACCAGCTCGCGCACCAGGGACGTGTCGAGCCGGGCGAGCGACGACGTCAGCCCGTCCAGCAGGACGACCTGGCCCTTGTTGTTGTGCGCGTACAGCAGGTTGCCGGTCGCCTCGTGGCCGCCGATCTCCCGCCGTACCCACACCACGCCCCGGGTGTCCGGGCCCGGCTCGGTGACGGCCTTGACCACGTCGTCCCAGCTGTCGACGGGGGTCCGCGTGAACTGGGGGAAATAGCGGCGCTTCAGCCGCGCCACCCAGCCCGGCGCCTCGTCGGACGGGCGCCAGGGCAGCGGTACCGAGGGGGCACCGCTGATCGCGCTGTGCAGGGCCACCGTGCACCCCCGCGAGTTGATCCGGCGGGGCTGACCCTCCACCCGCGCCGCCGCTTCCTGCGGCGAGGCGGCGGGGGCCAGGTCCGCGAGCGGGTCGCTCGGCGCGGGGTGGAACGGGGAGCCGCCGTCCTTGGGCACCACCAACGAGGCCGCCAGCATGGGCGTCTGCGGGTAGCCGGGCTGGGGCACCGCCTGGCAGGCCATCAGCCAGGCGCCGGGGGTCTCGTGCACGGGGTGCGGGGCCGCGGGGGCGACGAGGCCGCCGTAGGTGGCGTTCAGCCAGGCGGCGGCGCGGTCGTGGGGGACGGGCACCTCGCTATCCCTTCCTGGGGGGCCAGTTGCCCGTGGCGCGCATTTCCATGTACTGCTCCGTGGGAGGGAACGTCGGAGCGAAGTGTGCCGCCGTTCCGTCATGGGGGACGACCACGACCGAGCTGAAGGGGGCCTTGGTGAAGTCCCCCGTTTCGATGTGCTCCTTGAAGTCGAAGCGCACGGTCCACCCGTAAGGGAATTCGATGGCGGTGTCCGGAAGCATGACGATGGAATCCGCCCGGTCCGGGTAGCCCGCAGTCTTCAGGAAATGGGCTCCTGCCGAGACGGCCTCTTCTTTGGTCAGCATTTATTTGACTCCGTCGCGATAAGGGATGTGCCCGATGGAGGAGACATTTTTCTCCAGCATTCCGAGCGTCCCGCTCTGGCCGTCGAGGAACACGACACCGTGCGGGGTGTTCACGGCGTTGAAGACGTGTGCCGTTCCGTTCGGGCGGCTGATGTACACGGCACTGCGGGAGCCTTCGCCTCGGGCCTGGAGATCCTTGATGATGTCATCGTAGCTGTTGACCATGTCGTAGTGGCCCTTGGCCCTGTTCGTCAGGCCGAGCTGCTCCGGTGGAATGTGGTCGCCCGCCTGCTTGGGTGCGGCACTGACCTCCTGACCGTCCATCCTGCGGTCCACCGCCACGACGTTGTGACTGCAGTTGTCCGTGTAACCCGGCATGCCGGTGTTGTTGACATCCTTCAGCCAGGGATATTCGCTGTCCAGAAACTCCTGGGCCGCCTTCGGGTCCACGGAGTCGGCGTGAATCGCTTTTTCCGAAACATGGTCCGTGGATTTTGCGAGCCCGCTCCAGTCCTTCGGTGCGGACCCCGCGAGTTCGTCCCCGTACTTCAGGCCGTTCGTCGCACCGCTCTCCAGCCCCTCCTTGAGGCCGGTGCGCAGTGCCGTGCGCCCCAGGCCGGCCCCCTTCGTGCCGATCAGCTCGGGGAGGAGCCGGCCGACGAACTCGGAGGGGTCCTTCTTGAAGCCGTCGACGACGGACTGGACGACGCGCTCCGGGTGCGCGGCGGTGGACACGAGGCCGGCGAGCGTCATGTTGACGTTCTGTACGTACGCCGCCGGGTGCGTGAGGTTGTACGGGTCCAGGGGGTTCAGGCCGCGGACGAAGTTGAGCAGGCCCGCCGTTCCCTTGAGGACGCCGCCGACGACATGGGTGAGCTCGGTGTAGTAGGCCTGCGCGCCGTCGATCAGGTTGTTGCCGAGCCGGTCGAGGGGCGGGGGTTCGGCGGGGGCGTGGGCGAGGGCGGCCTTGATCTTGCCCTGCGTCTCGGAGGCGACGGAGTTGCGCTGCTTGCGGGCCTGCGCGAGCTTCTCCCGGGCCGCCCTCATGTCGGCGATGCCGGGGTCGTGGAACGGCGGGGGCTGCGGGCCGGGGTCCTCGTTCGCCTTGATCTTGGCGTTGTAGGCGTCGACCTTCTTGTTGTACGCCTCCACTGCCTCCACGGAGGCCTTCTTGCCCTGCTTGTAGAGGGTGATCGCCTCCTGGGCCTGGCTCTGCGCCCACTTGACGGTCTCGGCGTAGGCGTCCAGGGCCCCCGCGGCCAGCTCACAGGCGTCCGCCGCGTGCAGCCACTTCGTGGGGTGCACGCCGAACTTCTCCCGGAAGGCGTTGCCGCTCTCGCCCTTCCAGTTGGCGGAGTCGACCTTCTTCATCCCCGTGCCGACCTTGTCGAAGGCGGCCTGGAAGTCCTTGAGGTGCTTGGCGCTCTCCCGGATCCTGGCGGGGTTGCCGTGGATGAGCTCGTTGGCCTCCTCGGTCTGGCCGAGCTGCTGCTCGCCGGGCATGGCGCCGAGGTCGGCGGCGACTTCGTCACCGAAGTCCTCCACCGCGTCGGCCGCGTCGTGCAGGCCGACGTAGTCGAGCCCGTCGCCGACCTTGTCGGTGGCGTAGTCGACGCCCTCGCCGAGCTTCTTCTTGCCCTCGTCGATGAGGTTCTCGCCGAACTCCAGGCCGCTGTTGAGGCCGCCCTTGATGTCGTCGACGATGCCCATCACCGCTCACCCCCCGCCTGCTGCTGTGCGGCGGCCTCCGCGCGCGCCTCGGGCGAGGGCCCGAAGGTGTCGTCGAGCATCTGGTTGTACTGGGCGTCGGACACACCGAACTGCTCGTGCAGGTTCTGCGGGTTGAGTCCCATCGGGCCGAGCGTGTTCGAGGTCATCACGTCGCGGCCGGCGTCCTTCCAGCCCTGCCGGATGTTCTCGCCCGCCCGGTCCCAGGACTCCTGGCTGTAGTCGACGTTGCCGCCCCAGACGCCGGACTCGGCGATGTCCCCCCAGCCCATCTGGGTGACCTCGTCCTCCGTGGCGTACGGATTGCCGATGACGGAATTCGTGACGACCTTGAACGAGCCCTCGACGTACTGCTCGGTCTCGTAGAGGGTGCCGGCGGCCAGGCCCGTCTTGATCGCGAACCCGTTGCCCTCGTTGATGAGCGCGCGCACCCCCCACTCCCAGCGCTCGCAGAACGACCCGAACGTCTCCGTCAGTCCCTCGTGCCCCAGGTCCAGTCCGTTGAGGGCGATGTCGCCGAAGCCGCGCCCGGCCCCGGCCATGCCGACCATGCCGAGTTCCTTCAGTTCGCCGAGGGCGTCGGTCAGCCCCTTGGCGACGAGATCCATGCCCTCGGTCTTCAGGTCCGGAGCTCCGCCGCCCATCAACAGCGGCAGGATGTCGCTGGCCACCGGCACGCCTCCGCCGGTCACGGCCTCCCCGTCGACGCTCATATGCCCTCCCCCTCTTCACGGTCCACAGCCGCCTCGTCCGGCACGACACCCCTCACCGGCGGAAACACCACGCCGTCCGGGCCGTCCGCGCAGTCCAGCGCCACCCCGCACGGCACTCCCGCCGCGGGCACCGCCACATCGAGCAGGCGCGCGCCGAGAATCGTCTGGTAGACCCACTCGCGGTGGTACTCGCCCCGCGCCTGCGCGTAGCGGGCCAGCGCCTGACCGTCGGAGAAGGCGAGGATGAACCGGACGCCGTTCCAGTCGGCGGTGAGCAGGCCCCGCTCGCCGTCCGGGCCGGGCCCCTCGCCCAGCGGCACCAGCACCGGTGTGCGCCGGAACTCCTCCAGCACCTCGATGAACCGCTGCCGACGGGCCTCCGCCTCGGGGTCGTCGGGCGCCGGTTCCGGTGCGGGCGCGGGCTCCGGTTCCGGGGGCGCCACCCGCTCGTCGGCCGGCTCCCGCGGCGGGACCGTCATCTCCGCGTAGTCCTCGAGGCGTGACCTCGGAACCCTGCTCTCCGGCGGCTCGCTGGACCCGCCCCCGTGCTCAGACATGGCGACGATTATGGCGGCCCCGGGCGCCGGGCGACCGCGCAGCCCCGGCACGCACCCGGGACGCACACGGTCCATGCACGACCTTCAGAGAAACGACGCATCCGCGGCGCCGTCGGCCCGGACCCTGGGCGCGGCCCCGCGCCCGGCCGCCGGTGTTTGACCTACGTCACGCCCGGGGTATTCTCTCCGGCTCGATTGGCGAAGGCCCCGCCCCATATGGCAGACTGTCCGAGTTGCTCGGTCGAGTGTTGATGCTGCGCGCCTCCCGCCGGGAGGACCGGAAGCGAGTCCCACAGTACTCGTCGCCCTAACTGCCTGCGGGCAGCACTGGGGCGGACGTACGGGAATCTTCCGGGAAGCGTGGGCGCGGCACCGGCCAGGCACCCGGTGGGCCTTCCGTCCCCGGCTTGCGGTACCGGCAGGGCCGTGTGCATTCCCCGCAGGGATGTTCGAACAAGGGACATCTGTGTCAGCGGGAGCGCGACACGCCCGACCGCGTGGGTCGGGGGAACGGGACAGGGGACCGCCGGGTTCCAGAGCGTGAGAAGAGACAGGACTACTGAGTAGCCATGGCGGGACAGAAGATCCGCATCCGGCTCAAGGCCTACGACCACGAGGTCATCGACTCCTCGGCGAAGAAGATCGTCGAGACGGTGACCCGCACTGGTGCGTCGGTCGCGGGCCCGGTGCCGCTGCCCACTGAGAAGAACGTGTACTGCGTCATCAAGTCGCCGCACAAGTACAAGGACTCGCGCGAGCACTTCGAGATGCGCACGCACAAGCGCCTGATCGACATCCTCGACCCGACCCCCAAGACCGTTGACTCTCTGATGCGACTCGACCTCCCGGCCGGTGTCGACATCGAGATCAAGCTCTGAGGCGCGGTGATCTGAGAGATGGCTAAGCAGATCAAGGGCATCCTGGGCGAGAAGCTCGGCATGACGCAGGTGTGGGACGAGAACAACCGTGTTGTTCCGGTCACCGTCGTCAAGGCCGGCCCCAACGTCGTCACCCAGGTCCGTACGAACGACGCCGACGGCTACGAGTCGGTCCAGATCGCCTTCGGCGAGATCGACCCGCGCAAGGTGAACAAGCCCCTCAAGGGCCACTTCGCCAAGGCCGACGTCACCCCCCGTCGCCACCTCGTCGAGATCCGCACGTCGGATGCCTCCGAGTACACGCTGGGCCAGGAGATCACCGCTGAGGTGTTCGAGGCCGGCGTGAAGGTCGACGTGACCGGCAAGAGCAAGGGCAAGGGCTTCGCCGGTGTCATGAAGCGCCACAACTTCGGTGGCCTCGGCGCCGGTCACGGCACCCAGCGCAAGCACCGCTCGCCCGGTTCCATCGGTGGCTGCGCCACCCCGGGCCGCGTGTTCAAGGGCCTCCGCATGGCGGGTCGCATGGGCAACGAGCGGGTCACCACCCAGAACCTGACCGTCCACGCCGTTGACGCGGAGAAGGGTCTGCTGCTCATCAAGGGCGCGGTTCCCGGTCCGAACGGCGGCCTCGTCCTGGTCCGCACCGCGGCCAAGGGGGCCTGAGGTAACCGATGAGCACTGTTGACATCCTTTCGCCTGCCGGCGAGAAGACCGGTAGCGTCGAACTCCCCGCGGAGATCTTCGGCGTGGAGAAGGTCAGCATCCCGCTGATCCACCAGGTCGTCGTCGCGCAGAACGCCGCGGCCCGCCAGGGCACGCACAAGACCAAGACCCGCGGTGAAGTCCGTGGTGGCGGCAAGAAGCCGTACCGCCAGAAGGGCACCGGCCGCGCCCGCCAGGGTTCGACCCGCGCGCCGCAGTTCGCCGGTGGTGGCGTCGTGCACGGTCCCGTGCCGCGCGACTACTCGCAGCGGACCCCGAAGAAGATGAAGGCTGCCGCCCTGCGTCACGCCCTCACCGACCGGGCCCGCCACAACCGCATCCACGTCGTCACCGGCGTGATCGAGGGCGACACCCCGTCCACGAAGGCCGCCCGGACGCTGTTCGGCAAGATCTCGGAGCGCAAGAACCTGCTCCTGGTCGTCGAGCGCGCCGACGAGGCCGCGTGGCTGTCCGCCCGCAACCTGCCCCAGGTCCACATCCTGGAGCCGGGCCAGCTGAACACGTACGACGTGATCGTCTCGGACGACGTGGTCTTCACCCAGGCCGCTCTCGAGTCCTTCGTCGCCGGCCCGAAGGCCAACGACACCGAAGGGAGTGACGCCTGATGGCTACGCGTCACCCGAGCATCGCCTCCAAGGCTGCGAAGGCCGCCAAGGCCGCGCGCGTCGCCAAGGCGCGCCGCCACGCCGCCGAGGGCAAGAACACCGTCGTCACCGCGCCCAGCAAGGCGTACACGGACCCCCGTGACGTCCTGCTGAAGCCGGTCGTGTCGGAGAAGAGCTACGCGCTCCTCGACGAGAACAAGTACACGTTCATCGTCGACCCGAACGCCAACAAGACCCAGATCAAGCAGGCCGTCCAGGCGGTCTTCTCGGTCAAGGTCACCGGGGTCAACACGATCAACCGCCAGGGCAAGCGCAAGCGGACCCGCACGGGCTTCGGCCAGCGTGCCGCCACCAAGCGCGCGATCGTGACCCTCGCCGAGGGCGACCGTATCGACATCTTCGGCGGTCCGACCGCCTGACGGCGGTCCGGATCGTCCGATATCGGACGAGGACTGAGAAATGGGTATCCGCAAGTACAAGCCGACGACTCCGGGCCGTCGTGGCTCCAGCGTCGCCGACTTCGTCGAGGTCACGCGGTCCACGCCGGAGAAGTCGTTGGTCCGCCCCCTGCACAGCAAGGGTGGCCGTAACAACTCCGGTCGTGTGACCGTCCGCCACCAGGGCGGTGGCCACAAGCGCGCCTACCGCGTGATCGACTTCCGTCGTCACGACAAGGACGGCGTGCCGGCGAAGGTCGCGCACATCGAGTACGACCCCAACCGCACCGCGCGCATCGCGCTGCTGCACTACGCCGACGGCGAGAAGCGCTACATCATCGCGCCGCGCGGCCTGTCGCAGGGCGACCGCGTCGAGAACGGTCCCGGGGCCGACATCAAGCCGGGCAACAACCTGGCCCTCCGCAACATCCCGGTCGGTACCACGATCCACGCGATCGAGCTCCGTCCCGGTGGCGGTGCCAAGTTCGCCCGTTCCGCCGGTGCCTCCGTGCAGCTGCTCGCGAAGGAGGGCTCGATGGCCCACCTCCGCATGCCCTCCGGTGAGATCCGCCTGGTCGACGTGCGCTGCCGCGCCACCGTCGGCGAGGTCGGCAACGCCGAGCAGAGCAACATCAACTGGGGCAAGGCCGGCCGCAAGCGCTGGCTGGGCGTCCGCCCGACCGTTCGTGGTGTGGCGATGAACCCGGTTGACCACCCCCACGGTGGTGGTGAGGGCAAGACCTCGGGTGGTCGTCACCCGGTCAGCCCCTGGGGTCAGAAGGAAGGTCGTACTCGTTCTCCCAAGAAGGCGAGCAACAAGTACATCGTCCGCCGCCGCAAGACGAACAAGAAGCGCTAAGGACGGGTTGAGATGCCTCGTAGCTTGAAGAAGGGGCCCTTCGTCGACGACCACCTGATCAAGAAGGTGGACGCCCAGAACGAAGCGGGCACCAAGAACGTCATCAAGACCTGGTCCCGGCGCTCGATGATCGTCCCGAGCATGCTCGGTCACACGATCGCGGTGCACAACGGCAAGACCCACATCCCGGTGTTCGTCACCGAGTCGATGGTCGGCCACAAGCTCGGCGAGTTCTCGCCGACGCGCACCTTCCGGGGTCACGTCAAGGAAGACCGGAAGTCGAAGCGCCGCTAGTAGCGGATCGCATTCAGACACGTAAGTAACTGAAGGGACAACCATGGAAGCCAGGGCCCAGGCGCGGTACATCCGCGTCACGCCCATGAAGGCCCGCCGCGTGGTGGACCTCATCCGTGGCATGAACGCCACGGAGGCCCAGGCGGTCCTGCGATTCGCTCCGCAGGCCGCTTCCGTGCCGGTCGGCAAGGTGCTCGACAGCGCCATCGCCAACGCCGCGCACAACTACGACCACACCGACGCCGACAGCCTCTACATCTCCGAGGCCTACGTCGACGAGGGCCCGACCCTGAAGCGGTTCCGCCCGCGTGCCCAGGGCCGCGCCTACCGGATCCGCAAGCGGACCAGCCACATCACCGTGGTCGTCAGCAGCAAGGAAGGAACCCGGTAATGGGCCAGAAGGTAAACCCGCATGGGTTCCGGCTCGGCATCACCACCGACTTCAAGTCGCGCTGGTACGCCGACAAGCTGTACAAGGACTACGTCAAGGAAGACGTCGCCATCCGTCGGATGATGACGTCCGGCATGGAGCGCGCCGGCATCTCCAAGGTCGAGATCGAGCGCACCCGTGACCGCGTGCGTGTGGACATCCACACCGCTCGTCCGGGCATCGTCATCGGCCGCCGTGGCGCCGAGGCCGACCGCATCCGCGGCGACCTCGAGAAGCTCACGGGCAAGCAGGTCCAGCTGAACATCCTCGAGGTCAAGAACCCCGAGACGGACGCTCAGCTCGTGGCCCAGGCCGTTGCCGAGCAGCTCTCCTCCCGCGTCTCCTTCCGCCGTGCCATGCGCAAGAGCATGCAGTCGGCGATGAAGGCCGGCGCCAAGGGCATCAAGATCCAGTGCGGTGGCCGCCTCGGCGGCGCCGAGATGTCCCGCTCGGAGTTCTACCGCGAGGGCCGCGTGCCCCTGCACACGCTCCGCGCGAACGTGGACTACGGCTTCTTCGAGGCCAAGACGACCTTCGGCCGCATCGGCGTGAAGGTCTGGATCTACAAGGGCGACGTCAAGAACATCGCCGAGGTCCGCGCCGAGAACGCTGCGGCCCGTGCGGGTAACCGCCCGGCCCGTGGCGGTGCCGACCGCCCGGCCCGTGGTGGCCGTGGTGGCGAGCGGCGCGGTCGCAAGCCGCAGCAGCAGGCTCCCGCCGCCGAGGCCCCCCAGGCCGAGGCCGCAGCCGCCGCTCCGGCTGAGAGCACCGGAACGGAGGCCTGACCGACATGCTGATCCCCCGTAGGGTCAAGCACCGCAAGCAGCACCACCCGAAGCGCAACGGTATGGCCAAGGGTGGAACGCAGGTTGCGTTCGGCGAGTACGGCATCCAGGCGCTCACCCCGGCGTACGTGACGAACCGTCAGATCGAGGCCGCTCGTATCGCCATGACGCGTCACATCAAGCGTGGTGGCAAGGTCTGGATCAACATCTACCCGGACCGTCCGCTCACCAAGAAGCCCGCCGAGACCCGCATGGGTTCCGGTAAGGGTTCTCCGGAGTGGTGGATCGCCAACGTCAAGCCCGGACGCGTGATGTTCGAGCTGTCGTACCCCAACGAGAAGATCGCCCGTGAGGCGCTGACCCGTGCGGCCCACAAGCTGCCGATGAAGTGCCGGATCGTCAAGCGCGAGGCAGGTGAAGCGTGATGTCGGCCGGTACCAAGGCGTCCGAGCTGCGCGAGCTGGGCAACGAGGAGCTTCTGGCGAAGCTCCGCGAGGCCAAGGAAGAGCTGTTCAACCTCCGCTTCCAGGCGGCGACCGGTCAGCTCGAGAACCACGGCCGTCTCAAGGCGGTCCGCAAGGACATCGCCCGGATCTACACCCTCATGCGTGAGCGTGAGCTCGGCATCGAGACGGTGGAGAACGCCTGATGAGCGAGAAGAACGTGACTGAGCAGAACACTGAGGCGCGCGGTTTCCGCAAGACCCGTGAGGGCCTCGTCGTCAGCGACAAGATGGACAAGACCGTCGTCGTCGCCGTCGAGGACCGCGTCAAGCACGCGCTGTACGGCAAGGTCATCCGCCGTACCAACAAGCTCAAGGCGCACGACGAGCAGAACGCCGCGGGCGTCGGCGACCGTGTCCTCCTCGCGGAGACCCGGCCGCTGTCCGCGACGAAGCGCTGGCGCGTCGTCGAGATCCTCGAGAAGGCCAAGTAGGTAATTCCCGCAAGGGAATTCCCAAAAAGTACGTTCCTGCGGGGCATCCCTCGCAGGACAGTTCCGCCAGGCTCCGGGGGCCGTTCGACGAACGGCCCCCGGGGAACCGGCAGACAAACAGGAGATAGACGTGATCCAGCAGGAGTCGCGACTGCGTGTCGCCGACAACACTGGTGCGAAGGAGATCCTTTGCATCCGTGTGCTCGGTGGCTCCGGTCGCCGCTACGCGGGCATCGGTGACGTCATCGTCGCCACCGTCAAGGACGCGATCCCCGGTGGCAACGTGAAGAAGGGTGACGTCGTCAAGGCGGTCATCGTTCGCACCGTCAAGGAGCGCCGCCGTCCGGACGGCTCGTACATCCGCTTCGACGAGAACGCCGCCGTCATTCTGAAGAACGACGGCGACCCTCGCGGCACCCGCATCTTCGGCCCGGTCGGCCGTGAGCTGCGCGAGAAGAAGTTCATGAAGATCATCTCGCTCGCGCCGGAGGTGCTGTAAGCATGAAGATCAAGAAGGGCGACCTGGTCCAGGTCATCACCGGTAAGGACAAGGGCAAGCAGGGCAAGGTCATCGCGGCCTTCCCCCGCGAGGACCGTGTCCTGGTCGAGGGTGTCAACCGGGTCAAGAAGCACACGAAGGCCGGCCCGACCGCTCGCGGTTCCCAGGCCGGCGGCATCGTGACCACCGAGGCGCCGATCCACGTCTCCAACGTCCAGCTGGTCGTGGAGAAGGACGGCAAGAAGGTCGTCACGCGTGTCGGTTACCGCTTCGACGACGAGGGCAACAAGATCCGCGTTGCCAAGCGGACGGGTGAGGACATCTGATGGCTACCACCACGACCCCGCGTCTGAAGCAGAAGTACCGCGAGGAGATCGCGGGCAAGCTGCGTGACGAGTTCAAGTACGAGAACGTCATGCAGATCCCCGGCCTCGTCAAGATCGTGGTCAACATGGGTGTGGGCGACGCCGCCCGCGACTCCAAGCTGATCGAGGGCGCCATCCGCGACCTCACCACGATCACCGGTCAGAAGCCGGCCGTCACCAAGGCCCGCAAGTCCATCGCGCAGTTCAAGCTGCGTGAGGGCCAGCCGATCGGTGCCCACGTCACGCTCCGTGGCGACCGCATGTGGGAGTTCCTGGACCGCACCCTGTCGCTCGCGCTGCCGCGCATCCGCGACTTCCGCGGCCTGTCCCCCAAGCAGTTCGACGGCCGTGGCAACTACACCTTCGGTCTCACGGAGCAGGTCATGTTCCACGAGATCGACCAGGACAAGATCGACCGCGTCCGGGGTATGGACATCACCGTGGTGACCACGGCGACCAACGACGCTGAGGGCCGCGCGCTCCTTCGTCACCTCGGCTTCCCGTTCAAGGAGGCGTGAGCGAGATGGCGAAGAAGGCTCTGATTGCCAAGGCTGCTCGCAAGCCCAAGTTCGGTGTGCGCGCGTACACCCGCTGCCAGCGCTGCGGCCGCCCGCACTCCGTGTACCGCAAGTTCGGCCTCTGCCGCGTGTGCCTTCGTGAGATGGCTCACCGTGGCGAGCTGCCGGGCGTGACCAAGAGCTCCTGGTAGTCCCGCATTTAGGGACTGCTCAGGCTCTCGGTAAGCAACTGGGTCGGCAGGGGCCCACCTCCGCATGCCTTAGGCTTGTGGGGTTGGGCGTCTGCCGCCCGTACGACTTACTACGCCGTAGGTCCACCGCGCCGCACCCGTCCCGTCTCGGATCGGGGAGAGGGATGGCGCATCAGGAAACCCCGGCGAGAGAGGCCACAGGCCAATTCATGACCATGACTGATCCGATCGCAGACATGCTGACGCGTCTGCGGAACGCGAACTCGGCGTACCACGACTCGGTGTCGATGCCGCACTCCAAGATCAAGTCTCACATCGCGGAGATCCTCCAGCAGGAGGGCTTCATCACGGGCTGGCGCGTCGAGGACGCCGAGGTCGGCAAGAACCTCGTCCTCGAGCTGAAGTTCGGCCCGAACCGTGAGCGCTCCATCGCGGGCATCAAGCGGATCTCCAAGCCCGGTCTCCGGGTGTACGCGAAGTCCACCAACCTGCCGAAGGTGCTGGGCGGCCTCGGCGTGGCGATCATCTCCACGTCGCACGGGCTCCTCACCGACAAGCAGGCCGGCAAGAAGGGCGTGGGTGGGGAAGTCCTCGCCTACGTCTGGTAGCAGAAGGGAACGGAGGAAACAGCTATGTCGCGCATCGGCAAGCTCCCCATCGCGGTTCCCGCCGGCGTGGACGTCACCATCGACGGCCGCACGGTCAAGGTCAAGGGCCCCAAGGGCGAGCTGACCCACACCGTTGCTGCTCCGATCGACATCGCCAAGGGCGAGGACGGCACCCTGCAGGTGACCCGCCCCAACGACGAGCGTCAGAGCAAGGCCCTGCACGGCCTGTCCCGCACGCTGGTGGCGAACATGATCACCGGCGTGACCCAGGGTTACGTGAAGAAGCTCGAGATCAGTGGTGTCGGTTACCGCGTGACCGCCAAGGGCTCGAACCTCGAGTTCGCGCTCGGTTACAGCCACCCGATCCTGGTCGAGGCCCCCGAGGGCATCACCTTCAAGGTGGAGACCCCGACCCGCTTCCAGGTCGAGGGCATCGACAAGCAGAAGGTCGGCGAGGTTGCGGCCAACATCCGCAAGCTGCGCAAGCCCGACCCGTACAAGGCCAAGGGCGTCAAGTACGAGGGCGAAGTCATCCGCCGCAAGGTCGGAAAGGCGGGTAAGTAAGCCATGGCATACGGGCAGAAGATCCTGAAGGGCGACGCCTACAAGCGCGCCGCGATCAAGCGCCGTCACATCCGGATCCGCAAGCGGATCAACGGTACGGCGGAGCGTCCCCGTCTGGTCGTGACCCGCTCCAACCGTCACATCGTGGCGCAGGTGATCGACGACCTGAAGGGCCACACCCTGGCGTCGGCGTCCACCCTGGACGCTTCGATCCGCGGTGGCGAGGGCGACAAGTCCGCGCAGGCCAAGCAGGTCGGCGCCCTGGTCGCCGAGCGTGCCAAGGCCGCCGGTGTCGAGGCCGTCGTGTTCGACCGTGGTGGCAACCAGTACGCCGGGCGCATCGCCGCCCTGGCGGACGCCGCCCGCGAAGCCGGGCTCAAGTTCTGAGCCGCTTGTAGCTAGCGGAAAGAGAGAGGTAATCCAATGGCTGGACCCCAGCGCCGCGGAAGCGGTGCCGGTGGCGGCGAGCGGCGGGACCGGAAGGGCCGTGACGGCGGCGCTGCTGCCGCCGAGAAGACCGCGTACGTTGAGCGCGTTGTCGCGATCAACCGCGTCGCCAAGGTTGTGAAGGGTGGTCGTCGCTTCAGCTTCACCGCGCTGGTCGTGGTGGGCGACGGTGACGGCACCGTGGGTGTCGGCTACGGCAAGGCCAAGGAGGTGCCGGCCGCCATCGCCAAGGGCGTTGAGGAGGCCAAGAAGCACTTCTTCAAGGTCCCCCGTATCCAGGGCACCATCCCGCACCCCATCCAGGGTGAGAAGGCCGCCGGCGTCGTGCTGCTCAAGCCCGCGTCCCCCGGTACCGGTGTGATCGCCGGTGGTCCGGTGCGCGCCGTGCTCGAGTGCGCCGGTATCCACGACGTGCTGTCGAAGTCGCTCGGCTCCGACAACGCCATCAACATCGTGCACGCGACCGTGGAGGCCCTGAAGGGCCTGCAGCGTCCCGAGGAGATCGCGGCCCGCCGTGGTCTGCCGCTCGAGGACGTCGCCCCTGCGGCTCTGCTGCGTGCGCGTGCCGGGGTGGGTGCGTAATCATGGCGCAGCTCAAGATCACGCAGACGAAGTCCTACATCGGCAGCAAGCAGAACCACCGCGACACCCTGCGTTCCCTGGGCCTCAAGCGCCTGGGTGACGTGGTCGTCAAGGAGGACCGCCCCGAGTTCCGCGGCATGGTGCACACCGTCCGCCACCTCGTGACGGTCGAGGAGGTCGACTGATCATGGCGGAGAACAACCCGCTCAAGATCCACAACCTCCGTCCCGCCCCGGGCGCCAAGACCGCCAAGACCCGTGTCGGTCGTGGTGAGGCGTCGAAGGGTAAGACGGCCGGTCGTGGTACCAAGGGCACGAAGGCCCGCTACCAGGTTCCGGAGCGCTTCGAGGGCGGCCAGATGCCGCTGCACATGCGCCTCCCGAAGCTGAAGGGCTTCAAGAACCCGTTCAAGACCGAGTACCAGGTCGTGAACCTCGACAAGCTGGCCGCGCTCTACCCCGAGGGTGGCGAGGTCACGGTCGAGGGTCTGGTGGCCAAGGGCGCCGTTCGCAAGAACAGCCTCGTCAAGGTCCTCGGCCAGGGCGAGATCTCCGTGGCGCTGCAGGTGACGGTCGACGCCGTCTCCGGCTCCGCCAAGGAGAAGATCACCGCCGCCGGCGGTACCGTCACCGAGCTCGTCTGATCCCATCAGGCGTCTCGATGACTTGAGCGATCCCGACCGGGGATACCCCACAAATGGGGTATCCCCGGTTGGTCGTTCCTAGGGCGGCGGTGTCGCCGGTAAGGTGGCCTGCACTGCCCACTTTTCACAAGGGCTCCTCATGGGGCACCTTGAGCGGCAGTCGACCGTTACACATGTCGTTGTTCTTATTCCTCAAGACCGTCACCCTTGACGCAGATGCGCGGGGGTCGCAGGAGGCACCGTGCTCACCGCGTTCGCCCGGGCGTTCAAGACGCCCGACCTGCGCAAGAAGCTGCTCTTCACGCTCGGCATCATCGTGGTCTACCGGGTCGGCACCCACATCCCGATCCCGGGTGTCGACTACAAGTCCGTCCAGCAGTGCGTGGACGAGGCGTCCGGCAACCAGGGCCTCTTCGGGCTGGTCAACATGTTCAGCGGCGGCGCGCTGCTGCAGATCACGGTCTTCGCGCTGGGCATCATGCCGTACATCACGGCGAGCATCATCCTTCAGCTGCTGACCGTGGTCATCCCGCGCCTGGAAGCCCTGAAGAAGGAGGGCCAGTCCGGCACCGCGAAGATCACGCAGTACACGCGTTATCTCACGGTGGCGCTCGCCATCCTGCAGGGCACCGGCCTGGTGGCCACCGCCCGCAGCGGCGCCCTCTTTTCCGGCTGCACCGTCGCGTCGAACATCGTGCCCGACCGCGCGATCTTCACGACCATCACCATGGTCGTCGTCATGACCGCCGGTACGGCCGTCGTCATGTGGCTCGGTGAGCTCATCACCGACCGCGGCATCGGCAACGGCATGTCGATCCTGATGTTCATCTCGATCGCCGCCACCTTCCCGTCGGCCCTGTGGGCCATCAAGAAGCAGGGCTCCCTGGCCGGCGGCTGGATCGAGTTCGGCACGGTCATCCTCGTCGGCCTGGTGATGGTCGGCCTGGTGGTCTTCGTCGAGCAGGCCCAGCGCCGCATCCCGGTCCAGTACGCCAAGCGGATGATCGGCCGCCGTTCCTACGGTGGTACGTCCACGTACATCCCGCTGAAGGTGAACCAGGCGGGTGTGATCCCCGTCATCTTCGCTTCGTCGCTGCTCTACATCCCGGCGCTGATCGTCCAGTTCTCGAACTCCCAGGCCGGCTGGGCGACGTGGATCACGCAGAACCTGGCCGACACGGCGGCTCCGGCGCACATCACGCTCTACTTCTTCCTGATCGTGTTCTTCGCGTTCTTCTACGTGGCCATCTCCTTCAACCCCGAGGAAGTGGCCGACAACATGAAGAAGTATGGTGGCTTCATCCCGGGCATCCGGGCTGGCCGACCGACCGCTGAGTACCTCAGCTACGTACTCAACCGGATCACCTGGCCGGGTTCGCTGTATCTGGGCCTGATCGCTCTCGTCCCGACGATGGCGTTGGCTGGTTTCGGGGCAAACCAGAACTTCCCGTTCGGAGGCACCAGCATCCTGATCATCGTGGGTGTGGGTCTCGAGACGGTGAAGCAGATCGAGAGCCAGCTCCAGCAGCGCAATTACGAAGGGTTCCTCCGCTGATGCGAATCGTCCTCGTCGGGCCGCCGGGTGCCGGAAAGGGTACGCAGGCCACTCGCCTGGCCGAGAAACTGCGCGTGCCTCACATCTCCACGGGCGACCTGTTCCGCGCCAACATCAGCCAGCAGACGGAGCTCGGGAAACTCGCGAAGTCCTACATGGACAAGGGCGAACTGGTGCCGGACGAGGTCACCATCGCCATGGCCAAGGACCGCATGGAGCAGCCGGACGCCGAGCGCGGCTTCCTGCTGGACGGTTTCCCGCGCAACGTCTCGCAGGCCCAGGCGCTGGACGAGCTCCTCACCACCGAGGGCATCAAGCTGGACGCGGTACTGGACCTGGAGGCCCCCGAGGAGGAGGTCGTCAAGCGGATCGCCGGTCGGCGCATCTGCCGGAACGACTCCGCGCACGTCTTCCACGTGTCGTACAAGCCGCCGGCCAAGGAGGGCGTCTGCGACGTCTGCGGCGGTGAGCTGTACCAGCGCGACGACGACACCGAGGACACGGTCCGCACGCGGCTGGAGGTCTACCACACGCAGACCGAGCCGATCATCGACTACTACAAGGCGCAGGGCCTGGTCGTGACCATCGAGGCCATGGGCCCGGTGGACGAGGTCACGCACCGCGCGCTCGCTGCCCTGAAGCGCGAGGGCGACGACCAGTAGTCGGGTACGACTCCGTAGCCGCGGTTCCTCTCGGGGGGCCGCGGCTGCTGTGTGGGGGCGGTTGGTTCCCCCGTATCGTTGAAGCGTTCCTTCCGTCGTGTCATCGGGTCCAAGAAAGGCCGTAGTCCCCATGGTGCAGATCAAGAGCCCCGAGCAGATCGCCAAGATGCGCGCGGCGGGGCTGGTCGTCGCCGCCATCCACGCGGCCACGCGGGAAGCGGCCGTGCCGGGGGCGACGACGAAGGACCTGGACGAGGTCGCGCGGAAGGTGCTCGCCGAGCACGGAGCCAAGTCGAACTTCCTGGGCTACGGCGGTTTCCCCGCGACGATCTGCACGTCCGTGAACGACGTCGTCGTCCACGGCATCCCCTCCGACGAGGTCGTCCTCAAGGACGGGGACATCATCTCCATCGACTGCGGCGCGATCGTCGACGGCTGGCACGGTGACGCCGCCTACACGGCCTTCGTGGGGTCCGGTCACGCCCCGGAGCTGATCGAGCTCTCCCGGGTGACCGAGGAGTCGATGTGGGCCGGTATCGCGGCCATGAAGCAGGGCAACCGGCTCGTGGACGTCTCCCGCGCCATCGAGACGTACATTCGCCGCCAGCCGAAGCCCGGCGGCGGCCGCTACGGCATCATCGAGGACTACGGCGGCCACGGCATCGGCACCGAGATGCACATGGACCCCCACCTCCTGAACTACGTCGACCGCAGGAGGGGCAAGGGGCCGAAGCTGGTTCCCGGTTTCTGCCTCGCCATCGAGCCGATGGTGTCGCTCGGCACCCCCAAGACCGAGGTGCTCGAGGACGACTGGACGGTCATCACCACGGACGGCACCTGGTCCTCTCACTGGGAGCACTCCGTGGCGCTGACCGAGGAGGGCCCGCTGGTGCTGACGGCTCCTGACGGGGGCCGGGCGAAGCTCGCGGAGCACGGGATCACCGCGGCGCCGGATCCGCTGGCCTGAGGTGACCCGCAGGGGGTGCGGGCCGGCGGTCGTCGTCGCCCCGCCGCCTCCTCCGTCCCGCTCCCGGAGGCTGCCGCCCCCGGACCCCGCTTCGGCCCCGGACGGGCCTCGTCCGCGAACGCCGGACGGGCTGTCATGCCGCTTTCAAGCCGCGCGGGCGCTGTGAGCGCCGTCGGGCCGGGCTTCGAGTTCCTCGCTTAAAAATCTCCGGCGTGGGGCAGACTTCCCCGATTCGCCTTCCCGGGTGCGCTGACGTAGACTGACTCGTCGGCTCTTGTGCACCCGCATGTCTGCATGCGCCCGTAAGGGAAAGCCCAGGAGTCGATCAAGGTAGTCGATTCGAAGGGCGAAGCGTGGCCAAGAAGCAAGGTGCCATCGAGATCGAGGGCACTGTCGTCGAGTCTCTGCCGAACGCCATGTTCAAGGTCGAGCTCCAGAACGGCCACCAGGTCCTGGCACACATCAGCGGCAAGATGCGTATGCACTACATCCGCATCCTCCCTGACGACCGGGTCGTGGTGGAGCTGTCTCCGTACGACCTGACGCGTGGCCGGATCGTCTACCGGTACAAGTAGATCTTGCCCATGCCCCGTGCCCTCCCTGTGCACGGGGTGGCCGGCAACTGACCCGGAGAACCTCACATCCCATGAAGGTCAAGCCGAGCGTCAAGAAGATCTGCGACAAGTGCAGGGTGATCCGCCGTCACGGTCGGGTCATGATCATCTGCGAGAACCCGCGCCACAAGCAGCGCCAGGGCTGATCGCACACGGATCACACCCTCTGCATCGATATCGCAGAGACTTCGCGCGACGCGAGCTGAATATGTTCATACGCAGGACCCAGGCGGGGGCTTTTTCTTGCCTGACACCCCCGGTTCGGAGGCCGGGGACCCAGTTCGTACCTCGTACGGCGGCTGGGAGCCGGTTCTGTGGAAGACCTCCGAAGATCACCAGGAGCCATTGAATGGCACGCGTTTCCGGTGTTGACATCCCGCGCGAAAAGCGCGTGGAGATCGCCCTCACCTACGTGTTCGGCATCGGCCGGACCCTCTCGCAGCAGACGCTCGCTGCCACCGGCGTGGACCCGAACACCCGTGTTCGCGACCTCACCGAAGAGCAGCTCGTCGCGATCCGCGAGTACGTCGACAACAACATCAAGACCGAGGGTGACCTCCGTCGCGAGATCCAGGCCGACATCCGCCGCAAGGTCGAGATCGGCACCTACCAGGGTCTCCGTCACCGTCGTGGTCTGCCCGTCCGCGGTCAGCGCACCAGCACGAACGCCCGTACCCGCAAGGGCCCGCGTCGCGCCATCGCCGGCAAGAAGAAGCCGGGCAAGAAGTAGTCCTCAGCGGACACGCCGCCAGCGGTCTTCGCTGTAGGACCGACCACCTCCCGTAGGAGTAATAGATGCCCCCCAAGGGTCGTCAGGGCGCTGCCAAGAAGGTGCGCCGCAAGGAAAAGAAGAACGTCGCGCACGGCCAGGCGCACATCAAGAGCACGTTCAACAACACGATCGTGTCCATCACGGACCCGGCCGGCAACGTGATCTCCTGGGCCTCCGCCGGCCACGTCGGCTTCAAGGGCTCCCGTAAGTCCACGCCGTTCGCCGCGCAGATGGCCGCCGAGTCGGCTGCCCGCCGCGCCCAGGAGCACGGCATGCGCAAGGTCGACGTCTTCGTCAAGGGCCCGGGCGCCGGTCGTGAGACCGCCATCCGTTCCCTGCAGGCCACGGGCCTCGAGGTCGGCTCCATCCAGGACGTCACCCCGACCCCGCACAACGGCTGCCGTCCGCCGAAGCGTCGTCGCGTCTGACACGCCGGCTCACGGCGGCTCGGCTTCCGGCTGGGGGTGTGGGGGTTACCCCCCACAGGTCGCAGTACGGCTGCCGTCCGCCGAAGCGTCGTCGCGTCTGACGTTCGGTCGCTTCGACCGGCTTCGGTTCGACCGGTTTTCGGTCCGGGCGGTACGGCTCCTTCGAGTCGTGCCGCCCGTACCCTTGCAGTACCCGTACCTCTCAGGGTGCGGTTTCCGTCGGGCGTCAAATAGCGGGCGTCCACGAATGAAGGATCTGATCCACACATGCTGATCGCTCAGCGTCCCTCGTTGACCGAAGAGGTCGTCGACGAGTTCCGCTCCCGGTTCGTCATCGAGCCGCTGGAGCCGGGCTTCGGCTACACCCTCGGCAACTCCCTGCGTCGGACCCTCCTCTCCTCGATCCCGGGTGCGGCGGTCACGTCCATCCGCATCGACGGTGTCCTGCACGAGTTCACCACCGTGCCGGGCGTCAAGGAGGACGTCACCGACCTGATCCTCAACATCAAGCAGCTGGTCGTCTCCTCGGAGCACGACGAGCCGGTCGTGATGTACCTGCGCAAGCAGGGCCCGGGTCTGGTCACCGCCGCCGACATCGCGCCCCCGGCCGGTGTCGAGGTGCACAACCCCGACCTCGTCCTCGCCACGCTCAACGGCAAGGGCAAGCTGGAGATGGAGCTGACCGTCGAGCGCGGTCGCGGCTACGTCTCCGCCGTGCAGAACAAGCAGGTCGGTCAGGAGATCGGCCGCATCCCGGTCGACTCGATCTACTCGCCGGTTCTGAAGGTCACGTACAAGGTTGAGGCCACGCGTGTCGAGCAGCGCACCGACTTCGACAAGCTGATCGTCGACGTCGAGACCAAGCAGGCGATGCGTCCCCGTGACGCCATGGCCTCCGCCGGTAAGACGCTGGTCGAGCTGTTCGGTCTCGCCCGCGAGCTGAACATCGACGCCGAGGGCATCGACATGGGTCCGTCCCCGACGGACGCCGCGCTCGCCGCCGACCTGGCGCTGCCGATCGAGGAGCTGGAGCTCACCGTTCGGTCGTACAACTGCCTCAAGCGCGAGGGCATCCACTCCGTGGGTGAGCTCGTCGCCCGCTCCGAGGCCGACCTCCTCGACATCCGCAACTTCGGTGCGAAGTCGATCGACGAGGTCAAGGCGAAGCTGGCCGGCATGGGCCTGGCCCTGAAGGACAGCCCGCCCGGATTCGACCCGACCGCCGCCGCGGACGCCTTCGGCGCCGACGACGACGCGGACGCCGGGTTCGTGGAGACCGAGCAGTACTGAGTGCTCCGACGGGGAGGCCCTACCGCGAGTGCGGGCCCGCTGTGGCCGGCCGCGCAACTCCCCGCACACCTTCCGGGGCGCCCCTTCGGGGACGCCCCGGATCTCCGACGGGCAACCGCCCGCTCGGATACTGACCCCGGTACCTGATACGGCCGGGGCAGACACACAGGAGAAGAACCATGCCGAAGCCCACCAAGGGTGCCCGTCTGGGCGGCAGCGCCGCGCACGAGAAGCTGCTCCTCGCGAACCTCGCGAAGGCGCTGTTCGAGCACGGCAAGATCACCACCACCGAGGCGAAGGCCCGCCGTCTGCGGCCGTACGCCGAGCGTCTGATCACCAAGGCGAAGAAGGGCGACCTTCACAACCGCCGCCAGGTGCTCCAGGTCATCACGGACAAGGGCGTCGTCCACACGCTCTTCACCGAGATCGGCCCGCGCTACGAGAACCGTCCGGGTGGCTACACCCGCATCACCAAGATCGGTAACCGCCGTGGCGACAACGCGCCCATGGCCGTCATCGAGCTGGTCGAGGCGCTGACGGTGGCGCAGCAGGCGACCGGTGAGGCCGAGGCCGCCACCAAGCGTGCGGTCAAGGAGGCCGAGGAGGCCAAGGCCGAGGACACCAAGGCCGAGGAGACCCCGGCCGAGGACGCCAAGGCCGACGAGGCCCCCGCCGCGGAAGCGGCTGAGGGCGACGTCAAGAACGCCTGAGGCTCTGCCTTGCGTTGAGCGGGTCCGCCCTTCGGGGCGGGCCCGCTCTGGCGTTGCTGAGAGGATCTAGGGGTGAGTGACGAAGTACAGCCCGGGTTCGTACGGGTGCGGCTGGACCTTTCCTATGACGGCACCGAGTTCTCCGGGTGGGCGAAGCAGGCCGGCGGGCGCCGAACCGTGCAGGGGGAGATCGAGGACGCTCTGCGGACGGTCACGCGGTCCAGGGAGACGTACGAGCTGACCGTGGCCGGGCGTACCGACGCCGGTGTGCACGCCCGGGGACAGGTCGCACACGTCGACCTGCCGCGCGAGGTGTGGGTCGAGCATCACGGAAAGCTGCTGAAGCGGCTCGCCGGGCGGCTGTCCCGAGACGTGCGGGTGTGGGCGCTGAGGGAGGCGCCCAGTGGCTTCAACGCCCGTTTCTCGGCGATCTGGCGGCGGTACGCGTACCGGGTCACCGACAACCCCGGGGGCGTGGATCCCCTGCTGCGCAACCACGTCCTGTGGCACGACTGGCCGCTGGACGTCGACGCCATGAACGAGGCGGCGCGGCGGCTGCTCGGCGAGCACGACTTCGCCGCCTACTGCAAGCGGCGCGAGGGCGCGACCACCATCCGGACCCTGCAGGAGCTGAGCCTCGTGCGGGGGGACGACGGGATCGTCACCGCAACGGTCCGGGCCGACGCCTTCTGCCACAACATGGTGCGCTCGCTCATCGGGGCGCTGCTGTTCGTGGGGGACGGCCACCGGGGGCCGGAGTGGCCGGGGAAGGTGCTCGCCGCCGGCGTGCGCGACTCGGCCGTGCACGTGGTCCGGCCGCACGGGCTGACGTTGGAGGAGGTCGGCTACCCGGCCGACGAGCTGCTCGCCGCCCGCAGCCTGGAGGCGCGGAACAAGCGGACGCTGCCGTCAGCCGGATGCTGCTGACCTGCGGCGACGCGGGTTCGACGATCAGCCGGGCCACTGCCGGGTGCCCCCGGCCATGCCCTTCACGCCGAACGACGAGCGCGGGTGCGGGCCGAGACGTGGGCCACGCCGGACGGGTGGCCGCCGGGGTCTGGGCCGTCAGCGGGACGCGGCTCGTCGCGGTGACCGCCGTGGTCGGTACCGTCACCGCGGATCGTCGCCGAGGGCGCCGTAGGCGGCGCCCCGCACGTACAGCCGGCCGACGCCGGTGTCCGCGGCCTCGCCCGCGGCGGCGACGGTCGTGGCGAGCGCGGGTCCTCGGGCGCCTGGCCGCCCGCTACCCGTTCGCCGCCTGGGACGCCTGGGCCTCGCCGCGGCGGCGGATCTGCTGGAACGTGAACTCCGCGAGGTCGTCACCGGTGGTGAAGACCTGCGTGTCCTTGGTCGTCACGTCCTTGCCGTCGGTGAAGCCGGTGATCGTGAAGTAGGCGTAGCGGCCGTAGGAGTTGGTCGTCGAGCGGCAGACGGCGCCGTTGCAGAAGGTCTTGACGCCGGTGCCGGCGAGGGCCTTCACGAAGCTGCTCTTGTCGGCCTGCTGCTTGGCCTTGAGGGCCTGCGCCTCGGTGTCGAAGACGGCCACGCCGACCGTGACCGCGATGCCGTCCTTGACGTACGTGACGCGCATCAGGCGGGTGCAGTCGTTGGCGGTCAGGACCTTGGGCAGAGAACCCTGGACGCCGGTGGAGCAGTTGGTGCTGTCGGCCTTGGCGGCCTTCTGGTAGACGGCCGAACCCATCGTCAGCTGCCTGCCCGGGAACATGAGGTCCGGGCCGTTGGGGGCCGTGTCCTTGGCCTTGCTGGAGACGAACTCCTTCGGGTCCAGCGGCGGCGGAGCGCTGGTCGGCGCGAAGGACGGGGTGGCGGACGCACTCGGCAGGTCGGCGGTCGCGGGCAGCGAGGAGGCCGGGCGGTTCGACTCGTCCTCACCGTTCGCCGACACCATGGCCATGGCCACGGCGGCGCCGATCCCGATCGTCGCGAGCGCGCCCCCGCCTATGAACAGCAGCCGACGGCGCTTGTTGCGCGTCTCGGACGCCTCGGCCAGCGCGGCCCAGTCCGGGCTCTGGTCCGTGGCGCCGCTGCTCCACGGCTGCTGGGAGTTCGGTTTCCACGGATCCCACTGGGACTGAGGTCCCCCCTGCCCATAGCTCATGGGCCGCATCTTAGACGTGGCGCGGGGTGTGCTGTTCCGCCTCAACAGGCTCCGCAGCACCTGGCGTTCCAGGAACGAGTGAGGGCAAACGCGACATCTCCGGGTGGTTGGTACGGCGTTCTCCCTGGCCGCCGTGGTGAGGGCTCGTCGCGGTGGTCGGAGGGACGGCCGGGCATGTGGCGCGGGACACCCCGGACGGCGGGACGGGCGTCGCGATCGCCGTGCGGGCGGAGCGGGCCTGGCCGGCGGACCGGGTCCGTGCGGGGTCGGAGTCCGTGCGAGGCCTGAGTCCGTGCGGGACCGGAGCGAGGTCCGGGGTGCGGCCTCCGGTGGCGGCACCGCCTACACTGGGTGAGAAGAGCAGGAAACCCCGGTGTCGGCCGGCCTCGTTTTGACCCGGCTGAGGCGCCACAGGTATCCTGCATCTTCGTTGTGTATTGGCTTGCTCATTCTCACGGGACGGGCCCTTACACCGGTCCACCGGGCCGATGACCAGCGACCAGCACGCGGTTTGCGTCACCGCAGTGCGGTCAGGGCTGTCGTGATCGTCTTCGGTGACCTGTCAGGACCATTCACTGAAGAAGCGAAGGCTACGAACCGTGCGTACGTACAGCCCCAAGCCCGGCGATGTGACGCGCCAGTGGCACGTCATCGACGCTCAGGACGTTGTCCTGGGCCGTCTCGCCACCACTGCCGCCACCCTGCTCCGTGGCAAGCACAAGCCGATCTACGCGCCGCACGTCGACGCTGGTGACTTCGTCATCATCATCAACGCCGACAAGGTGCACCTCTCCGGCAACAAGCGGACCCAGAAGATGGCGTACCGCCACTCCGGCTACCCGGGTGGTCTGCGCTCCGTCCGCTACGACGAGCTGCTGGACAAGAACCCCGAGAAGGCCATCGAGAAGGCCGTCAAGGGCATGCTCCCGAAGAACTCGCTGGGCCGTCAGATGCTCTCGAAGCTGAAGGTCTACAAGGGTGACCAGCACCCGCACGGCGCGCAGCAGCCGCAGCCGTTCGAGATCACCCAGGTCGCGCAGTAAGTCCGGCCACCCACCCCAAGCCAAGAGAATCTGAGGAGAACCGTGGCCGAGACCACTGCCGAGCAGCCGCTCGAAGAGCTTGACATCGACAGCTACACCACCGAGTCCGAGGTCCCCGTCGAGGGCGAGTACACCTCGGAGTCCCTGGCCTCCCGCTTCGGCGAGCCCCAGCCGGCCGCCGGCCTGGGCCGCCGCAAGAACGCCATCGCCCGCGTCCGGATCGTCCCGGGCACCGGCAAGTGGAAGATCAACGGTCGCACCCTCGAGGACTACTTCCCGAACAAGGTGCACCAGCAGGAAGTCAACGAGCCGTTCAAGGTCCTCGAGCTCGAGGGTCGTTACGACGTCGTCGCCCGCATCGCCGGTGGCGGTGTCTCCGGTCAGGCCGGTGCGCTCCGTCTCGGTGTCGCCCGCGCGCTGAACGAGGCGGACGTCGACAACAACCGCGGCCCGCTGAAGAAGGCCGGCTTCCTCCGCCGCGACGACCGTGCGGTCGAGCGGAAGAAGGCCGGTCTCAAGAAGGCCCGCAAGGCTCCGCAGTACAGCAAGCGCTAAGCTTCGCTGCCTGCTCGTACGTATCACGGGCCGGATCGGCCCGCTCCTACGTACCTCGAACGCCCCGGCGGCACGCCACTGTGCCGTCGGGGCGTTCGTTTTCTCGCAGCCGTGGGCGTATAACGGCACAAGGTGCTCAAAGGCTTGTGTGATCGGATGTTCGAGGCATGAAATGCCTGGATGCGGGAGCCGCGCCGACCATCCGGGACGCCCGCACGGCTACCGAAAATGATGCTTCCTCAGGAGGACAAGTGGGACGACTCTTCGGCACGGACGGCGTGCGCGGTGTCGCCAACGCGGATCTCACGGCCGAGATGGCGCTCGGTCTGTCCGTCGCGGCGGCACATGTGCTGGCCGAGGCGGGCACCTTCGAGGGCCATCGGCCGGTGGCGGTGGTCGGACGGGACCCGCGCGCGTCCGGGGAGTTCCTGGAGGCCGCGGTCGTCGCGGGCCTGGCCAGCGCCGGCGTCGACGTGCTGCGGGTCGGTGTGCTGCCGACGCCGGCCGTCGCCTACCTGACCGGCGCGCTCGGCGCCGACCTCGGTGTGATGCTGTCCGCGAGCCACAACGCCATGCCGGACAACGGCATCAAGTTCTTCGCCCGCGGCGGCCACAAGCTCGCCGACGAACTCGAGGACAAGATCGAGACCGTCTACGACGAGCACAGGCACGGTGAGCCCTGGGAGCGGCCGACCGGCGCGGCCGTCGGCCGGGTGCGGTCGTACGACGAAGGGTTCGACCGGTACGTCGCCCACCTCATCGCCGTCCTGCCGAACCGGCTCGACGGACTGAAGATCGTCCTCGACGAGGCGCACGGCGCGGCGGCGCGGGTCTCGCCGGAGGCGTTCACCCGAGCCGGTGCGGAGATCATCACGATCGGCGCGTCGCCGGACGGGCTCAACATCAACGACGGCTGCGGCTCCACGCACCTGGAGAAGCTGAAGGCGGCCGTCGTCGAGCACGGCGCCGACTTCGGCATCGCGCACGACGGCGACGCCGACCGATGCCTCGCGGTGGACCACACCGGCGAGGAAGTGGACGGGGACCAGATCCTCTGCGTGCTCGCGCTGGCGATGCGGGAGCGGGGAGTGCTGCGCTCGGACACCGTTGTCGCCACCGTCATGTCCAACCTCGGCTTCAAGCTGGCCATGGAGCGCGAGGGGATCCAGCTCGTCCAGGCCGCCGTCGGCGACCGGTACGTGCTGGAGGAGATGAAGCAGCACGGCTACGCCCTCGGCGGTGAGCAGTCCGGCCACGTGATCATCCTCGATCACGCGACCACGGGGGACGGCACGCTGACCGGGCTCATGCTGGCGGCCCGGGTCGCGGAGAGCGGGAAGTCGCTGCGCGAGCTGGCGTCCGTGATGGAGCGGCTGCCGCAGGTGCTGATCAACGTGCCGGACGTGGACAAGTCCCGTGTCGGCGAGTCGGCCGAGCTCGCTGCCGCCGTGGGTGAGGCGGAGCGGGAGCTCGGAGCCACGGGGCGTGTTCTGCTGCGGCCTTCCGGCACGGAGCCGTTGGTGCGGGTCATGGTCGAGGCGGCCGACATCGACCAGGCGCGCACGGTCGCCGGGCGGCTCGCCGACGCTGTGAAGTCCGCGCTGGGTTAGCGGGTTCGGGGCGGGGGATTCCGTGCTGTCCGGGCCGCGGGTACGCCGTGGCCGGTGACGCCCGCGGCGGAGCCGCGAGGCGACAGGGCCCCGCCCCACTCCGGGGCTTCAGGCACGTGGCACCGACCGGCGCTGCCTCGCCCAGAACCACTTCTGGGCCAGCAGGGTCAGGGTGCCGGCCAGCATGATGCCCAGGAGGTTCAGCAGGAGTTGTTCCGTTGAGCCCCAGGTCTGCCGGGTGTCGCCGTAGCTGAGGGCCACGGCGGCATTGGCGGCGGCGGGAACCGTGGTCACCGAGATGGCCACCCCCACCATGGCGCCCGACTTGGCGGAGGTCAGGGAGAGGGTGCCCGCCACGCCGGCCAGGACGGCCACGATGAAGGAGAACGCGTCGGGGGCGTAGACGAAACCCGTCTGCGGCCGGTCGCCCTCCAGTTGCTCCTCGCTGAACAGGCCGATCGCGTCCATGAAGAGGCTGAAGCCCACGGTCACCGCCATGGCCACCGCGAAGCCGGTGAGCAGCGCGATCAGGGAGCGCAGGGCCAGCCGGGGGGCGCGGCGAACGATCGACGTGCAGACGCCGGTCAGCGGGCCGAACTCCGGGCCGACCGCCATCGCGCCCACGATCAGGATCGCGTTGTCGAGCACCACACCACAGGCCGCGATCATCGTCGCCAGCGTGATGAACGCGAGGTAGGTGACGGAGAGCGTCGACTCCTCGTGCGACGCGTCCGTCAGGTGCTCCCACAGGACCGCGTCGGCACCCTCGCCCGGTGCCTCTTCCTGGGCCTCGTCGGCGCGCAGGGACAGCGACAGGTCGACGTTCTCGACGGCGATCGAACCGCTCTTGTCCAGCCCCAACTCCTGCAGGGCGCTGAGGAGTTCGTCGCCGGCCTCGCGCGCGACGTCACACAGGACGACATCGCCGGCCGGATCGCGGGCGGCACCCGGCACCACCACCAGGTGGGCGGTGCCGACGGTGTTCTCGATCAGGCGGACCACGTCGTCGGTCTGCCCGGCCGGCGTGATCAGGCGCAGGTGCAGCATGACGCCTTTCTAACAGGCCCCTACAACTTGCGGAGGCTGAGTCGCCGCACCTTGTGGTCCGGGCCCTTGCGGACGACGAGGGTGGCGCGGCCCCGGGTGGGGGCGATGTTCTCCACCAGATTCGGCTTGTTGATGGTGCGCCAGAGGGTGCGGGCGTAGTCGAGGGCCTCCTCCTCGGACACCTGGGTGTACTTGCGGAAGTACGAGTCCGGGTTCTGGAAGGCGGTCTGGCGCAGCTTCTTGAACCGGTTGAGGTACCAGCGCTCGATGTCCTCGGCGCTCGCGTCGACGTAGACGCTGAAGTCGAAGTAGTCGGCGAGGCCGACTCGGGTGCGGCCGTCCTTGCCGGGGAGGGCGGGCTGGAGGACGTTCAGGCCCTCGACGATCAGGATGTCCGGGCGGCGGACCGTGAGCCGCCGGTCGGGGACGATGTCGTAGATGAGGTGCGAGTAGACCGGGGCCGTGACCTCGTCCTTGCCGGCCTTGATGTCGGCCACGAAGCGGGTGAGGGCGCGGCGGTCGTAGGACTCGGGGAAACCTTTCCGCGACATCAGGCCGCGGGCTTCCAGCTCCTTGGTGGGGAGCAGGAAGCCGTCGGTGGTCACCAGTTCCACGCGTGGGTGCTCGGGCCAGCGGGAGAGCAGGGCCTGCAGGAGACGGGCGACGGTCGACTTGCCGACGGCGACGGAACCTGCGACGCCTATGACGAACGGGGTGCCGGACTGGGAGCCCTGCTCGCCGAGGAAGGTGTTCAGCGCGCCGCGCAGGCCGTCCGTGGCGCCGACGTAGAGGTTGAGGAGCCGGGACAGCGGGAGGTAGATGTCCCGCACCTCGTCGAGGTCGATGACGTCGCCGAGGCCGCGCAGCTTCTCGACCTCCTCGGCGGTGAGGGGCAGCGGCGTCTTGTCACGCAGCGCGCTCCACTCGGTGCGGGTGAGGTCGACGTAGGGAGTCGCCTCCGGCTTGGGCCGGTGGGCGCTCCGGGGCATCGAGGAGACCGGAGAGATCACAGTCCATTGTTAACGGAGTTTGACGGGGATGGCGGGTGGGGTCCGTCACGCATCACTCTCCGTGGTCGCCGGAGGGCGGGTGGGTGTGTTGTGCGTCACTGTCCGTGGTTGCCGGGGAGGGCGGGAGGCGGACGCCGGGCGGCGGGCCGGGAGGCGGACGCGGGGGCGGCGGGCCGGGGAGTGGGCGCGGGGCGGCGCGCCGGCGGACGGTCCTGGCCCGGTCTGCGCCGTCTGTTCCCCTGGGTCGTCTGTTTGCCCTGGGCCGTCTGTTCCGTGACGTGGCGGTGCCGATGCCCGCGCCCTCGATCGCAGGGACGCGGGCTTCGGCTTACGTCACCGTGCTACAGCGGCGGGCTCGAAGGGGGCGCCGGTCTATGCACGCGTGTTCGATGCGAACAGGGGGTGTCTGAGTGGCTGTCATGTGACCGCCAGGTGGCTGACGGAGGACGGTTGAGTGCCTCATGTGGGCGCGTCACGCGTGCGTACCCCGGTGGGAATTTCCGAATTCGGGCACGTGGAGGCCCTTTCGGGCCGCGTTTTCGCCGTACGCTGCCGCTCATGTGCGGAATCGTGGGATACGTGGGGTCGCAGTCGGCGCTCGAGGTCGTGATGGCCGGGCTGAAGCGACTGGAGTACCGGGGATACGACTCGGCGGGTGTCGCCGTCCTGGCGGACGGGGGACTCGCCGCCGCGAAGAGGGCGGGCAAACTCGTCAACCTGGAGAAGGAGCTCGACGAGCGGCCGCTGCCGACCGGGACGACGGGTATCGGGCACACGCGGTGGGCCACGCACGGCGGGCCGACGGACGCCAACGCGCATCCTCACCTCGACAACGCCGGGCGCGTCGCCGTCGTGCACAACGGGATCATCGAGAACTTCGCGGTGCTGCGCGCCGAACTGGCCGAGCGCGGGCACGAGTTGTCCTCCGAGACCGACACCGAGGTCGTCGCCCACCTGCTCGCCGAGGAGTTCTCGGTGACGGCCGACCTCGCCGAGGCCATGCGGCTGGTGTGCCGGCGGCTGGAGGGCGCGTTCACGCTGGTCGCGGTGCACGCCGACGAGCCGGACGTGGTGGTCGGGGCGCGGCGGAACTCGCCGCTCGTGGTGGGCGTTGGGGAGGGTGAGGTCTTCCTCGCCTCGGACGTCGCCGCGTTCATCGCCCACACGCGGTCGGCGATCGAGCTGGGGCAGGACCAGGTGGTGGAGCTGCGCCGGGACGGGGTCACGGTCACCGGCTTCGACGGGCGGCCGGCCGACGTGCGGTCGTACCACGTCGACTGGGACGCGTCGGCCGCGGAAAAGGGGGGTTACGACTACTTCATGCTCAAGGAGATCGCCGAGCAGCCGAAGGCTGTCGCCGATACCCTGCTGGGCCGCATCGACGTCTCCGGGGCGCTGACTCTTGACGAGGTGCGGATCCCGCCCTCCGAGCTGCGGGAGGTCGACAAGGTCGTCATCGTCGCGTGCGGTACGGCCTTCCACGCGGGCCTCATCGCCAAGTACGCCATCGAGCACTGGACGCGCATCCCGTGCGAGGTCGAGCTGGCCAGCGAGTTCCGGTACCGGGACCCGATCCTCGACTCGCGGTCACTGGTCATCGCCATCTCGCAGTCCGGCGAGACGATGGACACGCTGATGGCCCTGCGGCACGCGCGGGAGCAGGGCTCCAAGGTGCTCGCCATCTGCAACACCAACGGGTCGACGATTCCCCGTGAGTCGGACGCGGTGCTGTACACGCACGCCGGGCCGGAGGTCGCGGTCGCCTCGACGAAGGCGTTCCTGACCCAGCTGGTGGCCTGCTACCTCGTGGCGCTGTACCTCGGCCAGGTACGGGGCACCAAGTGGGGGGACGAGATCCGGGCCGTCATCCGGGACCTCGCCCAGATCTCGGGTGAGGTCGAGCGGGTGCTGGAGACCATGGAGCCGGTGCGGGAGCTGGCGCGGTCGCTCGCCGGGAAGAACACGGTGCTGTTCCTCGGGCGGCACGTGGGGTACCCCGTGGCGCTGGAGGGCGCGCTGAAGCTGAAGGAGCTGGCGTACATGCACGCCGAGGGCTTCGCGGCGGGCGAGCTGAAGCACGGGCCGATCGCGCTCATCGAGGAGGACCTGCCGGTGGTCGTGGTCGTGCCGTCCCCGCGGGGGCGGTCCGTCCTGCACGACAAGATCGTGTCCAACATCCAGGAGATCCGGGCGCGGGGTGCGCGGACGATCGTGATCGCGGAGGAGGGGGACGAGGCGGTCGTGCCGTACGCCGACCACCTGGTGCGGATTCCGGCGACGCCGACCCTGCTCCAGCCGCTGGTGGCGACGGTGCCGTTGCAGGTGTTCGCCTGTGAGCTGGCCACGGCACGGGGCAACGAGGTGGACCAGCCTCGTAACTTGGCGAAGTCGGTGACGGTGGAGTAGGCGGAGAGAGGAGTGGGCGGGGCGCCTGAGGGGGCGCAGTGCCTGGGCGCTCGCGGGGTGCGGGCGTGGTGGGGCTGGTTCGGGCGGTTTCCCGTGTGGTGGGGCTGGTCGGGCAGTTCCCCGCGTCCCTGGTCGTCTGCGGTGATCGGGGGCGCGACGGCACGCCGGCGTCCGTGGTGGCCCCGCTCCGTAAGGTGTTCGCATGAGCATCATCGGGGTCGGCATCGACGTGGCCGAGATCGAGCGGTTCGCGGCGTCGCTGGAGCGGACGCCTGGGCTGGCGCGACGGTTGTTCGTCGAGAGCGAGTTGCTGCTGCCGAGCGGCGAGCGCAGGGGGGTCGCCTCGCTGGCGGCGCGGTTCGCGGCGAAGGAGGCGGTGGCCAAGGCGTTGGGGGCGCCGGCGGGGCTGCTGTGGACCGATGCGGAGGTGTACGTGGAGGACAGCGGGCAGCCTCGGTTGCGGGTGCGGGGGAGTGTCGCCGCGCGGGCCGCGGAACTGGGGGTGCAGGCCTGGCACGTGTCGCTGAGTCATGACGCGGGCGTGGCTTCGGCGGTGGTGGTGGCGGAGGGGTAGGTGTGGGGGTAGGGGTAGAGCCATGCGTACTGCCTACTGCGTGGACACGGTCAGGGCCGCCGAGCGGGAGCTGATGGCGCGGCTCCCGGAAGGGACGCTCATGCAGCGGGCCGCCGCCGGGCTCGCCGCCGCCTGTGCGGAGTTGCTGGGGCGGGTGTACGGGCGCCGGGTGGTGCTGCTGGTCGGCAGTGGGGACAACGGCGGTGACGCCCTGTACGCCGGGGCTCGGCTGGCCCGCCGCGGGGCCGGGGTCACCGCCGTGCTGCTCTCGGCCGAGCGGGCCCATGCCGGAGGGCTGGCGGCCTTGCGGCGGGCGGGGGGCCGGACGGTCGTCCCGGCGGCCGCCGGGGAGGTGCTGCGGCGGGCCGATCTCGTGCTCGACGGCATCGTGGGGATCGGCGGCCGGGGCGGACTGCGGGAGGACGCCGCTCCGCTCGCGGCGCTCGCCGCCGAGTCGAGGGCGCTCGTCGTCGCCGTCGACCTGCCCAGCGGGGTCGACGCCGACACCGGCGAGGTGCACGGCGACGCGGTCCGGGCCGACCTCACCGTCACCTTCGGCACGCACAAGCCGGGGCTGCTGATCGACCCGGCGCGGGAGTACGCCGGGTCGGTCCGACTCGTCGACATCGGGCTGGAGTTGCCGGCCGACCAGGCCGAGCTGGAAGCCCTGCAGCACACCGAGGTGGCGGCGTTGCTGCCGGTGCCGGCGGCGGAGAGCGACAAGTACCGGCGGGGCGTCGTCGGCGTGGCCGCCGGGTCCGCCCGTTACCCGGGAGCGGCCGTGCTGGCCGTCGCGGGTGCGTTGCGGGGCGGAGCGGGGGCCGTGCGGTACGTCGGGCCCGCCGGGGAGGCGGTCATCGCCCGGTTCCCCGAGACGCTCGTGTCCGATCAGGGGCCCCGGCACGCGGGGAGGGTTCAGTCCTGGGTCGTCGGGCCCGGGGTCGGGGACGACGCCGGGACCGTTGCGGAGGTGGTGGCCGCGGACGTGCCCGTGCTGATCGACGCGGACGCGTTGCGGCTGGCGGAGGCCGGGGCCGTACGGGGGCGTACGGCGCCGACGTTGATGACCCCGCACGCGGGGGAGGCGGCCGCGTTGCTGGGGGTGTCGCGGGAGGAGGTCGAGGCGGGGCGGTTGGCGGCGGTGCGGGAGCTGGCGACGCGGTACCGGGCGACGGTGTTGCTGAAGGGGTCGACGACGCTGGTCGCGGACGCGGGCGGTGGCCCGGTGCGGGTGAACCCGACGGGGACGTCGTGGCTGGCCACGGCCGGAAGCGGGGACGTGCTGTCGGGGCTGGCGGGGTCGTTGCTGGCGGCGGGGCTCTCGGCGGTGGACGCGGGGAGCGTGGGGGCGTATCTGCACGGGCTGGCGGGGCGGTTCGCGGCGGACGGGGCGCCGGTGGGGGCGCACGACGTGGCCGCGGCTGTGGCGGGGGCGTGGCGGGACGTCGTACGGGGGTGAGGGGGCCCTCCGGGCGGGGCGAGGTGTCCTCGGGGTTGGGTGAGGGAGCCTCCGGGCTGGGGTCGGACGGGGTTGCCCTTGAGGGGTTTCGCCCCCGCCGCCCTTTCCCGTCCCGTCCCGGGGGGGGGGGGGGGGGGGGGGGGGGGGGGGGGGGGCGGGGCCGCCGCGCCCCGCCCCCCCGCCCCCCCCCCCCCCCGCCCCCGCCGCGCCGGG